>NZ_JBHTJW010000001.1:0-530983 GCF_042676145.1 Methylophilus glucosoxydans
TGCAGCGTAAAATATAATTGACACCGCTCAAGCGGTTGTTGATCTGCTGCTTCTCCCTCTTTTACACACATCTTAAAAAATACACAGGCGTATGTCATTGACCCGTTCGGGCTACTACAGGCTGTAGACGTCAAACAAAACCCGCCCGACCCAGTCATTGCGCCATCTGTTACTTTGAATTTAAAAGGAATTTTGGTATAATCAAAATGATAGATGGGCGTTACGCCCATTTTTTGTTTTTGGACGTAACGTTTTGAATTAAGGGTGCGTATGCAAAATTTGCATTCGGTAGTTGAAAAGACAGTCACGCAGTTAGGATACGAGCTGGTTGATTTTGAGGCAGCCAATCGTGGCAAATTATTGCGCGTGTTCATCGACAAGCTGGCACCCAAAGACAATAAGGACAGCGTTACGATTGATGATTGTGTTCTGGTGAGCAACCAGCTTGGCAACGTGCTGACGGTAGAACTGGATATCGATTATGACCGCCTGGAAGTCTCTTCTGCCGGTCTGGATCGTGTGTTGCGCAAGGAACGTGATTTTATGCGTTTTACTGGTGAGCGTGCACAAATCAAATTGCGAGTGGGTATTCCGGATGATGGCCCTAAAGCAACGCCAACCACATTGCCCAGAAAGACTTTTTTGGGACAGTTGCAAGGCGTTGACGAGGGGAAAGTGTTGATTGAGTGCGATGGCTGGGTTTATAGATTGTCGCTGGATAATATAGATAAGGCTCGATTGAGCCCGGTTTTTGATTAATTTGTTTTAGCTAATCCGTACGGTGAGTTGGAGATTACGATGAGTCGTGAATTATTGTTGTTGGTTGATGCCCTGGCCCATGAAAAAAACGTGGATAAAGAGGTAATCTTTACTGCCCTGGAATTGGCATTGGCTTCGGCGACGAAAAAGAACCATGAAGAAGGCGCAGATATTCGTGTCGAAATTGACCGTGAAACCGGAGATTACAAAACCTTTAGACGCTGGCAATATGTAGAATATGACCTGCTGGAAAGCTCGGCTTACCAGTTTGATGAAGAAGACGAACGTGCTGCTGGCAGACAAATTGGCGACTATTACGAAGAGCCATTAGAGTCGATCTCGTTTGGCCGCATTGGCGCACAGGCAGCAAAACAGGTGATTTTGCAGAAGGTGCGCGAAGCTGAGCGTGAGCAAATGATCCAGGACTTTTTGGCGCGTGGCGAAAGCCTGGTCACTGGCGTGATCAAGCGGATGGAAAAAGGCAATGCGATTATTGAAGTAGGCCGTATTGAGTGCCTGCTGCCACGTGAAGCCATGATTCAAAAAGAAAACCTGCGCGTGGGTGACCGTGTGCGTGCTTATCTGTCACGCGTGGACCGTGGTGGCCGTGGGCCGCAACTGATCCTGTCGCGTGTCGCTCCCGAGTTCCTCAAGCGTTTGTTTGAGCTGGAAGTGCCTGAAATCGAAGAAGGCCTGCTGGAGATTCGTTCTGCGGCGCGTGATCCTGGCTTGCGTTCCAAAATTGCGGTTAAAACCAATGACCAGCGCCTGGATCCTGTGGGGACTTGCGTGGGCATGCGTGGCTCCCGTGTACAAGCGGTGACTTCTGAGCTCGGTGGCGAGCGCGTGGATATCGTATTGTGGAGCATGGATCCGGCACAGTTTGTCATTAATGCCTTGGCGCCAGCTGAAGTGACGTCGATTGTGGTCGATGAAGATGCACACAGCATGGATGTGGTGGTGAACGAAGAGCAATTGGCGGTAGCGATTGGGCGCAACGGTCAAAACGTGCGTCTGGCGTCGGAACTGACTGGCTGGAACCTGAATATCCTGACCGAAGAAGCGGCTGCGCAGAAGAGTCAGGACGAGTATGCCAAAATCAGCCAATTGTTTATCGAGAAGCTGGATGTGGACGAAGAAGTGGCGGATATCCTGGTGCAGGAAGGCTTTAGCACACTGGAAGAGATTGCCTACGTGCCTTTGGCAGAGATGGCTGAAATCGAGGCCTTTGATGAAGACACGATCAATGAGTTACGTTCACGCGCACGTGCTGCCTTGTTAACCGAGGCGATTGCCAAAGAAGAAAAAGTTGAAGAAGACACCAACGACCTGATGACGCTGGATGGTATGGATGCAGACACTGCCCATAAACTGGCAGCCAGCGAGATTCATACCAGCGAAGATCTGGCCGAACTGGCAGTCGATGAGCTGGTTGAGTTGACCGGAATAGATGAAGAGCGTGCGAAGTCATTGATTATGACGGCGCGAGCACCCTGGTTTAAGTAACCAGGCGTTTTAAATAACCTATGCGTTTAAAACATCATGCATACCTCTTAATTAAAAAATAAAGTAATTGAACTGGAGCAGTACATGGCACTTTCAACCGTCGCACAATTTGCCGCCGAGCTGGGTCTTCCAACGACTCTTCTTATCGAGCAACTGAAAAGCGCAGGCGTTCATAAAACGTCTGTGGATGATTTCCTGGAAGAGGGTGACAAGGCTGCCTTGCTGGATTACTTGCGTAAAGAGCATGGGGCAGGTAACGCGCCTAAAAACAAGATCACACTGACCCGTAAGCAGAACACCGAAATCAAAAAGCTGGATAGCTCAGGTAAAGCCCGTACGATTCAGGTGGAAGTGCGTAAAAAACGCGTGCTGGAGCGCCCTGAGCTGGGCTATGAGCCGCCTGTGGATGCCGCTGCTTATGATGAAGCCGAGCCAGTACCAGCAGAAGTTCTGGAGAGCTTGCCCGTAGAGGTTGAGCCGGTCGTGGTGGAAGAACCTGTGATCGAAGAGATCGTTGAGGTCGTGGCTGAACCTGAGCCAGAGCCAGAGCCTGAGCCAGTAGTTGAGGCACCAGCACTTACACCAGTCGTAGAAGCCCCAGCCCCTGTGAAAAAAGGCGTGGTTCTGTCGGCGCAGGAGATTGCCTTACGTGAACAAGAAGCTTCGCGTGCGGCCAAGCTGGCTGCCTTGCAGGCAGAAGATATCAAGCGCAAGCAAGCGTTGACACAACGTCGCGCAGAAGAAGAAGCCAAGCGCCAGGCAGAGGCCGAGGCTGCGAAGAATAAACCCGCAGCCACCAAGTTGTCTGAAGGGACGCTACACAAGCCCGCTGCCAAAGCAACAGACAAGCCAGAAAATAAAGATAAAAAAGCCAAGACCGACAACCGCGACTGGAATGAAAACGAGAACAAAAAACGCGGCATTAAAACACGCGGGGATGCACCTGCTGGCGGCGCTCAAGGCTGGCGCACCCCTAAGGGCAAGCATCACAAATCCAATAAAGATGATCAGCACGCCTTTAATGCACCAACCGAACCTATCATCAAAGAGGTGATGGTGCCGGAGACCATTTCGGTTGCGGATTTGGCGCACAAAATGTCTGTCAAAGCGGCGGAAGTGATCAAGGCCTTAATGAAAATGGGCATGATGGTGACCATCAACCAGGTGCTGGATCAGGACACTGCGATTATTCTGGTCGAAGAAATGGGTCACAAAGCGCAAGCCGCGGCTGCGAATGATCCTGAAAGCTTCCTGGAAGAAACCGAAGGCGTTGAAGCGATTCTGGAATCACGTCCACCGGTGGTCACGGTCATGGGTCACGTTGACCATGGTAAAACCTCCTTGCTGGACTATATCCGCCGCAGTCGCGTGGCGTCAGGTGAAGCTGGTGGCATTACCCAGCATATCGGTGCTTATCACGTGGAAACACCACGTGGCATGGTGACCTTTCTGGATACCCCTGGTCACGAGGCTTTTACCGCTATGCGTGCCCGTGGTGCGAAGGCGACCGATATCGTGATTCTGGTGGTGTCCGCGGATGATGGCGTGATGCCACAAACAATTGAAGCGATTCACCATGCCAAGGCCGGTAACGTGCCTGTCGTGGTAGCGATTAACAAGATTGATAAACCTGAAGCGCAGCCTGAACGCGTGAAAAGCGAGCTGATCTCGCATGAAGTGGTGCCTGAAGAGTACGGTGGCGATACCATGTTCCGTGAAGTGTCTGCCAAAACCGGTAAAGGCATTGATGAGTTGCTGGAAGCAGTGTTGCTGCAAGCGGAAGTGCTTGAGTTGAAAGCCCCGCTCAATACGCCAGCCAAAGGCCTGGTCATTGAAGGTCGCCTGGATAAAGGGCGTGGTCCGGTGTCTACCGTACTGGTGCAGTCCGGTATCTTGCGCCGCGGCGATATGCTGCTGGCAGGTACGGCTTATGGCCGTGTGCGTGCCATGCTTGACGAGAATGGCAACGACATTAAAGAAGCCGGCCCGTCTATTCCGGTAGAAGTTCTGGGCTTGTCTGATGTGCCAAGTGCTGGTGAAGAAACCATCGTCTTGAACGACGAGCGCAAGGCGCGTGAAATTGCCTTGTTCCGTCAGGGCAAGTTCCGCGATGTGAAACTGGCCAAGCAGCAGGCTGCCAAACTTGAAAACATGTTTGAGCAGATGGCTGAAGGCGAAGTACAAACCCTGAACCTGATTATCAAGTCAGATGTACAGGGTTCTTACGAAGCCTTGACCACCAGCCTGCAAAAACTGTCTACCAGCGAAGTACGTGTGAATATTATTCACACCGGCGTGGGTGCCATCAGTGAGTCAGATGTGAACCTGGCTGCCGCTTCAAGTGCGGTGCTGATCGGCTTTAACGTCCGGGCTGATGCCGGGGCACGTAAGCTGGTTGAGAATCTGGATGTCGACCTGCGTTACTACAACATCATTTACGAAGCTGTGGACGAGATCAAAGCGGCGCTGGGTGGCATGCTTGCACCCGAGCAGAAAGAGCAAATGATTGGTACGGTAGAAATCCGCGAGGTATACCGGATCTCCAAAGTGGGTGCAGTGGCCGGTTGTTATGTACAGGATGGCGTGGTTAAACGTAACTCCAAAGTCCGCTTGTTGCGTAACAATGTGATTATTCATACCGGTGAGTTGGACTCCCTGAAACGCTTCAAGGATGACGTTAAAGAAGTTAAAAATAACTTTGAGTGCGGCTTGTCTCTCAAGAACTACAATGAGATTGAAGTCGGCGATATTCTTGAAGTTTATGAAGTCGTTGAAGTGGCCAGAACACTCTAATGGCTAAAGCATTTTCAAGAAATGACCGCATCTCTGAGCAAATGCGCCGTGAACTGGCGGATTTGCTCATGTTTGAGATCAAGGACCCGCGTGTGCAGATGGTCACCTTGACCGGGGTTGAGGTGGCGGGGGATATGGCACATGCCAAGGTCTTTTACACCGCGCAGAAGAATAGCAAAGGCCTGCAAGCCGGCCTGGAAAAAGCCGCCGGCTTTTTGCGTACGCAGCTGGGCAAGCGCATGATGATCCGTACTGTCCCGCAGTTGCATTTTGTCTATGATGAATCCATAGATCGTGGGATGCACATGGACAAGCTGATCAGCGACGCTTTGTCTGATACCCCTCCGCAAGAATAATTTTCACCTCCTTTCGCGCTATGCAAACCAAACGCATTAAACGTGCCGTCAGTGGCGTGTTGTTGCTGGACAAGCCCTATGGCTTTTCATCCAATCAGGCCCTGCAAAAGGTCAAATGGTTATATCAGGCCCAAAAAGCCGGACATACCGGGACCTTGGATCCTCTTGCAACTGGCGTGTTGCCGATCTGTTTGGGCGAAGCCACCAAATTTGCACAACACCTGACAGATGAAAACAAAACCTATGTGGCGACCGTCAAGTTTGGTGTGACCACCACCACCGGAGATAAAGAGGGTGACGTCGTCAGTGAGGTGGCTTGCCAGGTGTCGTGTGCAGAGATTGAGCGCGTGTTGCCGCAGTTTATGGGGTCAATTACACAAGTGCCTCCCATGTATTCTGCGCTCAAGGTAAACGGTAAGCCTTTGTATGAATACGCGCGTAATGGTGTCGAGCTAGAACGTGCACCGCGTCAGGTAACCATTCATGCATTGCGTGTCTTGGCCTGTGCTGAGAATAGTGCAGAAATCGAAGTCTGTTGTAGCAAAGGCACTTATATCCGCACCTTAGGCGAGGATATCGGTAAAGCACTCAATGTGGGTGCGCACCTCACAGCTTTACGCCGTACGGCGACCGCCACTTATCAAATCGCCGAGACCGTGACGATAGAAGCTCTGGAGCAGATGTCTATTGAGCAGCGCGATGCGTTGCTGCTGCCTGTCGATAGTGCTATTCAAATCCTGCCTAAAGTCGAGCTGCATCAGGATGCCGCCTATTATTTCAAACAAGGCAATCCAGTCTGGCTGGCTGGCGTTATCCCAGCGGGCGATTTACGTATTTATAGTGCTTCCGGCTTGTTTCTTGGGGTCGGCCAGCAGCAGCGCGATGGCCGTATTGCCCCCAAGCGCGTCGTTAATCTCTAGCTTTTCACTTGCTCATCTCGCTAAAACGCATGGCTTTTGCATAAAAATGCAATAGAGTTGCATTCTGTGGGCAAGAATTTATGTTAGTATATTCAACATGTTAAAGCGCTTTTATGTGTATTTTCTATTGGCAGTGTTGTTTGCGATCACGCAGACAGGCCTTGTCACACATGAAATTACCCATCTCAAAGAGCTGACGCAACACTCGCAATCTGACAAACATCAAAGCAAAGACCAATGCCGGCTCTGTGTCGCCTACGCGCATCTCGTCGGGGTGATGACGCAGGCCCAGCAATGGAGCTTGCCAGAGCTTAGCTATCTTGCTGTCATCAGCGCCCTGGCGATTGCCATACAGCGCCCAACGCTCGCGGCCTATGCCGCACGCGCCCCTCCTGCCATTGTTTAACCCTTGACGATACATTCTCCAGGTCGCGCTTGCGGCTGGAGTGAGCTATTTATGCAGTGCACACAGCACTGCCTGACCTTGTCTGGAAAAAACAATGAAAATGTTACAAAAGAGGATGTCTGCACGTGGGCAGCAAAAATCATTATGGCTGGCATTGATGGCGGCGTTGAGCTCGCCCATGCTGGTCTCGGCAGAAGACGCGAAAACCCTTGATATTGATAATGTGCCTGTCACGGGCAATCCCCTGGGCGTGGCATCGGATGATATGGTGGTGCCGGTCTCGGTACTGGGCGGACGTGAGCTCAGTTTGCGTCGTCAGGGGACTCTGGGCGAAACCCTGAATGGCATTCCGGGCGTGACGGCCACGCAGTTTGGTCCAAATGCTTCGCGTCCGATTATCCGTGGCCTGGACGGCGAGCGTGTGCGTATCATGCAAAACGGTGTCGGCATTCTGGATGCCTCGTCACTGAGTTTTGACCATGCAGTGGGCGTGGATCCATTGATTATTGAGCAAATTGATGTGGTGCGAGGTCCGGCAGCGTTGCTGTATGGCGGCAGTGCCATGGGCGGTGTCGTCAACGCGATTGACCACCGTATCCCTAAAGAATCCCTTAATGGCTATACCGGCCGCGCTGAAACCAGGTTTGGCGGGCCAGACAATACGCGCAATGGCGCTGCGGTGGTCGATGTGGGCAATGGCCTGTTTGCATTGCATGCCGATATCTACAGCCGTGAAACCAGCAATCTTGAGATTCCTGGCTATGCGCTTTCCAAGCGCAAGAGTTTGGCCGATGGTACTGCGCGCGATAGTCGCGGCAAGGACAAGCTCAATAATAGTTCTGCGCTGGCCAATGGCGGCGCATTGGGTGCTTCCTGGACCTTTGATACAGGCTATCTGGGGATTTCCTATGCGGACTCCAACAACCACTATGGCACCGTGGCGGAAGAGGGGGTCAGAATCAATATGGAAAACAAACGTACGGAATTGGCAGGTGAGGTGAGAGAACTCAAGGGGCCTGTGCAAAAAATCAAGGTGAGAATGGCTTATACCAATTATGAGCATGTAGAAGTGGAGAATGGCGACCCGAGTACCACTTTTAAAAACCGTGGTTTACAGGGTAGCCTCGAAGCCACCCATGTCCCACTGGCTGGCTTGAATGGAGTGGTCGGCTATCAGTTCCAGAACACGCGTTTTCAGGCCTTGGGCGAAGAGGCATTTGTGCCTAGTGTCACCACCGTGGACCAAGGGGCTTATGTCTACGAAGAGTATGCAATCGATAAACACAAAGTCACCTTTGGCGGGCGGTTTGGCGAGACCTCGATAGACTCCCATGTCGATGATAAATTCACCCAGGCGTTTAGCAAACACTTTAACCCCAATAGCTTTGCGCTGGGGGGGCTGTACACCATTGATGAATCCTGGAGTGTGACGACTAACTTGTCGCATAACGAGCGTGCACCTAGCTATTTTGAACTGTATGCGAATGGACCACATATTGCGACTGGGCAGGTGGAGGTCGGTAATACTAACCTCAGCAAAGAGCGCTCCAACGGTATTGATGCGCAGCTCAAATGGAAGTCAGGTGGTCACAGTGTGACGCTAGGCGCGTATGCCACCAAATTTAAAAACTTTATCGGCTTGTTTAATACAGGCATTGAGGTGCCGGTGGATGGCGAGCTATTGCCTGAAGCACAGTTTAGAGCGGTTCCGGCCTTGTTCAAGGGCTTGGAGTTAGAAGGCAAGTTTGCCTTGAACGACGAGTGGACATTAAAAATGCGCGGTGACTACGTGCATGCCAAAGACACGCGTAATAATCAATACTTGCCAAGGATTTCGCCCTTGCGTTTGGGCGGTGGGTTAGATTATCGCCTGGGTAACTGGAATGCTCGCCTCGATGTGCTGCATGCCTTTAAGCAGAATAACGTGGCCGAGAACGAGCTCAAAACCAATGCGTATACTAATGTTAGCGCATTGGTTGCATACAAGTTGCCGGTGAAGTATAACGTGGAGTTGTTTGCCAAGGCGAATAACCTGCTCAATGAAGAGATCCGTGAGCACGCTTCTTTTCTGAAGGATATTGCCCCGTCAGGCGCGAGGGCGGTATTGGTGGGCGCCCGCGCCGACTTTTAAGCGGTGGGACTAACTGCGCCCTCTGGACGCCGCATTACGCGGCGCGCAGAGGCGCGACAGATCAAAGCAACAGGCTGACTTGGTCAGCCTGTTGTCATTTAATTGAATAAAATCAAGCCCCAGACTACCGTCAAGTTGATCAATGCCAACAACACGGCAGCACTGCCAATATCTTTGGCTCGCTTGGCCAGTGCATGCCGTTCAATCGACACGCGGTCTACCACCGCTTCAACCGCCGAATTCAGCAGCTCCACAATCATGACCAGCAACACACTGCCCACCATCAGGATGCGGTGCAGGGCTTCAGACTCCAGGTAAAATGCCAGAGGAATCAGCACCAGCGAGAGCCAGACCTCCTGACGGAAAGCATCTTCATGCTTATAAGCGGCTTTGAAGCCATCCATGGAGTAGCCAAAGGCATTAATCAAGCGCCGGAGGCCGGTTTTGCCTTTGAATGGACTTTCCTGGTGACCTGAAGGGGTGTTGTTTTGCATGGCTTATCTCTAAAATTGCGAACATCAGATTTTAACATGCGCTATGATAGCGCTTTTAGCAGTGTAGTGAGGATCGAACATGGCAAGATTGGTGCAATGTGTGAAACTGGGCAAAGAGCTCGAAGGCATGGATTTTCCGCCTTATCC
Organism: Methylophilus glucosoxydans; assembly: GCF_042676145.1. Classification (NCBI taxonomy): domain Bacteria; kingdom Pseudomonadati; phylum Pseudomonadota; class Betaproteobacteria; order Nitrosomonadales; family Methylophilaceae; genus Methylophilus; species Methylophilus glucosoxydans. The sequence goes on from NZ_JBHTJW010000001.1 coordinate 9,513, forward strand.
GGGAGAACTGGGTAAAAAGATTTATATGCATGTGTCTAAAGAAGCTTGGGCAGGCTGGTTAAAACAGCAGACCATGCTGGTCAATGAAAACCGCTTGAGCCTTGCGGACCCGAGTGCACGTAAATATCTATCCGAGCAAACCGAAAAGTACTTTTTTGGCGAAGGCGCAGATGTTGCCACTGGCTATGTGCCTCCTTCTGCCTAGTGAAAATGGTTAATGCGATGAGGCTTTAACCGTATCCCGGCCAACAAAAATAAAAAGCACTCCTCGGAGTGCTTTTTATTTGCGGTCTATTACGACTGCGTCTCGCGCTGAATATCTTCCAGGCTGGTATGACGGATATCTTTGCCTTTGACCATATAGACCACGTACTCCGAGATGTTCTTCGCATGGTCGCCAATGCGCTCAATGGCTTTTGCCACAAACAGTACTTCAAGTGACATCGAGATCGTACGTGGATCTTCCAGCATGAATGTGATCAACTGACGCATGGCGGCGCGGAATTGTTCATCCACCTGCTCGTCTTGTCTGGCGACTTCCACGGTCTGGCTGACATCCAGGCGTGCAAATGAATCCAGCGCTGTACGCAGCATTTCACGCACAATGCCAACCATGGTTTTGATCTCGTTGAACCGTGGTTTGTACATCCGGTCTTGCTCGTAGATGCGCTGGGCAGTCCGTGCAATTTTAGTGGCTTCATCACCAATCCGCTCCAGATCCGTGATGGTTTTCACCATCATCATGATCATGCGCAAATCACGTGCTGCAGGTTGTCTGCGCGCAATAATATGGCTGCAGTCTTCATCCACCTGAACCTCTAAAGCGTTGACACGCGCATCGCGCTCCATGACGTCTTTGGCTAGATTGACATCCGCGTTGGTCAGCGACTCCAGTGCATTGACGATTTGCTGCTCAACGACCCCGCCCATTTCCAGAACCTTGGCCCGGACGGACTCCAGTTCAACATCATATTGCTTAGAGGTGTGTTCAAATTGCATGACAAATTTTTCCTAATTATTGTGCCGGTGCAGATTACCAGCCCAATATGACAACTGTATGATAATTTTCAGTGTGCAGAAGTTGCAATTACTTGGTCAGAGTTTTAACGCCATTTGGCGTGGCCAGCAGCAACACATTGGCCGGGCGTGCTGCGAACAAGCCGTTAGTCACCACCCCTACGATCTGGTTGATCTTGGCTTCCATTGCAATCGGGTCGGTAATGCTCAAGCCATGCACATCAAGGATCAAGTTGCCGTTGTCAGTTGTGAAGTCGCGCAATTGGGGTTGACCACCCAGTTTTACCAGTTCACGTGCCACATGGCTGCGAGCCATCGGTAATACTTCTACTGGCAGGGGAAACTTGCCCAATACGGGTACAAATTTGCTTTCGTCGCAGATACAGATGAAAGATTTGGCCACAGCTGCCACGATCTTTTCACGGGTCAATGCACCACCGCCGCCTTTGAGCATATGCATGTGCTCGGTGATTTCATCGGCGCCATCTACATAAATATCCATGCTGTCGACGCTGTTCAAGTCAAAGACCTCGATACCGTGGTTACGCAGGCGTTGCGCGGTAGCTTCGGAGCTGGCGACTGCGCCGGTGATTTTATGTTTGACTTTGGCCAGTTCGTCGATAAAAAAGTTGGCGGTTGAGCCGGTGCCCACACCAATAATGCCATCCTTGACATAATTCACTGCTGCTTTTGCCACTTCGAGTTTCAATGCGTCTTGTTGTGCTTTATCCATCGCCATGTGCTTCAATCCTTGATTAATTCTTTATAATACAAACAATTCTCTATCATACACTGCAACCTTGCGGTTTTAAAATCTCCACGCATTTCATGACCATCAATTACCGCGAAAAAATCGAACACTCCCACGTCTATGCCGTTGCCAGACATACGCCGCTCGATGAATTGCCCAACTTGTCCTCGCGACTGAATAACCGGGTGTTGCTCAAGCGCGAAGATATGCAGCCGGTATTTTCATTCAAACTGCGCGGTGCCTATAACAAAATGGCCAACCTCTCGGCTGAGGCTTTGCAGCGTGGCGTGATTTGCGCCAGCGCCGGTAACCATGCGCAAGGCGTGGCCTTGAGTGCGCAGAAAATGGGCTGCCGTGCCGTCATTGTGATGCCGACCACCACGCCAGCGATCAAGGTCAATGCGGTGCGCGCACGCGGTGCCGAAGTAGTGTTGTTTGGCGACAGTTACTCCGATGCCTACTTGCACGCGCTCGATCTCGAGCAACGGGAAGAGTTGACCTTTGTGCATCCTTACGATGATCCGGATGTCATTGCTGGCCAGGGCACGATTGCGCTGGAGTTGGTGCAGGATCATGCGGCGCCGATTGAAGCCGTGTTTTGTTGCGTCGGCGGTGGTGGCCTGCTGGCTGGGATGGCGGCCTATCTGAAAGCGGTCCGCCCCGAAATCAAAGTCATCGGCGTCGAAGCGCAGGATGCCGAAGCCATGACCGAATCGCTGAAGCTCGGCCAACGTGTCATGTTGGAACAAGTGGGCCTGTTTGCAGATGGGGCTGCGGTCAAGCAAGTGGGCGAGCATACCTTTGCGCTCGTGCAGCAATATGTCGATGAAATGATCGTGGTTGATAATGATGCGATTTGTGCCGCCATCAAAGACGTGTTTGAGGATACGCGCAGCATTCTTGAGCCGGCCGGGGCGCTGGCCGTGGCTGGCTTGAAGGCTTACAGTCAACGCGAACAGTGTCAAGGTAAAACCCTGGTCGCAGTTGCTTCAGGTGCCAACATGAACTTTGACCGCTTGCGCTTTATTGCCGAGCGCGCGGAGCTGGGGGAACGCCGGGAGGCGGTCTTTGCCGTCACCATTCCTGAGACCCCCGGCGCGTTTAAGCGTTTTTGCCGCCTGTTAGGGCAGCGCAATATTACCGAATTCAATTACCGTTTTGCTGACACCGAGCAAGCGCATATTTTTGTCGGGTTGGCGGTGCATCACCCGACCGAGGCAGATGCTATCGCGGGCAAATTGGCGGCGGCGGGCTTGCCCACCATTAATTTGAGCGACAACGAAATGGCCAAGTTACATTTGCGCCATCTGGTGGGCGGGCATGCGCCACAAGTCCAAAACGAGGTGGTTTACCGTTTTGAGTTTCCTGAAAAACCCGGCGCCTTAATGAACTTTCTCGAATCCATGGGTCACAACTGGAACATCAGTTTGTTTCACTACCGTAATCATGGGGCAGATTTTGGCCGGGTTTTGGTGGGCATGCAGGTGCCGCCCGAGGATCAGGTCGCCTTTACCCAGTTTTTACAGCAATTGGGTTACCCGTACTGGGATGAGAGCCATAATCCGGCGTATCGTTTATTTTTGGGCTGATAGCAGCCATGATGGTGGTTGTTTGCAGCCAGCGCCGTGGGTGATGTCAGCTGAATACGTGCCACGGCGTTGATTGGATGGCTGAGAACGATTCTTGCAGGGAATGCCTGCACTTTAGAGCGATGAGACTTAAATAATAATCAGGAGATAAATGCAAATGTTGAATTCATCATTGGCGCGTCGTGCGCGCACTAGCGTGTGGTTGCTGGCCTTGCTCGCTGGCGTTACCGCTTGTAACAAGCAAGAAGAGTCCTCACCAACCCCGGAAACGCCAGCGGCCACGAGCGCTGTTAGCGAAAGTTCTTCTGGTAAGACGTTGGCTTATGTGTCCACCCAGGATGCTGGCGTCGATGTGATTGACTTGGCGACCATGCAAGTGACCAGCATGCTGGATGTGAAAGCCAAGGGCCCGCGTGGCCTGGCGCTGACAGACGATGGCAAGCAACTGGTGGTCGCTACGCGTGAAAATGGCAGTGTGTCCGTGATTGATACCGCCACAGGCGAAGTCGTCAAGCAGATCGAAGTCGGCAAAAACCCTGAGTTTGTGCGGGTGAGTGGTAATTATGCCTTTGTTTCGTCCGAGCCTAGCGCCAAAGCCGGTCCGCCCCCCAAGCCGGGCAGCAAGCCAGAAGAAGACGATGACGACGATGAAGAAAAAGTCCCGGCCAAGATTGCGATTGTTGATCTGACCAAAGGTGAAAAAGTCCGCGAAATTACCGGCGGGCCAGAAACCGAAGGCCTGGAGTTTTCGGCCGATGGCAAGCAGCTGGTGATTACGAACGAAGCTGACAATACCGTCACTGTACACAATATCGAAACTGGCGATCTGGTCAAAACCATTTCCACCCATCAATATGGAGATCGTCCGCGCGGCATCAAAGTCTCTCCGGATGGCAATACCTATCTGGCCACGCTGGAGTTTGGTAACAAGTTTATGGTCATGGACAAAGACTTTAATGTGGTACGCACGGTAGACACGGCTGAAACCCCATACGGCATAGCCTACGACAGCAAGGGTGAGCGGATTTTTGTGGCCACCAACAAGGCAAAACTGTTGCAGGTGTTTGATGCCAAGACCTTTGAAAAAATCAAGGAAGTGCCGACCGGTAACCGGTGCTGGCATTTTAGTTTTACCCCGGACAACAAGCAGGTGCTGTTGGCTTGCGGCAAGTCTGATGCGGTATTCGTCATTGATGCAGATAAGCTTGAAGTCACGAACCAGATTGAAGTGAAAAACATGCCATGGGGCGTGGTGACCTTCCCTAAAGCCATGGGTAGTCTGGAAAACGCCAAATAACGTTATTTCCAATCGCGTTTCAATTGGTTGAACAAGCCCGCCTCATCGGCGGGCTTTTTTATTTAAATTTTTTTGAGCGCGCCCTAAAGTTTTGCGTGAAGCTGCCGAAATCATCTTTAGATAACAATGATTGCGTCTGGAGTGTGCAGATTGTCGGAAGCCATGCCGGCAAACTGCAAGTCAGGTTGAGTCCCTGAGTCGCCAGTGGGGCAATCGTTGTTTCGGCATGCAGACCACGTTAACCCACGGGTTAACGTCGTTCCTCACAGGGCTTCTTCGGAAGCCCTTTTTTTGCGCTGCAGCGGATGAATGGATGGATGGTGGGTGCGGTTGGTGGCTGAGTGTCAGTCCGCGGGAGAGCGGTTTACTGGCTGCGCTTGCGTAGCCAGAAGGTAAAAACACCTTCTGCCTCTTGCATCTCGATCAGGGTGTGGCCGGTTTGGCGGCAAAAGGCATCAAAATCTTTCTTTGACCCAGGATCCGTGGCCGTGATTTTGAGTACCTGATTTGCTTGCAACTCGTTCAGGGCCTTTTTGCAGCGCAAAATGGGCAGGGGGCAATTCAGGTGGCGGGCATCTACTTCTTTGTCGTATTGCATAAACAATCCTGAGTCTCTGAATTAAGCGGGCTCGATGGGCAAGCCGTGTTGAGCCCAAGCCAGAATGCCGCCCGCCAAATGCGAGACATCGTGGCAGCCTTGCGCCAAGGCAAACTCACCTGCAGAAATGGAGCGTACACCGCTACGGCAGTAAAACACGATTTTTTTGTCTTGCGGCAGTTGATCAAACATCGTCGCCAGATGTCCTAATGGCAAATGCATGGCACCAGGCAAGATACCGGAAACAAGCTCGTGATCATTGCGGATATCAATCAGCAACAATGAGGGATCATTGAGTAATGGCTGTAATTCATCCGGTGTTAAGTGTTTTAATGACATCAACAAACCCAGAAAAAGAAATGTGCCGAAAGGCAAGAGGAGTGGTGGCCAGAGGCAGAATCGAACTGCCGACACGAGGATTTTCAATCCTCTGCTCTACCGACTGAGCTATCTGGCCAACAGCAATTTGGGTGTGTCCCGAATCGCAAGACGCGCATTATAGCAAAGAACGCCAAGAATGCACACAAAAGTTAAAAAAAATCCTGATATGCTTGCGAGGCGGTATTTGAGGCCGCTGTTTTAAAAAGGAATGGTTGATGTCTATTGTCGAGACGCCGCCTGAAATGCAGGCGCCAGCGAAGCCTTCTGCACAGGCATTTTGGGCCTACTGGTTGCGCCTGGGCTGTATTAGTGTTGGTGGGCCTGCGGCACAAATTGCCTTGATGCACCAGGCGCTGGTGGTAGAAAAGCGCTGGATTTCAGAGGCCAGATTTTTGCATGCCTTGAACTATTGCATGCTGTTGCCAGGCCCCGAGGCGCAGCAAATGGCGGTCTATATGGGCTGGCTATTGCATGGTGCATGGGGTGGCATTGTGGCTGGCAGTTTGTTTGTGTTGCCTGCGTTTGGCTTGCTGGTCTCGCTGGCGTGGGGGTATATGCAGTGGGGCAGTCAGCCCGCCGTCGCGGCTTTGTTGTATGGGGTTAAGCCGCTGGTAGTCGCGCTGGTCTGCTGTGCCGCCTGGCGCCTGGCTAAAAAAGTGCTGATCGCCCGCTGGTTGTGGGGCGTGTTTTTGCTGGCCTTGGTCATGCAAACGTTCCATCTGCCTTTCCCGGTGATTATTCTGCTGGCCGCGGTATTGGGCGTTGCTGTGCAACAATATTGGCCGCAGTGGGTCGAAACGTCAGTTGGCCATGCGGCGGCAAGGGCCATGCAGACGGCGCCAAGTGTGATTGATGACAACACGGCGCTGGCCGGGCTGGCTGATTTGCGTCGGTGGACAGCGACAGTGCTGATCTGGGGCGCGCTATGTGGTTTAGGTGTCGCTGCGGCCTTAGTGCTTTATTATGGGCCGTCACATCTATTTACCCGCCTGGCAGCTTTTTTTAGCCAGGCTGCGTTTCTCACTTTTGGCGGCGCCTATGCCGTTTTGCCCTATGTGTTTGATGCCAGTGTGCAGCATTACCACTGGTTGACGACGGAGCAGATGCTGGATGGCCTGGCCTTGGGCGAAAGTACGCCGGGCCCGCTGATTATGGTGGTCACCTATATTGGCTTTGTTGCGGCCTGGCAGGCCGGGCTGGCCTTGCCTGATTGGCAGGCGGGGTTGATCGGGGCGACGATTGTGACCTGGTTTACGTTTGTGCCCAGTTTTGTCATGGTGTTTTTGGGGGCGCCCTGGATAGAGCGTACCCGCCAGCAATGGCGTTGGACTGCGCCGCTGCATGCTATCAGTGCGGCGGTGATCGCGGGCATGGTGGCGCTGGCCCTCACGTTGAGCCGGCACGTGGTCTGGCCCGATGCGCCAGATGTCGCCGCTGCTAGCATGGTGGTGCTGTCGCTGTGGTTGTTGGTCGGCAAGCGGATTTCAATTCTTTGGTTGTTGCCAGCGTGTATGGCAATTGGTTGGTTATTAAAGGCAGGATAAGCAGATGTCAGATTCGATCATGATTTTGGGTGAGGTGCTGGGGGATGTGTTTCCCGAGCAAACGGTCATCGGCGGCGCACCTTATAATGTTGCCCGCCACTGTCACGCATTTGGCTTGCCCGTGCACTTTCTCACTGCCATCGGCCAGGATGCCCTGGGCGAACGTATTGTGGCCGAAATGCAAGCGACTGGCCTGCCTACCGAAGGGGTGCAGCACTCTGAGCGTTTGCCGACCGGGCAAGTCAAGGTGCATCTGGGCCCCGATGGTCATCGCTTCGAGATTCTGGATCAGCAGGCCTATGATGACCTGCAATGGCCGCCTGTCGAGGCGCTCACCTTGAAACATCCCCCGAGGCTGGTGTATTTCGGGTCACTGGCTTTGCGCCATGCACCCATGCAGGCGCTTGCCGCGCAGTGGTTGGCGCTGTGCCAGCCCGCCACGGTGCTGTGTGACATCAACCTGCGTGCGCCCTGGTATGACGCGGAGAGCGTACGCATGGCCTTGCAGGCCGCCGATATTCTCAAAATCAATCATGAAGAGTTGCCAGAAGTCTGTAATTTGCTTGGACTGCCGGGTGCGGCAGATGTGAATGAGCTGGCCCGGCGCTTGTTGATGGTGTGTGGCTTGACTGAAATGTTTGTCACCTGTGGTGAAGAGGGCAGTTTCTGGCTGGACCGGTTTGGTCAGGGCTTTCGCGTGCCGCCGGTGCGCTTGAGCACGGCATTTGTCGATAGTGTAGGCGCTGGCGATGCTTATACCTCGGTGGTGATTCGCGGCTTGCTGGCGGGCTGGTCACGCCCCACCATCCTGACCCGCGCGGCCAGTTTCGCCGCCTCCATTTGTGGCATTCGCGGGGCGGTGCCAGCGACTGCCGATTTTTATGATGACTTTTTATAGAGCCTTCAAAGAGCTGCGATATTTAAATTAATTCATAAAAACAGAAACTTAATGTGATAAAAACCTATGCAAGGCTGGCGCTTGCCGCTATAATGCGCGTTTCGTGTAAATTGAATGTCGGTGCGGTAGGCAAATGGGTTGTCTGGCTGCGACGATATTGACGCTAACTCAAGGACAATAAAGATGGCGATTACCGCAGAACAATCCGCAAAAATCATTAAAGATTTTCAACGCAGTGCTAACGATACAGCGAGCCCAGAAGTACAAGTGGCTTTGTTGACATACCGTATCAGCTACCTGACCGAGCACTTCAAATCCAACAAAAAAGACAACCACTCCCGTCGTGGTCTGTTGGCGTTGGTCAGCCAGCGTCGTCGTTTGCTCGACTACCTCAAAGGTAAAGACGTTAGCCGCTATCAAACGCTGATCGAGCGCTTGAACCTGCGTAAATAATTTGGCTAAAAGTGACGTTTAATCCAGTTCACTTTTAACGAAATAAAAGCCGATGGCATGGTGACTGCCTCGGCTTTTTTGCTTTAAAAATCCTGAGATTGCTGATATTCGGGATTTTCATATCACCAACTGGGGTGGCTTCTGTGAGTGCGTTTTGTGCAGGGTTTGTACAAAAAGCGTGCTGATGGAAGTCACCGCAAATCGGGAAACCGGGCGTCAGTTGTCGCGCACAATGCTATGCACATGCGTGGAGTGTCGGCACTGTCAGTCTGGTTTTCATTGTTGAGATTGGCTATTAGGTAGTGAATAGCCATGGTAGATAAAGGAAAAACAATGTTTGAAATTACGAGAAAAAGCCTCCAGCTTGGTGCGCATACCCTGACCATTGAAACCGGGGAAGTCGCACGTCAGGCAGATGGCGCCGTCATGGTGAGCTATGGCGATACAGTAGTCCTGGTGGCTGCAACTGCAAAAACCGAAGTCAAAGAAGGTCAGGATTTCTTTCCATTGACTGTGGATTATCAGGAAAAAACCTATGCGGCTGGCCGCATTCCAGGCGGCTACTTCAAACGTGAAGGCCGTCCTAGCGAAAAAGAAACCCTGACGGCACGTTTGATCGACCGTCCTATGCGTCCACTGTTCCCGGATGCGTTTTATAACGAAGTGCAGATTGTGGCGACCGTGTTGTCCCTGGATCCGGAAATTGATGCTGACATCCCGGCCATGATTGGTGCGTCTGCTGCGGTTGCGCTGGCAGGTATCCCTTTCTACGGCCCAATGGGTGCGGTCAAAGTGGGTTATATCAATGGCGAATACGTCTTGAACCCAACGGCGACACAACTGAAAGAGTCCGCGCTGGACTTGGTCGTGGCTGCGACTGAAACCGCTGTGATGATGGTGGAATCCGAAGCCAAAGAATTGCCAGAAGACGTGATGCTGGGTGCGGTTGTGTTCGGTCACGAGCAAATGCAACCTGTGATCAAAATGATCAACGAACTGGCTGCTGAAGCTGGTAAAGATGCCTGGGACTGGACACCGCCAGAGCCAGACACTGCGCTGATTGCAAAAGTGGAAGCGATTGCGGCTGAAGATATCAACGCTGCCTTCAAAATCAAATCCAAAGGTGAGCGCTCTGCCAAGCTGGACGAAATCAAGTCCCGCGTCATGAGCACCTTGATCACTGAAGAAACTTCTACGTTGGAAGCCAACAAGATTAAAGACGAGTTCTTTAAGCTGGAAGCGAAAACCGTACGTAGCCAGATTTTGAACGGCGAACCACGGATTGATGGCCGTGACACACGTACCGTGCGTCCAATCACCATCCGTTCCGGCGTATTGCCACGCACCCACGGTTCTGCGCTGTTTACCCGTGGTGAAACACAGGCTTTGGTCGTGACCACCTTAGGTACAGGCAAAGATGAGCAAATCATTGACGCGCTGGCTGGCGAATACTACGAAAACTTCATGCTGCACTACAACATGCCTCCGTTCGCCACTGGCGAAACGGGTCGTGTCGGTTCACCAAAACGCCGCGAAATCGGCCACGGTAACCTGGCTAAGCGCGCATTGAAAGCCGTATTGCCTAAGAAAGAAGACTTTGACTACACCCTGCGTGTCGTGTCCGAGATCACTGAGTCTAACGGTTCCAGCTCCATGGCGTCTGTCTGTGGTGGCTGCCTCTCCATGCTGGACGCCGGTGTGCCATTGACTGCCCACGTGGCTGGTGTGGCCATGGGTCTGATCAAGGAAGGCAACCGCGTTGCGGTGCTGACCGACATTCTGGGTGACGAAGATCACCTGGGTGACATGGACTTTAAAGTGGCTGGTACCGACAAAGGCGTGACTGCCCTGCAAATGGACATTAAGATCACTGGTATTACGGCACAGATCATGCAAGTGGCCCTGGCACAAGCCAAAGAAGGCCGCGCGCATATTCTGGGCCTGATGAAACAAGCCGTGTCTGGCGTAAACACCGAAATGTCACAGTTTGCCCCACGTATCATCACCATGAAGATCAATCCGGACAAAATCCGTGACGTGATCGGTAAAGGTGGCGCCGTGATTCAGGCACTGACCAAAGAAACCAACACCAGCATCGACATCGAAGATGACGGCACCGTGAAGATCGCTTGTACCAATGCGGACGAAGGCGCTGAAGCACAACGCCGGATTGCGCAGATCACCGCAGAAGTGGAAGTCGGCCAGATCTACGAAGGCCCAGTGGTCAAGATTCTGGACTTCGGTGCAGTGGTGACCTTGATGCCAGGTAAAGATGGTCTGGTACACATTTCACAAATTGCCCACGAACGCGTGAAAGCGGTCAGCGATTACCTCAAAGAGGGTGACATTGTGAAAGTGAAAGTGGTTGAGTTGGACGACAAAGGCAAAGTGCGTTTGAGCATGAAAGCCCTGATCGATCCACCAGCAAGAGAAGAAGCGCCAGCAGCTGAATAAGTTGCCCGCTCTGATCTAAAAAAGCCCGCGCCAGCGGGCTTTTTTATTGGCGTCAGCGCACCGCGTCTTGCGTTAATTTACTTATAGGGTGTCACCTTGCTTTCGCGCATAATGCCGCCGTATGAAAAATAACAAAAAAATCATACGGCTAAGTGTCGGCCTGGTTGCGGTGCTGTTATCCCGGTTGACTGTCGCCAGTGAGGCGCTCACGCTCGATGACGTGCCCGTGCGTGCGCATTATGACAACGCGGTCGGTTCGTCCGATGCCGCCAGCGAGGGGCGGGTGAATGCCAGCCTGATTCAAAACCGGCCCATTTCACGGGTGGGAGAGGTGCTCGAATTTGTCCCCGGCATGATCGTCACCCAGCACAGCGGCAGTGGCAAAGCCAACCAGTATTTTTTGCGCGGCTTTAACCTTGATCACGGCACCGACTTTGCCACCTATGTGGACGAGATGCCGGTCAATATGCGCACCCATGCACATGGCCAAGGCTACACCGATTTGAATTTCCTGATCCCCGAGCTGGTCAGCCATATCCACTATAAAAAAGGCACTTACTCAGCAGAGGAGGGGGATTTTTCCTCTGCCGGTGCTGCGCACTTGCACCTGGTCAATCGACTGCCGCAAGGCATCGCCAGTCTCACGCTGGGCAGTTACGACTATCAACGTATGCTGGTGGCAGATTCACAGGCCCTGCACAACGGCCAGCTCCTCTATGCGCTGGAGCTCAATCGCTATGACGGCCCCTGGCAAGTGGCCGAAGGCGTCAAAAAATACAATGGCGTCCTGCGGTTTAGTACAGGGGATGCGCACGACAACATGAGCCTGACCGCCATGGCCTATCACAACCGCTGGAACAGCACCGACCAGATCCCGCTACGCGCCGTCCGTTCCGGGCAGATCAGCCGTTTTGATACCATAGATCCGACCGATGGCGGCGATGCATCGCGTTACAGCCTGTCGTTTAGCAAGCAGCACCGTGACGCGCAGGGCGGCTGGCAAATCAATGCCTATGCCGTGCGCTCCGCGCTCGATTTATATAGCAATTTCACCTACTTTCTCAATGATCCAGTCAATGGCGACCAGTTTAACCAAAGTGAAAAACGCACCATGCTGGGGGCTCATCTCAGTAAGACCTGGCTCGGCGAGCTTGCTGGCCTGCCTGTCGAAAACAAGCTGGGGCTGCAGACGCGTTACGACAAACTGTCACCGGTTGCGCTATACAACACGGCACAAAAACAGCGCTTGTCGTTGATCCGCTCAGACAAAGTAGAAGAAAGCAGCGCGGGCCTCTATGCCGAAAACACCGTCTGGTGGCACGACAAACTGCGCACGGTCGCTGGCCTGCGTTATGACCGCTACCAGTTCGACGTGAACAGCTCACTTCAGGGTAATTCAGGCCGTGTCAGTGACGGCATCGTCTCGCCAAAATTCTCTGTGATTTTCGGGCCGTGGGCCCATACCGAATTTTTCTATAATCTCGGCAAGGGCTTTCACAGTAACGATGCCCGCGGCACCACGCAAACCCGCTTGCCCGATGGCAACCCAGCCTCACCCGTCACGCCCCTGGTCGGCACCCGTGGCAGTGAAGTAGGCATCCGCAGCGAATGGATGCCCGGCTTGCAAAGCTCGCTGGCGGTGTGGCAACTGGATATTGATTCTGAGCTGGTCTTTGTCGGCGACGCTGGTGAAACCGAACCCAGCCTGGCCAGCCGTCGCTATGGCGTGGAGTGGAACAACCATTATGTGGTGAATGACTGGTTACTGCTGGATATGGATATTGCGCTCTCCAAAGCACGCTTTACCCAACAAGACCCCAATGACCCAGGCCACTTTATTCCCGGATCCATCAATAAAGTGGCCTCGCTAGGCGCCACCGTGACCCAATGGGGTCAATGGTTCGGCGCCGTGCAACTCCGCTACTTTGGCCCACGGCCACTGGTGGCAGATAATACGGTCCAGTCAAATGCGACCTTGCTCACCTATGCCCGCGTCGGCTACCGCTTTAACCCGAAAACCACCATGACGTTAGACATATTTAACCTGTTTAACCGCAAAGCCAGTGACATCGACTACTACTACGAATCACAACTCAAAGGCGAGGCTGCACCGGTCAGCGATATTCACTTTCACCCTGTAGAGCCAAGGGCTGCACGACTGACACTCACCTATCAGTTCTAACGAGGAGCATGATCTATGCGACGCATTACAATTTCAGTTGAAGACGACCTGGCCGACGCCTTTGACCAACTGGTCGCCGTGCGGGCCTACGTCAACCGCTCAGAAGCCTTTCGTGACCTCGTGCGTAAAGCACTCGATGAAGCGGTAATTGAAGATGCCGATCACGCGGAAGCTGAATGCGTCGCCTCGCTCAGTTATGTCTATGATCATCACGAACGCCAGCTCGCCAGCCGGGTGAATCAACTACAGCACGACCACCATGACGTGATTATCACTGCCCAACATGTGCATTTGGATCATGACAACTGTATGGAGACGGTGATTCTTAAAGGCAAGATTGCCGAGGTGGAGGCTTGTGTGAATGCGATCTCATCACAGACGGGAGTGACGCATGCGAAGGTGCATATTATTCCACGATAGAATTATTGAAGTGTCATTAGAGATTAAATAGCAGCAGCTAACTGATGGGGGCCGAATTGAAGGCCTGACTTCAGTAAGATATCAATCCTGAAAAGTATTTGTCGATGTCGAAGTCCTTCTCAATATCTTCCGAAGTCAGTGTATTCATCTCATCATTGAAATCTTCTTCACTTTGCGAAAATTCGTACATGCTATCTAACAGCCCATTTAGTACTCCAAATTCATGATCGAAGTCCTCACCTAATATTTGTTTGCAACTATCCAAGGCTGTTACTTCGTCTTCGATTGTGGTAATTGAAATTCTTTCCCTTGGAGTGTCCCCAATCTCTTTTACGATATCTTCAATCTTTTTGTAGGGATTGAAACTAGATGTATCAAAAACACCAGAATTCTCTTTTAAGAAATATAGTGCATTGTCCAACTCAAAGACCGAATCTCTAGAGTTTAAGTATTCAACTATGGCAACTTCAAATGACTTTTTAAATTGCAACCGCTTTTCATCATTTAATGATGGACTGTTAAGCAAGATCGAAACAAGCGCTGATATATTCTGAAATGAACCCCAATTCATCATTTCAAACAAATTATCGGATGAAAATATCCAGCTATCTAAAATAGCAAAATTTCTTTGGTGCTCATCGAAAGAGTCCCCAATCTGAACGAGTAAGCCTAATCGCTCAGATCTTTTTCTGTCTCGATTTCCTAAAAATTTAGGCTCTCCATACATATAAACAATTGAATAGTCCTCAGCTTCAATAAACTGTAATGCGAATTCATACAATTGTTTATCGATTACTTGATGTTCAGTTAGATTAGCCCTAGTTTGCTCGTAAATTTCTTGGACCTGAAGAAATGTGACACAAGATTTGCATACCATAATACGTGTATCCAAATCATCATGAATTCTTTTATCGATGTAATCTCTTATAGAAGGATTCTGATAACTAATTTTGAGATCATGAATGGACGTGTTACCTATAAACCCTATTCTTTCAGAGCTTATGAAGTTTCCATCCAGCTCTTTGATAGCCCTTGAGAATAGATCACTATGCGAATCGCTCAAAGAGGACGTAACCATTTTTGAAAATGATTTCTTAAGTGCTGTTAGAGTTGCGTACTCGCCAAAAGTCCAAAGGATATATAAAAGTGTTCTTGAGTTGGGATGAATGTCGGTGCGAAAAGCATGATCCCAAATTAAACTAGGGTCGTTGAACTCTATGCCTATTCTTTCAATGTACTCAGAATCACTAAGACTCTTAAAGTTTGAATTCTGACAAATACTTTCGACAGTTCTAGGATTGTAATTCTCATGCTGAATTATATCGTTATAGACTTTGCTATTTACAATCGCTTCAAGCCTACTCTTTGGAAGGTCCGAAAAAAATAAATGGTTGAATAGTATTCGTGCACGACTGACTTTGGAGTAATGTTCTAAAGTCAGTGTAAATTGCTCAAGATCTGGCCCTGCTTTTTCAAGTACAGCATGCTGCCTTTTTGCATCTGCCAAAATGTATTCTCTTGTCGTGAGGATAAATCTTAAATTATTATTATTTTTGACTAATTTAAGAAGTTGCAAAAAACGATGCTCTTCATTTTTTTCAAACTTAAGGTGCTCAAAACTTATTTGGCCAAGAAAATCATCATAGAGAATTACTAGCTTTTTAGATCCATCCACAGCTTCTGTTGCGACTGACCAGACTTCCTCGACATCACCTGAGACGACTACTGCTTCATAACCGTATGTTACATATTGAGACAATAAAATTTTTGCCATCGTTGTTTTACCAATTCCCGGCAGACCAACAATAATGCAATGTTTGTGAGTTTCTAGAATTTCTGATGCCTGGGCAAAACCGTCATGGATTACAAAACGGCATAACTCCCTTTCAATTTCTTGCAAAGTAGCTTTTGTTCTATTCCAAATATTCGCATTTTGAATGAGCTCAAGTACCACCGTGCTACTTAGCCAAAGCTTAAAATGTGCTCTCACAACATTTGGGTGTTTAACTAAAAGACCATTTATTTCACTTGATCCAAGAATGTCACTTGGAGTCTTACACCATGGCTTTATCAACTCAAACAGCTCGTCTTTTTGACCCACAGCAAATGAAACTGCAGTAAGTAGTACATAGCGAGTGGGCTTCAGTTTTTCAATTTTAGGTAACTCGCTATCATTCATTTTATTCTTAAGTTGCGAGAATGCGCTGGGTTGATACCTCTTACATTGAATAATCACCAGTTCACCACTGATAGGATGATAGTAGCGAGCATCAATACCTTTATCGCGGCCTGGTCTAAAAGTTTCGATTGGTAGATTCCACTCGGCTGCTAAAAGATCTCTACTGAGCCTTTCAAAATCCTCGGGAGATAAGGATTGAAAGTCATATGTTGTGCTCATTATTTTTATCCAATTGTGACGAATTGATTACATTAATGATGGCACTCATTGAAATCATTGAGCGCTTTGGAGGCCAAGGCTAAGGCTCATACCATCATTTTTTTGACGCATCAATTGAGTTATTAAAAATAGTCATTATTCCCGTACTTTGATTATTTTAAAATGATCACAACAACTTTGTGCCGAGCGGAACCTCATGTTCTGGCACACATAAAGTCACTCTCCCCTCAGCATCATGAAAACCCGTCACCAGGCATTCTGACATCAATGGCCCAATCTGTTTGGGTGGGAAATTCACCACGGCGACAACGAGTTTGCCGATCAGGTTTTCAGGGGTGTAGTGCGCTGTAATCTGGGCGCTGGATTTGCGCATGCCGATCTCGGGGCCAAAGTCGATATGTAGTTTATAGGCTGGCTTGCGTGCTTCTGCAAACACTTCTGCCGAAGTCACACGTCCAACGCGTAATTCAACCTTGGTGAAGTCATTCCATTCGATTTGATTCATATGCCCAGCTTTCTAAAATAACCGGGCATTATCGCAGAAGACTTTAATCAGGAGCGAGCGAAGCAATGCCATCACTGCCTTGGATGGCATATTCTTTCGACGGCATTTTTCGGTTAGTTTCTGCCATCCATCCCGCTGAGTTGTTTCACCATCGGATGCATGATGTATTTTTCCATAATCCCTATCATGCGGCCATCACCCTCTACTTTCCAGCGTGCGTCCTCAGGTAGTTT
This sequence comes from Methylophilus glucosoxydans, assembly GCF_042676145.1. Taxonomy (NCBI): domain Bacteria; kingdom Pseudomonadati; phylum Pseudomonadota; class Betaproteobacteria; order Nitrosomonadales; family Methylophilaceae; genus Methylophilus; species Methylophilus glucosoxydans. Next base: position 26,233 of record NZ_JBHTJW010000001.1, read on the forward strand.
AGCGTTTTCGTTGGTAATTTCACTTTTCAGATGACTGAATGCCTGCGGTACTTTCTTGAGCAGATTATTTAATCTGCGGGTGGCAGTGTCTCCACTTAACCCTAGTTTTTTACCGGTTTCGATAATATCTTCCCGTGTAATCTCTGAAAAAAACTTTTGCGTTTGGCCCAGTCTGATGGGGAAATCTGTTTTAGGCCAGCTAGCATGTTCTTTATCTATGGCTTGCGTCTCGTAAGCGGCTGTACTCAAAAGGTCATAACATGGTGAAATTTGAATGCCATCGTGGGAAACCATGAAAGAGATGTTTTTGAGGTGGTTATCTCCGTTACCCATCAGAATGTTAAAGACTATCCAATCGAAAAACCATAGCCTTCCGACAGCCGGGACTGAAAGGCGCTGAGCTAACTTTGCAAGTGATTCAGTACTGGCTGCATCATATTTAAACACGCGGTCTATGTTGAGGAGTTGGCATCCATCAATCACATGGAGCCTGTCGACTCTGCCATCTTGATGTATGACCCTGTCAAAACGCTCAATGAGATACACCGGCTCTGGGCAAAATAGTCGATATACTTTAGGCACATCCAATCCTGCCAGGTTTGCAACGCGCATGGTGAAGTACTCATTGATAACGGTCGACGGGTAGCGGGTTTTTTCTGGATGCTCAGGTTTTAAGATGTGTGTTGAGGCTGCCTTGCCATCTGGCTCATAAATTTCCCCATCTCGATAGATGACTGCTAGCTTATGTTGAGCACCGGCTAGGGACATTTTCTTCGGTGAATCTGCGTTCAAGGGAATTCTGGGCATCGCTTTAATGCGATCAGATAGCTCTTTTAGGGAGAGCTTTCTCTTTCCTCCCTGTTCTGGAAGTACGCCCTCAGGAAGGAGCGTTAACGATCCCGCAGATTCTCGACCATAAGCTTCTAATAATCCAAACGCATCTTCTATGGCTACTTTGGCTTCCTTAGCTAGGATCGTTCGTAACGTTTCCTCAGGAAGCAAATTATCAAAATACCATTGCACAGGTCTTGTCGTGCTACCGTCAATGTGAATGCTGGGTTTGCCTTCAGCATCTACTCTGGGTAGATTTGGAGAAAGATCGTATCCCTTGTTATCCGTGGCCCAGGTATCTGTGTATTCAAACCTCCAGATATTGTCTTCAGCGACCAATGTGCCGACATGGGCATCGTTGATATAAGCGAGCAATATTCGCTTCATTGAGTACCTTTTTGGGTCTTGCGTTGGCTGGGACGTACCAAGCCGTTCTGGTCACGAATCTTGCCCAGATAGGCTTCTGCAGAAGCTGGAACCTCGGCAGACAGTTTTATTCCCAGCTCTCCTAAAAGCCGCATGACTCTGCCGATTTGGGCGGTTTCTTTTCCGTATTCGACATCGCCCACGAAAACATGCCCCACGCCAGCAATACCAGCCAAATCATCCATACGAAGATTATTTGATTTGCGTGTAGCGCGAATGACTTCGCCCAAATCTGCTGGCGAGTTAATCGGAACCTTCATGCGAATTCTCCAAAAATATATGATCGAATATATTCTATTCCAGATCTTTTTCAAAATAAAGGAATATATCGGAACGCATATATTTTATGATTTTAGAGAGGAAGAGATGAAAATATATCTCACCGAATATATTTTCATCTCTGACTAAGCCTGAAAAATGGTAACGAAGTATTTATTTCCCACAACCAAATACGCTAAAGGCGTTGGTGCACCCAGCTAGCTAGCGAATCAGTGCCGACACGGCCTTGAATTGTGCATGCGTGGCGCCTTGCATGGGCTCAAACAGCATGGATTCTGTATTGGTGATGATGCAACCGGCATTACGCATTCTCTCGATGCCATTGTTGCGGTTGGCCTCATTTCGTGAGATGACGGCATCTTCTACGATAAACACTTGTTTGCCTGCGGCCAGTGCATCTAGGGCGGTTTGTTGCACGCAAATATGGGTCTCCAGGCCGAACAGAACGACTTGCGGGGCGACGCTGACAGAGGACTCCTGAAAGCTGGACTCGTGCCAGGCGGAGAAGGCGAGTTTTGCGGTGCGAGGGGTGTAATCGGGCAAGAGGGTTTGCAGCGCGGGCAGGGTTGCGCCGAGTTTTTCCGGGTATTGTTCAGTCACCCAGAGCGGGATATTCAGGAGCTGGGCGCCTTGAATCAGGCGCTGGATGTTTTTGATGACGGCGGCCATGGGCTCAGGTTGCATCGCGTCACAGAGCCGGGTTTGTATATCAATCAGCATCCAAACGGCATCTGTGGTGGCAATGACTGGCTTCATGGGCTTATCTCTTGGCGAGTTGTTGGTCGATATCTTGCAGGTCGGCTTCGGAGACGATGCCGCTGGCGGTTTTGAGGCGAATGATATTCACCAGGTAGTTATAGCGGGCCTGCAATAAATCACGGTTGGCGCTGTAATATTGCTGCTGGGCGTTGAGTACATCTACGCTGGTGCGTATGCCGACTTCGTAACCGAGCTTGGTGGAGTCGAGCTGGCTTTGGCTGCTCTTGAGCGCTTGCTCAAGCGCTTTTACCTGGGCGATGCTGGTGTTCAGGTTGAGGTAGGCGCGTTGGGTTTCCAGAGTGGTCTGGCGCATGACGTTTTGCAAGTCATCTAGGGCTTTTTGCCGATTGTAGGCGGCCTGGCGCACGCGTGAATTCACGGCCCCCCCTTGATAGAGCGGCACAGAGACTTCCACGCCTATGCTGGCACTTTTCAGATCGGCACCAAACCCGTATTGGCCGCCATTGGCATAGCTGTCCTGATAGTTGGCGACGGCATCTACGGTGGGGTAATGCCCGGCGCGCGCGATTTCGATATCTTTTTCATTCACCTGTACCGTTTCTTGCTGAATCTGGATATTCAGGTTGCTGGCATGGGCGACCTCTTGCCATTCTTGCATGGGCTTGAGGCTGGGGCTGATCTGGATATCTTCGCGCACACTGGCTAGGCGTTCTGGCAATTTGCCGGTGATCGCCTGCAGGCTGCGTTTGGCAATATCAATGTCATTGAGTGCGGCCAGTTCTTGCGCCACGATCAGGTCATAGCGCGCTTGCGCTTCATTGACGTCGGTAATGGTGGTGGTGCCCACCTCAAAATTGGCCTTAGCCTGTTGCAGCTGGCGCTGAATGGCTTCTTTTTGCGCGGTGATCAGCATGTTGCGGTCTTGCGCCAGCAGCACCTCAAAATAGGCCTGCGTGGTGCGTAACATCAGGTTTTGTTGCGCCAGGTGATATTGCTTGTCAGCGATGCTCACCTGCACCTTGCTTTGGTCTATGCGCTCCAGGACTTCTTTGCGGAAAAGCGGTTGCCTGGCTTGTAGCTGTGCCTGATAAGCTTCGTAGTTGTTGCGCCCGCCGGGGAAGGGCGCCTGGCTACCGACGATTTTTAAATCGGTGCGGTTGGCATTCGCGCCCGCCGTGAAATTCACTGAAGGACGGTAGCCAGCTTTGGCCTGTTCTATGACTTCTTGCGCAGCCTGATTGGCACTGCCCGCCGAGGCCAGCACCGGATCACTGGCGAGGGCTTCCTGATACACGTCTACCAGGCTTTGCGCGGCAGCACTTGCGTGTGCTGACCACCACAGGCTGGCAATCAGCATCGCTACTCTCAAATAGGCAGGGCTAGGCATAGGGCATTAAACAGATATGAGGTGTTAAAAAGTAAAGGCCAGGGCCTGGGGGGCGTTTTGCATTTCAGTCAGGCTGGTTTCAAACAGCACGTCTTGTTTGAAGCTGTGCTCGGCCAGACGTTGTACCAGCGTCGCCTGCATGACCGGGGCTTTGCCCAGCACGATGAGCATGCGGCCACCAATGCTCAACTGGTAGCGCACGCCTTCGGGCTCAACCGGGCTGGAGGCGGTAAATACGATGGCGTCATAAGGGGCTTTAGCTTCATAGCCATTGTGACCATCGGCCTCAATCAGCTGTACATTCTGGATGCCTTGTTTGGCCAGATTTTTCGCGGTCAGCGCGCACAGCTCCGGGAAAATCTCCAGCGCAGTGACTTGTGCGCAGTGTTGCGCCATCAGTGCGGCCAGATGGCCGCTGCCAGCGCCGACCAGTAGCACTTTGTCTTTGGCTTGCAGTTGCAGCGCTTGCAAAAAACGCCCTTCGATTTTTGGGCTCAGCATGTGCTGACCCATGTCCAGCGGGATTTCAATATCGGCAAACGCCAGGCCACGGTAGGCGTCTGGCACAAATGCTTCACGCGGCGTGTTGCTCAGCGTGGCCAATACTTGCGGGTCCAGCACCTCCCAGGTGCGGATTTGTTGCTCAATCATGTTAAAACGTGCGGTTGCCTGGTCTGTCATTTTTGAATCCCACTATCCGGTTAAAGAGAAAAAACATTATAGGGCACTTCTATTCATTCAACTTTCGTTGCGATACTGCGTTGCGCATAAAAAATTGCGCCTTACCTATTCCATCTATGCGGCGTCGAAATTTTTTAATCGCGCCTTGTCTGGCTGAGCCATTTGCATGCATAGCAGCGCCCTTTTATTGATTGCGCCATGATTGCATGGTTCTGTCGGTCAAACGGGCCCAGAACGCATACAGTGCCGGCACAAACAAAATGGTCAGCAAGGTGGCGGCGGCCAGCCCGCCCATAATCGCGACTGCCATCGGCCCAAAGAACACGCTGCGCGTCAGCGGAATCATGGCCAGAATGGCCGCAGCGGCCGTGAGTACAATCGGCCGGAAGCGGCGCACGGTCGATTGCACCACCGCTTGCTCCAGCGAGGCGCCCTCGGCAATGTCCTGATTGATCTGGTCGACCAGAATGACAGAGTTACGCATGATCATGCCGGAGAGCGCAATGCTGCCCAGCATGGCGACAAAGCCAAACGGCATATTAAAAATCAGCAGGGCAAAGCTAATGCCTATCATGCCCAAGGGCGCGGTCAATACCACCAGAAAGACATTAGCCAAGCTGCGCAGTTGCAGCATCAGCAACGTGAATACAGCGGCTAAAAACAGCGGGACGCCTTTAACCACCGAGCTAGCGCCTTTGGCGGACTCTTCAATCGCGCCACCGGTTTCTACCGTGACGCCTGCCGGCAAGTGCTGCAAAATCGGGGCAATGGCTTGTTGCACCTGGCCGGAGACCACCGGTGCCTGCATTTTGCCGCGCAAATGCGCACGCACCGTGAGCGAAGGCACGCGGTTGCGACGCCAGATCACGCCTTCTTCAAACCCATATTCAATGGTGGCCACTTGCGCCAGCGGCACGCGCTCGCCATTCTGGCTTAATACGGTTAATTGGCCGATTTGCGACAGTTGCGCATGCTCATCGACCGGACTTCGCATGACCAGGTCTATGCGCTCATTTGCCTCCCTGAACTCGCTGACCACCTGTTCGTAATACTGCGTGTTGAGTAACTGCGCGATGTCTGGTGTATTGATGCCGAGCAGGCGTGCCTTGTGCTGGTCCACCTCAATGTGGATCACTTTGCTCGGTTCTTCCCAGCCCAGTTGCACATTGATCAGGTGCGGGTTGGCACGCATCGCGTCTGCAATCTGGTGCGCCACCTCACGGATCGCTTTCAGGTTTTTGCCGTCGACGCGGAACTGCACCGGAAAGCCGACGGGTGGCCCATTTTCCAGCCGCAATACCGAGGCGCGGAGTTGTGGAAAATCGTGTTGAAACAAGTTCAGCAGATCTGTGCGCAAGGCTTCACGCTGTTGCAGGTCTTTAGTCAAAATCACCAGTTGGGCAAAGGCGCGGTGTGGCAATTGCACGTCTAGCGGCAAGTAGTAGCGGGGTGCACCTGAGCCCAGGTAGGACACGACATTCTCCACCTTGCCATGTTTTGCTTGCCAATCGTTGAGCCAGCGCTCGAGTTTGGTCACGGCCGCTTCGGTGGACTGGTCGCTGGCATTCTCGGCCAGACGCAAATCGACCACGATTTCGAGGCGGGTCGAGTCGGGGAAAAACTGTTGCTGTACTTTGCCAAAACTCAGCATGGCCACCACAAACAAGGCAATGGTTGCCAGAATCACCAGGCCCTTATGCTGGACACACCAGCTGACCGTACCTTGCATGCGCTGGTAAAACGGCGTGGCATACAGTGTCTCTTCGTTGTGAGCGCTCGCTTCTTGATCATCGCTTTTAAAGCCTAATTTATGCTTGAGCCGGCGCCAGAGTGAAGGTTGGGCATGTGCGGCGGCATCTGGCAGCAAGTGATAGCCTAAAAAGGGCACCACAATCACCGCGGCAATCCAGGACAGACTCAGTGCAATGGCCGAGACCTGGAAGATGGAGCGGGTATATTCGCCGGTTGAGGAGACCGCAGTGGCAATCGGCAGAAAGCCTGCCACTGTAACCAGCGTGCCGGTCAGCATGGGCATGGCGGTGGAGGTGAAGGCAAACGAAGCGGCTTGCATACGCTCCCAGCCTTGTTCCATTTTGGCCGCCATCATTTCGACAGCAATAATCGCATCATCGACCAGCAAGCCTAGCGCTAAAATCAGTGCGCCCAGCGAAATTTTGTGCAGGCCAATCTGAAACCAGTCCATGAGCAGAAATGTCCCGGCCAGCACAATCGGGATGGCGACGGCGACCACAATGCCGGTCCGCCAGCCCAGGGAGAGCAAGCTCACCGCCAGCACAATCAGCAAGGCTTCAATGAGGGAGCGGACAAAATCATGCACCGAGTGTTGCACGATCTCGGGCTGCGAGGTGACCAGATGCAATTGCACGCCGACCGGTAATTGTGTTTGCACGCTGCGTATGGTGCTTTGCATGGCCTTGCCCAAGGCAATGACGTCACCGCCGGCCTGCATGCTGACCCCGATCAGCAAGGTGGGCGTGCCGTTGAAGTGAATGCGCTCTGCCGGCGGGTTGGCATAGCCGCGTTTAATGGTGGCAATCTCGCCCAGCCTCAGGTTCTGATTCCCTGCCCGAATGGGAAACTGGCGTAAATTCTCTAGTGTTTGCAAGCGACCACTGACATCCAGGCGGATTCTTTCCGGGCCTGCATCGAAGGTCCCGGCACCAACGACACTGTTTTGCTGTTGCAGGATTTGCACCAGTTGTGCCGGCGTGATGCCCAGTGAAGTGAGTTTTTGATTGGAAATTTCGATGATGATTTTTTGTGGTTGCTCACCAAACAAATCAACTTTTTCCACATCGGGTAGTTTGAGCAGACGCGCTCTTACCCACTCGGCTTGTCTTTTCAGTTGTTGCGGGGTGAGGCCGTCGGCGGTGATGGCATACATGCTGCCATAGACGTCGCTGAACTCATCGTTAAAGGTCAGGCTTTGCAGGTCACGTGGAAAGGTGTGGCGGATGTCGCCAATTTTTTTGCGTACCTGATACCAGAGCTCGGGGATTTTTTCGGAGAAGGTATTATCGCGGATGACAATAAACACCACCGACTCACCCGGGCGCGAATAGCTGCTGGTGTAATCGATGGACGGGATTTCTTGCAGTTTTTCTTCAATTTTATCTGTGATCTGCTGCTCAACCTCTTGCGCAGAGGCGCCCGGCCAGCTGGCGCGCACCAGCATGACTTTAAAGGTAAAGGGCGGGTCTTCAGATTGCCCGAGGTGGGTATAGGCAAAGCTGCCGGCGAGCAAGGTCAGCAAAATGAAATACAGCACCAGGGCCTGGTTTTTGAGGGCCCAGGTCGAGAGGTTAAAACGCTGCGACAGCGAAGGGCTGTCGGCTTTATGCGCTGGGGTAGTGTGTTCGCTCATTAGCGCAATACCTCCGGGCCAGGGGTGACGGCCTGCACGCGCATGCCCTCTGTCAGGGTATGCACGCCGATGGTGGCAATGGTCTCGTTGGCTTGCAAGCCCGAGGTGATTTCTACGCCCGCTTCAGTGACGTTGCCGGTGGTCACCGCACGTCGATGCGCCTGCTGTTGCGCATCGATCACCCAGACGCTGGGGTGGTCGGCAAATTGGGTGACCGCCGTGCTCGGGACCAAGATAGTTTGCCTGGCTGCACCTGATAAAAAGCGCACGTCTGCGGTCATGCCCAGTTTGACTTTGGCATCAGCATCCAGCAACTGGATGCGCAGATCGAAGGCGTGGGTCTGGCTATTGGCTGCCGGCGCAATTTCGCGAATACGGCCCTGATAGGCGTGGGGCAGGCCCTGCAGCGTTACGCTGGCCTGATCACCGGGGTGCAGGGTATCAATCACGGTTTCGGGGACGGCAATCTGGATTTCCAGCGTTTGCAAGTCGTAAATCCGGGCAATGGTTTGTCCGGCTGCCACCACCTGTCCCGGCTCGGCCTGTATCATGCCGATGGCACCGCTACGGTCTGCCAGCAGTTGGGTGTAGCCTGTTTGATGCTGGCTGACTGCGGCTTGCGATTTGGCCTGCTCTAGCCTGGCTGCACTGGTTTTCACTTGTGTCTCGTAGCTATCCAGGGCCGATTTTGAAATAAATTGCTGGCGGTAAAGTTGCTGGCGTCTGGCCAGCTCAGTTTGCGCCAGCGCCAGGTTGGCCTGTGCGGTTTGCACTTCGGCGCTGGCCGATTGGGCATTCAAACGGGTATCGCTCGGATCCAGTTGCGCAATGAGTTGGCCTTTTTTAACCAGCTCACCAACATTGACGGCACGCGTAATGATTTTGCCGCTAATTCTGAAGCCAATATTCGACTCATAGCGCGACTTCACTTCGCCGGTGTAGCGGGCGGTGGTTGCGACTGCGCTGTCTGCGATGGTCATCACCCACACCGGGCGAGGCGCAGCTGGCGCCTCTGTCTCAGGTTGGCAGCCGCTCAATACGGTCATGAGGGCCAGGCTGTATAAATAAAGGCGAGCGTTATTCATGGGTAGGGGCTTTCAAAAAACCATTCGTCCACATCTGTACCATGGCCTGCATGCGCGATTCTAGAGGCCGCCAGTTGACCCAGGTGTCATGGCACATATTGATTTGTAAGGCGCAGAGACCATGCATGGCGGACCATACCGTCTGCGCAATCAGCACCGGGTCAGTCAGTGTCGGCCGGAAGATGCCTGCCTGCCAGGCGCTGGTCACCACTTCAATCAGCTGCGCGTAAGCATCCTGCTCCGGGTTGTGACGCTCGATGCTGGACAGTTCCGGTGCCAAAGGCGGATGAGGCGTCATGAACATCATGCGGTAGTGATTGGGATACTTCAGTGCAAACTCGATGTAGTGTTGGCCAAATTGCAAAAATCGCTGCAAGGGGTCGCTGATTTCAAAGGTGCTTTTGAGTGCCTGCGCCAGTTTGAGGAAGTCGGCATCGACCACCGCCCGGATCAGGGCTTCTTTGTCACTGAAATACAGATAGAGGCTGGTGGCGGTATAGCCTACCCGTTGGGCGACCGCGCGCATGGTGACCGCTTCTATCCCCTGGTGAATAAACAGTTCGCGGGCAGCATCCATGATCAGCATCCTGATCGCTTGCTTCTCGACTTCTGTCTTAACCTTGGGGGGCATGGCTGACCAATGAAATTAAATGTAACGATGTTAAGTTAACACTGTAATTATTTAATGTCAATGGGTGCTGGTAATTCTGTGCTGAATGGTGCAGAGTAACAAATGTGATACACCGGTATTCGGTTTTGAGCTGCACCGCGGGTTAAGATTGCCGCAATGCACTGGCCGGTGGAATCATGGGGGCGGGCGACGCTTGCGCAATCCAAATAATGACAAGGAGCGATCAAGATGAATGTACGGCAACGGTGGATCAGTTTGTTGGGGCGTGTGTTGTTATCGTTGGTGTTTATTGTGAGTGGGGTGGGCAAGGTGCTGGATCCTGCGGGCACGCTGGCCTATATCGAAAGTGCGCATTTGCCGATGCCGCAGCTGGCTTATGCCGTAGCGCTGGTGGTTGAGCTTGGCTTGGGTTTTGCCTTGCTGCTGGGGTTTCGTGCACAGCTGGCTGCGGCTGGCATTGCGCTGTTTACCTTTGTCACTGCGCTGGTGTTTCACAGCAATATGGCCGACCCGCTGCAAGTCATTATGTTTCTTAAAAACATGACCATCGTCGGTGGTTTGCTGATTGTGATTGCCTTTGGTCCAGGTGGCTACAGTGTGGATGGCGGCAAGCGCATTATGTTGCCGCAGTGATCGCTGTCCCCGCAGGCGGTGCTTGCAGCCATTGACGCAAATGCTCAATCAAGGCCAGCGTGTTGGCTGAGACCTGTTTGTGATAAGGGTACATGGCGTAAATACCCCCCTGCGGCCGCCGGTAGTCGGCCAGCACTTCCACCAGACGGCCTGCTTGCAGGTCGGCTGCCACATAAAACGCCGGCAGACCGGTGATGCCGAGTCCGGCCAGGGCAGCATCACGCAAGACTTCGCCGTGGTTGGACTTGAGCCTGGGCTGGATGGGAATGCGGTGGATCTGGTCATGCTCGACAAACTGCCACTCGCTGGCGCGATGGGTGAGGCAAATATGCTTGGCCAGCGCCTGCGGGGTCGATGGGATGCCATGCTGTGCAATATACGCCGGGCTGCAGCAATAGCTCATCGCGGCGTCTTCCAGCTTGCGTGCCACCATGCCTTCCTCTGGCTGGTCAGTCACGCGTATCACCATATCATAGCCTTCGCTGACCATATCCACATGCCGATTATCGGCATCCAGCCAGATTTCCAGTTGCGGGTGTTGCTGCATGAATGCGGTTAAAGCAGGCGCCAGGCGCAAGCTGGCGTAAGACAGTGGCACTGAAATTTTCAGCAGGCCGCGCAGATCGCCTGAGCGGTTACTGACCTCCAGCTCCGCTTCATGTAGTGCTTGCAGAATTGTTTGCGCACGCTGAAAAAACACTTTGCCAGTTTCGGTGGCAGACAATTTGCGGGTGGTGCGTTGCAGCAGTCGCATGCCCAATCTCGCTTCCAGCGCAATAATGCGCCGGCTCACCAGCTGTTTGGAAATCCCCAGCGAGTGCGCCGCGGTGGTGAAATTGCCATGCTTCACCACTTCGACAAAGAAATGCAAATCTTCAAAAGAGGTCATCTATTGTCAACTTTTATGAGACAGTTTTACGCATTATAGGGTAATTATCATTTTTATGGCGCGGGCATACAATGCGTTTTGTCAGTGAGCCGGATGAACCCGACTTTTTTAATGAGATGCGTGCTGGCAGATTCCCCTGCACACGCTTTTAGGAGCCTACCCATGAATGCTTTGCAATCCGCCGCCAGTCTGACCGGCCGTATTTTGTTGTCACATATTTTTATCATCAGTGGCTTGAGCAAAGCTGCTAATCCCGCTGGAACCATCGGCTATATTCAAAGTGTCGGCGCGCCTATGCCTGAAGTGGCTTATGCGATTGCCTTGTTTGTCGAACTGGTACTGGGCATCGCCTTGCTGGTTGGCTATCAAACCCGTCTGGCCTCAGCGGGGATTGCCGTATTTACCGTGGCAACCGCGTTCATGTTTCACAACAATATGGCAGACCAAATCCAGCAGATCATGTTTTTGAAAAATCTGACCATCGTCGGTGGGTTGTTGATGGTTGTTGCATTCGGGCCAGGGGCGTTGAGTGTTGATAATCGTCGCCGCTAGGTTGCGGTCAAGGCTGATATGAGTACTTTGTTTGTTTCGCATGGCGCGCCATCGCTGGCGTTAGCGCCGGGCCTGACCGGGCAAATGCTGGCCGCGCTTGCTGCCAGTTTGCCCCGGCCTGAGGCGATCCTGGTGGTGTCTGCGCATTGGGATACGCGTGTGCCAACGGTGAGCCTGGCTAGCCAGCCACAGACCATGCATGACTTTGCGGGCTTTCCCACGGCCATGTATACACAAACCTATCCGGCACCTGGCGCGCCTTGGTTGGCGGAGCAAGTGCTCGCTTTGCTGCAGGCGCATGATTTACCTGTACAAGCGCATCCTGATCGCGGGCTGGATCACGGCGCCTGGGTGCCTTTGATGCTCATGTATCCGCAAGCCGATATTCCGGTGACGCAGCTTTCAATCCAGAGCCGCAGCTCGCCTGCTGCCCAGTTTGCGCTGGGGCAGGCCTTGCAAGCGCTGCATGCGCAAAATATCCTGATCCTCGCCTCAGGCGCCATCACGCATAATTTGTCGGATTTTTTTAGCGCAGATCGCAATGCACCCCCGCTGGCTTATGTGCATGCATTTGCCGACTGGATGGCGGCACGCATTGCGCAACAGCAATGGGACTCGCTGTGCAATTACCGCAATGAATGTGTCTGGGCACGGCAAGCGCATGCCACCGAAGATCATTTGATGCCGCTATTCGTCGCCGCAGGCAGTGTGTCGGGCACGGCGCCTGGAACGGTGTGTGGACCTGCGCAACGCTACACGCCCGAAACCACCTATGGCATTCTGGCCATGGATGCCTACTTGTGGACCGCTCAGGGTTGAGGATGGCCGATTAACGCAGGCCGTACTGGTTCAGTTTGTTCCACAGTGAGCGCTCGCTAATCTCTAACTGCTTGGCGGCTTTGGTTTTGTTGCCCTGGCAGGCTTCAAGTGCCTTGAGAATTAAGCGGCGTTCAATGGCTTCCGTGGCACGCGGAATCGAGAGGTCATTTTCTACCGGTGTCGCGGACGTGTCTAGATTGGCGGTGGACGAAGCCGGGCCAAGCCCGGGCGATTGCGCAATGTCCGCCGGTAAGTGCTGGGGCTGGATGGTTTGGCTGCCTGCCAGAATCGCGGCGCGCTCCAGAATATTTTCCAGCTCACGGACATTGCCCGGCCAGCGATATTGATGCAAACACAGGCGTGCGCTTTCGCTGAGTTGGCCGTGGCGTTTAGCCAGAAAATACGCTGCCAGCAAGCCGACATCTTCCCCCCGCTCGCGCAATGGCGGCACTTGCAGTTGAATCACGTTGAGCCGGTAATACAAATCCTCGCGCAGTTTGCCTTCTTTGACGGCTTGCATGGGGTCGCGGTTGGTCGCCGCCACCACGCGCACATCAAGCGCGATTTGGCGGTTGCCGCCCAGTTTTTCCACCACATTCTCCTGCAATACGCGCAGCAGTTTCGACTGCAGTTGAATCGGCATTTCGGTGATTTCATCCAGAAACAGCGTGCCGCCATTGGCCAGCTCAAACTTGCCAACGCGCTCTTTTACCGCCCCGGTAAATGCGCCTTTTTCATGACCAAATAATTCTGACTCAAGAATGTCTGCCGGGATCGCTGCGCAGTTCACTGCAACAAATAATTCGGTTTTTCTGGGCGAAGCATCATGCAGGGCTTTAGCGACCAGCTCTTTGCCGGTGCCGGTTTCACCGACAATAAACACGGTGGCCCTTTCCGGCGCCACTTGCTGGATCATTTGTTTCAGCGACTGCATGGGCGCGCTATCGCCGATGAGGCCGGTGACCGTGGGTTGTCTGCTCTCCTTGAAAAACGAGTTTTCCAGTTGAATCCGGTTGATTGCCAGTGCCTTCTGAATCGCGATTTCCAATGTTTCAAGCTCAAACGGACGCAAAATATAATCACTGGCGCCCAGCTTCATGGCTTCGACGGCGGTTTTGATTTCGCCCTGGGCGGTGACCATGATGAATGGCAGGCGCTCAAATTGCTTGCGCAAGGCCTCAAGCAACTGCAAGCCGCTCATGCCCGGCATATGCAGGTCGCTCACGACCAAGTCAATCTGCTGTTGCTGGACAAGCTCGAGCGCTTCGCGGCCGTTGCCTGCCGAAAGCGCTTTGTAGCCGGCTTGCCGCAAGCTGATTTCGAGCAGCCTGCGCATATGGGGTTCATCGTCAACGGCTAAAATGGTGTGTTGTGGACTGGACATAATCAAGGGTTTGCGAGTGGCAAGGTCAGGTTAAACTGCGCCCCATGCCAGGGGCTGGTTGAGTATTGGATTGTACCACCGTGGGTCTCCATGATTTGTTTGACCACCGCCAGGCCCAGCCCGACGCCGCCCGCGCGTTGCGTAAAAAAGGCTTCAAACAGATGGGCTTGTTGTGCAGGGGGCACCCCTGGCCCATCATCTGCCACCGAAATATGGGCATGTGTCGCATCTGACCACAAGCTGAGGGCGATGTGGCCCCCCTTGGGCAAAATCTGGATGGCGTTCATCAGCAGGTTGAGCAGGACCTGCGTCATCTGGTCCTGGTCCGCCTCCACCACCACGGCCGCTGAGGCAGAGAGCGACAAGGTCAATTGTTTGGATTGTGCCTGCGCCTGCAGCAGGGCGATCACATGCTGCAAATGTGCTTGCAGGTCGAGCGGGATTTTACTGGGCGCACGCGGACGGGCAGAGTCTATCAGCGTGCTGACCAGTTTGTTCAGGCGCTCGGTTTCAGAAATAATGAAGCCCAGCACTTCTCGGCCATCTTCTGAAAGATTCGGTTCGCGTAACAAGACATCTGCGGACGAACGCATGATACCCAAGGGGGTGCGGACTTCATGGCTCATGGCCGCTGCCATTTCACCGACCACCGCCAGCTTGGCCGCGCGTGTCAGTTGCTGCTCCGAGGCGGCGAGCTCTGCCACCATGTCGGTAAACGCCTGGTGCAAGGACTGCACCTCGACCGGCCCGCTGGAGACCGGGGCAATGGCGTCGAGTTGGCGAAAGCGTTGTACATAACGGGTCAAAGCTTCCAGTGGTCGGCTGATGTTTTGCGCGATCGGGCGCACCAGCAGGATGGAGCAGACCAGCGTCACCCCCAGCACCACAATAAAAATCATGCCCAGCCTATGCACAGGCGCGACGGCTTCATCGTGATCTTTATTCAGATGTACCTGCCAGCCCTGTAACGGCAGGCGGCTGATCAGCGGTGCCTGAGCATGCAGGCTATGCTGTTGATCGGACCAGTGGCTGGATTGAGCCAACAGGTTTAATTTTTGATCAAACAAGGCCAGCTCGGTGCTGTGTTGGGCTGCATGGTCGAGCAGATTTTCAATCACGCGCCAGTTAAAGGTGACGACCAGGGTGCCAAGCGGTTGCAGGGTATTCTGCGACAGGATGGGGGCCGAAATCATGAGCTGCTGATGATCCAGCCGGTAAAGCGTGATTACCTGATCATCATCCTGGAACCGCATCCACTCAGGCGGAATTGCCAGGTGCTGGCCGATATGCGCGGGTTCGCTGGAGGCTGCGACATGCCCTTTGAGGTTAATGACATCCAGGCTGAGGTATTGCTCGGCGTAGCTTTTACGCGTCTCGGCCAAAAACATCGACAAGCGTTTATCAATGTCTTCTATCAGCAAGTCTTGCATGATGCCAAGCTGGCTCCAGCTGCGGACGTTCTGTACACGCTCGTTCAACACCCGGTCGACGTGCTCGGCAACCGCTTTACCGGTGGTTTGAAGGTCGTGCTTGATTTCTACGCGTAGCGCCTGCCTTGCCTGGTAAAAACTGATCAGGCTAACCATGAGTGCCGGCAACAGGCCCGCCAGCAAAAATACAATTAAAAGCATTTTGCGGATGGTGAGTGGCGTTTGCAAGCGCGGCAGATGTGAGAAAATACGCATCAAATGGTTTTAGCCGGGACGATCATCATGGGTCAGATATGTTAAACAGCTTCAGTCGGGTTGTGCTCAGTATTCGAGTCATGCTCAGTGTAATCAGCCTGAGTATGCTATGCAAGCCGGTGGCCGCCGAAGACCTGGATGCATTCTGGAATGCGTTTCATGTGGGGGGCTACACCAGTGCTGACATTCGCGTCCCTCGCACGCAATCCACCCAGTTTACGCTGAATCAGATCAGCATGATCACCACTTGGGACCAGGGGGGGCGTGTCAAATTTTTTAGCGAGCTGGAGCTGGAAGACCCGCTGTCTTACGACCATCATCAGGGCGTCAATACCAAAAAAAGCTACGTTGACCTCGAGCGTTTTTATTTTGATTACAACCTGAATGACAAAGCCAATGTCAGGCTGGGACGTTTTCTAACCCCTGCCGGACGCTGGAACCAACTGCATGCGCCGCCGCTGGTATGGACCGCCAGCCGGCCCTTGGTCACACGTCGCATGTTCCCTTATGGCATCAACGGTGCCATGTTGTTTGGCAGTTTGCCGGTCAAGCAAGTAGATCTTGAGTATCAGGTATATGCAGAAGCCCTCAAGGATCAGCATCAGGATGGCGACGAAATCATCTTTCGCGACGTCATGGGAGCCCGCGTCGCCTTCAACAACATTTTAGGCCTGACCGGCGCCAATGCTGGTTTAAATACCTTGGGCCTCAATGTGATGAGCTATCAGAAAAACTATGCTGGCTCACCCACGTATCATGTCTTTGGCCTGGATTTTTTGCTTGAACTCAACCGCTGGGAGTTTAGCGGTGAAGTGTATGAGCGCAGAACCACGGCGGGCGATGACGGTGGCAGCGGCGGCTACGTGCAGAGTGCCTATGCGCTAGGTCAGGAGTGGTACTGGATCACCCGCCTGGAAACGCTGCATGAAGTGGAAAGCAAAAATGCAGACCGCTGGGTATTAGGCATGACCAAGCGCGTCAAACCCAACCAGTTGCTCAAGTTTGAGTTTATTGGGGGCAGCGGGGAGTACAGCGATGTGCCGCGCGGGTTTGTAACCTCTTTTGCGGTGATGTTTTAATGTTGTTACAGCAAAGACATCATCGCCTGCGTAGACTCGTCAGTCTGCTGAGCATGCTGATGCTCATGGCGGCAAGCGTACAGGCGGCAGACGACAACCGGCCTATTGCCGTGATTGTGCCTGCACAAGCGGGGCTGGCCCCCAGCATCCATGCCGATGAGCTGGGCCTGATTTTCTGGCGCAAGAAACTGTATGCCGAGCATGGGCAGGCGCTGCATCCTGTCAATCTGCACAGTGAGCACCCACTGCGGCTCAAGTTTTCACAATGGGTATTGCATAGTACGCCGCGCTCACAAATCAACTACTGGAACGGGCTCTACTTCCACGGGGTGCAGCCGCCATACACGGTGCAATCCGAAGAAGCGATGATTCGTTACGTGGCTGAAACCGATGGCGCCGTCGGCTACATTGATGCCTGCCATGTGGATGAGCGTGTCAAACCCGTGTTGTGGCTGTCCTCCGGCAAAGTGAGCGCGGATGCGCCCACGATCAGGTGTGATACGAATTAGTTTGCCGGGATGGCAGCCTGCCCCGGTTGTGGGATCAGGTGCTTTCTTTGCTCCTCGATCAATTCACGGTTTTGTGCCAACCAGCTAAATTCGGCATGACACACTTCTGATTTCAGCTCGTAGGCGGTGAGCAGTGTGCAGAACACATCGTCGTGGCTGAGCGGATAGTTTTCATAAGGGGTCACTTGCGACAGCTGATAGTCAAAGTGCTGCCCCAGCCACAAAATAGCCGGCACATGTGTTTGCTGCTGCGGCGCAATCATGTAGGGCGCCGCATGCAGGTAAATCCCGTGTTCGCCTAATGACTCACCATGGTCAGAGACATAGAGCATTGCTGTTTCACGCTGGTCGTCATATTTTTTCAGAAACTGAATCACTTCAGATAAGAAATAATCGGTGTATAAAATGGCATTGTCGTAAGAGTTGTCAATTTCTTCTTGTGTACATTCCGACAGGCGACCGGTTTTACACACGGGCGTAAACCGTTTGAATTCATCGGGATAGCGACGGTAATACTCCGGCCCGTGATTACCCATCTGATGCAGCACGATCAGAATATCCTTGTCTTTGTTTTTTGCGACAAATTTGTCCAGGCCGCTCAGCATGCCAATGTCACGGCACTCGTTATCACTGCAGACCGGGTTGTGTATTGGTGATTTGAAATCCTCATACGGTACGCGCAGCGCCACCCCTTTTGAATCCGAGTTATTGTCACGCCAAAGTACGCTTACGCCATGCGCTTGCAGGACGTCCAGTGCATTTTCCATATGCAAGGCTTTCTCCTCGTCATATTGCTTGCGCGTCAGCAAAGAAAACATACACGGTACGGAAACTGCGGTGGACGTACCGCAAGACGTCACTTGCTTAAAGCTCAGTACGGTTTCCTTGCTCAGCCTGGGGTTGGTCAGCCTATGGTAGCCGTTCAATGAAAAGCGATCGAACCTGGCGGTTTCACCGACCACCATAATAATCAGTTCATGGTGACGCGGCTCCCCTACATTGACCGCATCTACCGCGGTTTTCTGCAAGCCGGTAATACTGCGGGTAAACACTTTTTTCGAGGCCCACTTCACCAGCGAGTAATGAAAAAAGGTGGGGTTGGCATACATGCGTACCAGTTTGTGTTCGCGGATAAAGGTCGCGTAATCTGCACTACAGGGGATCACTACCAGGACCATGCCCAACATCAACAGGCCGATCTGTTTGAGGCGAATGCTAAGCGCATCCCGCACAAAAAAACGGGCAGGCACGGCTTTGATCAATACCAGTGCCGGTATCACACCCAGCAACAGCATTTTGATGAAAAAGCCCCACGATAACAGTCCCATGACTTCACGTGCATCTGTTTTGACGGCGTTGTCCAGCATGACATGGTCAATAATCACGCCGAATTCATCCATATAAAACGCGGCCCAGGCGGCAGACAACACAATCACCGCCAACACCCAGCGAGCAGATTTGCCATGGCTCAACAGCATGAGCCACCAGGTAATGCTAAACGTGAAAAACAGGCTCAAGCTGATAATAAAGCCCGCATTTTCTGCATTCCAGGGGTAGAGATTCAGGATGTGGCTAAACAGCGCATGGTTGCTGGTCAGCATCAACCACAGGCTGACGGCCCAAATCAGGCAGATTTGGGGGGTAAACAGTACGTACAAAGCACGCTTGAGGTTTGCAAATAGTTTCATTCAATACGACTCTTGGTATAAGTAAGGACCAGCAATAGCCAACTGCACATTAGCCAAAGCGATGTCAGGGTATGCGATAAAAAGTGGGCACCTCTGACTTGTTGCGCCCAACCCAGCATTAAGCCGACGGCCAGGCCAGACAGCGCCACCAGCAGAGCTTTACGCGGGGCGTGCGGCAGCCACAACAAACAGAGCGCCGACAGCCAGACGCCACTGGTGGTATGTCCGGCTGGAAAGCAGTGTCCCTCTTCAATCCCGGCATGGCTGCTGAATGTAGGCGCCCACTGTAGCTCGCCGCCATAACGCACGACATCCCAGGGGCAAGCATGCGGCATTTGTTGTTTGAGGCCAGAGACCAGCAGCGCATTGAGCAAGGCCAAAAAAAGAATCCAGCGTAATTTATAGCGCATGGAGGCTGTCAGCCGCTTGCCGACCCAGCGTTCAGGCACACTGCTGATCAACAACAGGGTGAGCCAGAGCAAGGTCAGCAGATGCTTGGCATATTCATGCATGATGGTTTCGTAAAAAAAAGCATGCTTTTGGCTAAAGGCCTGTTGAGCAAAGTCAAAGTGCTGGTCGGCCAGATAGAGATCTATGCTTGTGCCATTGGCCAGCCAGACAATCACCATGGCGGAGAGCAGCCACGCTTTCCACAGCATGGCCAAGGTCGGTTCAGGTAACCAGGGTTGCGTTATTGTTTGAGTATTCATCGCTTAGTGTGTATGCCTGTTTTTATCCATCTTCGCACGATGGGCTGGACGTGCGTCTCTTGTTTTCAAAAACGTGGACATCAAATGCAAACCGTGTGCCACATTCCCGTACACGTCGTTAATACTAAGATAAACGACTGATTTGCATTGGGAAAACACTGTATCCTTGACAGGGCTGCGCCAGCTCATAGACGATCAGCCTCTGCAAAATGTGCAGAAGCTGAATACACAGCCTTTAAAAGGCTGCAAAATATGCAGGGGTTTGTGGGGTGGCTTTTGATTAAGATGATGATTTATAAGTATAAATTGATCTGGCATAAGGATTGCAAATGAAAGCCCAAGAGCATTCTTTGCGAGACGGTTGACATGTTACATTCAGAACCAAACACAGCATTTTATCACGCGGCCTCTGCCTATGAGCTGAGAGACTTTGCCCAGGCCAAGCGTTATCAGGTCAATGAAATTACCGGACACCTGGTCGAGCAGGGGGCCCCTGCCGTCAGGAGGTGGAGGCCTTTATTGCTGCGGTGTTTAAACAGATTTATGGTGCAGAAGTCAGCCAGTTTATGCCGCAATTAGTGGCCTTGCGGGATGCCAGTGGTGTGCTGATGGCCGCCTTTGGTTTGCATCATGCCGCCCATGGCCGTCTGTTTCTCGAGCAGTATATTGATGAGCCGATTGAGCAGTTGATGTCGCGCCAGCTTGGCCGCGACATTGCACGTGAGGAAATCACCTATTTTGGTAACCTGGCGGTGGCCAATCCGCGTAATGCCGGCGTGCTGATTGCGCATGTGATTCAACATAGCCTGAGTATGAATTTACCATGGGGCGTTGCGACCGCACATCACAGTTTGCAAAATGGCCTGATCAAGGGTGGGCGAGACTTATATCCATTAGCGGCGGCGAATCCTGATCGTCTGGACGCGCAAGAACGTGCAAAATGGGGCAGCTACTACAAACATATCCCGCAAATTGTGGCGATTCGCGGTGTGGCTGATCCTTTATAAGCCCCGATCATGATACTCAACGAAATTCAAGCGCAGGCGGCTCAAGTTCCCGAGCAGATTGCCTTACAGGGCGCACAGACGCAACTGAGCTATGCTGCCCTTGCCAAAGAAATCACGCGCGTGTCTTCGGCGTTGATGACGTTGACACCGCAAGCCAGTGTCGCCTTGGCGCTTGATAATAGCCCGGCCTGGATCGTGCTGGATCTGGCGATACTGGCGGCGGCCTGGACCAATGTACCGGTGCCCGCCTTTTTCTCTGCAACGCAAAAGCAGCATGCCATTCTGGATGCGGGCGTCAGCCTGGTGTTGACTGATACGCCCGCAGTCTGGCTAGGCCTGTTCCCCGAGGCTGCGCTAGTTGCTGAATGGCAGGTGGCCGACAAGATGGTCACGGTGCTTCGCGTGCAGGCGCATGATAGGGCGGCGCCTGTGGCCAAAATTACTTATACCTCTGGCACGACCGGCGCGCCCAAAGGCGTTTGCCTGAGCGAAGACCACATGTGGGAAGTTGCCAGTTCGATTCGGGCACTGGTCAAACCGGGCCACGATGACTGCCATTTTTGCGTGTTGCCACTTGCCACCTTGTTGGAAAATGTCGCCGGCGTTTATGCCAGCCTGATCTCTGGCACCACCGTCGTGGTCTACAGCTGCGAGGCCGTTGGCTTTAGCGGTAGCCAGTTTGATATCTTCAAGCTCTACCGTGGCCTGCAAGCCAGCCAGGCTACCACGGCCATTTTGATTCCAGAGTTGTTGCGTGCGCTGGTGGCTTGCCTGCAAGCCGGTCAGCTGGCCCTGGCTCAGTTGCGCTTTGTCGCAGTGGGGGGCGCCAAGGTGGCGCCAGAGCTGCTGTTACAGGCACATGCACTGGGGTTGCCGGTATACGAAGGCTATGGCTTGTCCGAATGTGCCTCGGTGGTCACACTGAATACCCCACTGGCCAATCAGCCAGGCAGTATTGGTCAGCCCTTGCCGCACGTGCAATTGCGCGTGGATAGCCACGGCGAGTTGTGGGTCAAAGGAGCCATTTACGCTGGGTATATGGCGGCAGATGGGACGATCACTGAACCAGCGCTTGATGTGGACGGTTACTTGCCGACCGGCGATTTGGCCTACCAGGATGCCGAAGGTCACTGGATCCTGTCTGGCCGCAAAAAAAATCTGTTTATTACTTCATTCGGGCGCAACGTGTCGCCAGAGTGGGTCGAAACGACATTGATTCAGCAGGCCGGATTGTTACAGGCCTGTGTGTTTGGAGAAGCGAGGCCGTATAACGTGGCGGTGGTGGTGCTTGCACCACAGGCAAGTCAGGCGCAAGTGGCGCAAGGCATTGCACGGGCGAATCAGGGCTTGCCTGATTATGCGCAAGTGGGCGATGTGATATATGCCAAGCAGCCCTTTACCCCACAAAACGGACAACTGACGGCCAATGGCCGTTTAAAACGCGATGTGATTGCTGCCGCGTATGCCGCAGAAATCAACGCCCTTTATGAAGGAATTTCCGCATGAGTTTTTATCAGCAATTATTGAGCGCCACTGAGCAGGAGCGCAACACCTTAATGACTTTGCCCTTGATTCAACAAGGCGCACAGGGCAACATCACCCTGGAAACCTATCGTGCTTTTCTGACGCAAGCCTATCATCATGTTAAGCACACCACGCCGTTACTGATGGCCTGCGGCGGCCGGTTGAGCGGTGAGTATGAATGGTTGCGGACCGCGATTGGTGAATATATCGAAGAAGAAATGGGGCATCAGGAATGGGTGCTGAATGATATTGAAGCCTGCGGTGGCGACAAGGAGTCTGTGCGTCACAGTGCAACCGAGCAAGATGCCGCTTGCCATGCAACCGAGGTGATGGTGGCTTATGCCTACGACATGATACACCGCGTGAATCCACTGGGCTTTTTTGGCATGGTGTTAGTGCTTGAAGGCACGAGCACAGCGGTGGCCACCCAGGCCGGCGAAAAAATCATGCAGGCACTGCAGTTGCCCAAAAAAGCTTTTAGCTATCTGTTTTCGCATGGGTCGCTGGATATTAGCCATGTCACTTTCTACGAAAGTCTCATGAATCAAGTGACCAAAGCAGAAGACCAGCAAGCGATCATTCATGCGGCCAAACGGTTTTACCGCTTGTATGGCGAGATCTTTAAACATGTCGCGGCACAAGCGGCGATCAATCACACGCTGCAACAAGCAGCTTAGGAGCCATCAGTCATGGAGTTGCGTAATTTACATGTGGTATTGACCGGTGCGACCGGTGGCCTCGGTTCGGTGCTTGCGCTTGCGTTGAGTGCAAGAGGGGCCGTCGTCGGGCTCGTTGGCCGAGATCCGGTTAAACTGCATGTCTTGCAAAAAAGAATTACCAGTCAGGGTGGCAAGGCGCACATTATCGTTGCCGATCTGGCGCAGCCGAATATGGCCAGTCAAGTGCTCACGCAGTCTTTGCGCGAGATGGGGCATGTCGATTTGCTGATGAACAATGCTGGCATCATTGAGTTCACCGAGTTTGCCAAGCAGGCCGAAGTGAACATTGACAACATGATTCATACCAATGTCACGGCGACCTTGGTATTAAGCCGTGAATTTGTCACCTATTTTAGCCAGCGCGGCCGCGGGCATCTGGCATTTGTCGGCTCTATTTTTGGTTCGCTGGGGTTTCCGCATTTTGCCACCTACTGCGCCAGCAAATTTGCCATCCATGGCTTTAGCCAGGCCTTGCGGCGTGAGCTCATCGATAGCAACATCGGGGTCACTTATATCGCCCCACGCGCTATCGCCACGCCTATGAATGACGACCGCACCAATGCCATGTGGCAAGCGTCCGGCCAAGCCATTGATGAACCGCAATTTGTTGCGGATAAAATTATCCAGGCGCTGCTCAAAGACCAACAAGAGCTGTTTATCGGTCAACCGCAAAGCTTTTTTGCCTGGTTGAATGGACTGGCGCCGAGGCTAGTGAATCTCGGCTTGAAGCAACAAGCGAGGCTGGCGAAGCGGTTTTTGTAGCTTGACTTATTCCCATTCCAGTTGCGGGTAAACCACATTGACATTGCGCCGGTTGGCGATGTCGAACAATACCCAGTTGTCATGCTCAGAGGCGGCTGCAGTGTCCATGGTTTGTTCCATGCTGATGCCTTTTTTGATGCTGGTTCTGATATCGCTTAATAACAAGTTGAGATAGCGTAACTCGTTGCCAATGATGGTTTTCTGGTCGCTGCTCTCTAACCCATGGCCGGGGACGATGAGCGAGTATGGTTGCTGGTTGATTTGCTCCAGCACGGCGATCAAGCCTTTGAGGTCGCCTTCTACCACTGGCGTCCGTTGCGCAAACAGCAAGTCGCCCGCAAACAGGGTATTGGTTTGCGTGTCTAGAATAGTGAGGTCAGTATGGGTGTGGGCCACCTTGCGCGCTTGTAGTTGCAGGATGCGGTGCCCCAGGTCCAGCGTCTGCTCAGCATGCACAAGGGTATCCGGG
The DNA here is from genome assembly GCF_042676145.1 of Methylophilus glucosoxydans. Taxonomy (NCBI): domain Bacteria; kingdom Pseudomonadati; phylum Pseudomonadota; class Betaproteobacteria; order Nitrosomonadales; family Methylophilaceae; genus Methylophilus; species Methylophilus glucosoxydans. The sequence continues at coordinate 50,087 of NZ_JBHTJW010000001.1, forward strand.
GGGATGGTGGGGCTTGCCGCACCGTCAGCCCCCAGTAGGCGCGCATTCAGTTTTTCATATTGCTCCTTGCGCAGCAGCATGTTGGTGGCCAGTTTTTCGTGACCGACAAAGTGGGTAGTGCCATTTTGAAAAGCGGCGTTGCCATAGGTGTGGTCTGGATGGACATGGGTATTGATGACATATCGGATAGGCAAGGGGCTGATGCGGCGAATGGCGGCGAGTAATTGGTCACCGGTATGTTTGCTGCCGCCACTGTCAATCACGGCAATGGCCTCTTGGCCAATGATGACGCCGAGGTTGCAGATGTCGCCCTGATAGCCATCATCAATATCCAGATGCTTGCCATGGTGCACATAGATGCCGTCCGCCACCTGTTTAAATTCAAAGTCGTCGGCCCAGGCCTGGCTACACAGCGTTACAAATACGTATACAAGACGCACACCAAAGCGGTTGATTTTTGATAACATGACAGCTTACCCATGAATGATTCATGCATCATAAACAATTCATGCATGCAGTCATAGTGACCGCTGTCACAGGCTGGTCAGATTCATCTACAAAGGAGATTCAATGAGTTCAACCCAGCGTTATACCAAGGTGGCGATTATTCTGCACTGGCTCATCGCACTGGTCATTATTGGCATGTTTGCCCTGGGCTGGTACATGGGCGAGTTGCCGAAAGACGGGCCAAAACAAACGGCCTTTGATCTGTTCGATCTGGGGATCGTCACCTGGCAGATGGACGAGCCGGCCACAGCCCGGACACTGTATTTTAATCTGCACAAGTCCATCGGCTTTACCTTGCTCTGGCTGGTGATTTTCCGTGTCTACTGGCGTGTGACACATACCCCGCCTGCCATGCTGGCCAGCTATTCAGCGCTGGAGCGTAAGTTGGCGACAGCCGTGCATCACATACTGTATTTGCTGATGGTCTTGATCCCATTGAGCGGCGTACTCATGACGCTTTACAGCAAGTTCGGCTTGAAGTGGTTTGGGCTGGAGGTGTTCGGCGGGCTGGATAATGCCGATTTGCGCGATGTGTTTAAAGAGTCTCACGAGTTATTTGCCAACCTGATGCTGGCTGCATTTATCGTGCATGTGCTTGGGGCACTCAAACATCAGTGGAAAGATAAAGACGAGACCATGTCGCGCATGTCTCTGAAGTAGAAAGAGGATTACCTGAAAAAAGCCTGCGATTGCAGGCTTTTTTATTTTCCTTTTTCGGCTGATGGTGCCCAAGCGCACTGCAAAAAGTGCACCCGGCTGATTAAACGCATTTATAGCCCTGCAAAAAATGCACAGAGTAAATTGGTTTTGATTATAGGTGGTTGATTGTAAATGTGATTTTATTTGGCATACGCCTTGCTGGTGAGTGCTGGATGTCGGGAATTAACATGGCGCCTATCAGCGTGTGATGAATCCTGACTCGCCATTCAGTCGTTCATCAATCACAAGCGGATAGGCATGTCGCCAGTACAAATAAAACAAAACAGTCATTTGAGTCACTTCCTGTGGTTAGCGGTCACCCTGCTTTGGTTGGGCATAGCCGCCGTTTGTCGGCCACTTACTCTGCCGGATGAAGGCCGCTATGTCGGCATTGCCTGGGAGATGTTGACCTCTGGAAACTGGGCGATTCCTCATTTGGATGGCTTGCCATATTTTCATAAACCGCCTTTGTTTTACTGGATCACGGCGGCCAGTTTCAAGCTGTTTGGCCCTTCGCTGCTTGCTAGCAGGCTGGCCTCCTTGCTGGCTGCCTTATTGATGGCGATCGCGCTGTATTGGTTTACAGCCAGGCATCTGGACAAAAAAACTGCGGTACTGGCTTTTGTCGCCCTCGTGACGCAGCCATTCTTTTTTGCCAGTGCCCAGTTTGCCAATCTGGATATGTTGGTTGCCAGCATGATTGCCATGACGATCATGCTGGCAGCAGAATTTATCTGGAGTATTGAACAAGGCCAGCTGGAGCGAAAATATCTGTGTATGGCGATGGTGTTTGCTGCCGGAGGCGTTCTGGCCAAGGGCCTGATTGGCATGGTCTTGCCTGTGCTGGTCGTTGGTGGCTGGCTGCTGGTGAGTCGCCGTCTTGCGTCTCTCAAGTATTTCTTATGGTGGCCAGCGCTGGTATTGTTTTTTCTGATGGCCAGTCCCTGGTTTTTATGCATGGAATCGCAGTTTAAGGGTTTTCTGGAGTACTTTTTTATTCATCACCATGTGCAGCGCTTCACCGGCACGCACTTTAACAATCAGCAGCCGTTCTGGTTTTATCTGCCCGTGCTATTGGCGCTGACCTTACCCGCTTCTCTGTGGTTGACCCGCTTGCGCAAGCGAGAAGTCCAGCGCTGGAGTTCACGGCAGCAGGATGTGGCCTGGCTGATGGTATGTTGGCTGGCATTGATCCTACTATTTTTTTCGATCCCGGTTTCCAAACCACTGGGCTACATCATGCCAGTTTTGCCGGCAATGGCGGTCTTGACAGCCATGGGTATGCGGCAAGCCTGGCAGCACCGCTTCCCCAAGCGTTTGTGGGTCACATTTTTGGCGGCGGCCGTGACCTGTGTGATAGCCATGGGTATGGTGATTCAGCACGCGCAAAAAACAGCTTCTTTCCTGCTGGCAACCAAGGTCCAGCCCTTGGTTAGCAAACAGGATCAATTGATTCTGCTCAATAAATACCAGTTTGACTTGATGTTTTATCTGCGGTTATCGCATCCCGCCTGGATGGTGGCTGATTGGCGCACTGCTGAGTATGAGGTGTTGGACGACAGTTGGGAAAAGGAGCTGATAGAGGCCAAGCATTTTGACCCGCAAACAGCGGCAAACCAGTTGTTGACCGAAAGTGTGTTGACACAACACGTTTGCCAGCTAGGGCGGAAGCAGGCCGTTTGGGTGGCGGGCGACTCTGGTAACGCCAGCCATTTACCCATGCTCGCCGGCATCGCGCCGATCGCCACTGTGCGAGATCACTACTTGTGGCGATTCAGTCCCGCGCAAGTCTCACGTTTTTGCCTCGCCAAAACAAGGCCTCGTGAGCTCATCACAGCACAGTCTGGCCGCAATAAGCTCGCGCGGTGACGACGTTTACACGTGATACTGTGGACTGAGCTTGCGCAGGGTTTCAAGCATGCAGGCCGCATGCTCAGGAGGTGTCCATTGCGTGATGCCATGGCCCAGGTTAAAGACATGGCCGTGACCATGGCCGTAGCTGGCCAGAATCTGCGCGACTTCTTTTTCGATGGCGGCAGGAGAGCTCAACAGGATCGCCGGGTCCATATTGCCTTGCAAGGCAACCTTGTTACCCACGCGTGCCCGTGCCTGGCCGAGATCCACGCTCCAGTCTAATCCGAGGGCATCGGCACCGATAGCCGCCTGTGACTCCAGCCACAACCCGCCGCCTTTGGTAAACACGATGCTGGGCACCGGTTTGCCTTCTGCGGTTTTAGTGAGGCCAGCGACAATTTTCTGCATGTATTGCAGTGAAAACTCCTGATAGCCTTGATGCGATAAGGCCCCCCCCCAAGAGTCAAAAATCATCACCGCCTGTGCACCGGCCGCAATCTGTGCATTGAGGTATTGCGTCACCGTTTGCGCCGTAATTTCCAGAATGCGGTGCAGTAATTCGGGTCTGGCATAGCCCATTTTTTTGGTATTCAAAAAGTCGGTGCCGCCTTTGCCTTCCACCATGTAGGTGGCCAGTGTCCATGGACTGCCTGAAAAACCGATCAAAGGAACACGGCCATTCAGTGCTTGACGGATGCTGCTGACAGCATCAAATACATATTGCAGTTTGGCCATGTCAGGCACTTCCAGTTTGAGGATGTCTGCCTCTTCTTGTAAAGTCCGCTCAAACTTGGGGCCTTCCCCTTCTTCAAAATACAAGCCCAGTCCCATGGCATCAGGGACGGTCAATATGTCGCTGAACAGAATGGCCGCATCCAGTTGGGGATAGCGGTCCAGCGGTTGCAGGGTCACTTCGGTGGCAAAGGCCGGGCTCTGGCACAGTTGCATAAAGCTGCCCGCGGTTTTGCGGCTTTCGCGGTATTCAGGCAGGTAGCGGCCTGCCTGGCGCATCATCCACACCGGGGTATATTCAGTAGGCTGGCGCAACAGGGCGCGCAGAAAAGTGTCATTTTGAAGAGTGGTCATTTGCTCTGGTTTCGGTTGCCTGTGCTGCTGTGGTCGTACGCACATCAGCTAAAAGCATGATTATAAAGGCCAAGCCGTTGTTTCACCTGAAAGAATGCGGTTTTTTTGCGATATGACAAATAAAAACGCCGATGAAAACCATCGGCGTTTTGCGTCTCACGGCAACCTGGACTAGCGTGGCAGAGTAGAGCTGCCCATCAGGAACGCATCGACTTCGCGTGCGCACTGACGGCCTTCACGAATCGCCCAGACTACCAGAGACTGGCCGCGACGGATGTCACCGGCAGCAAAGACTTTGTCCTTGCTGGTTTTGTAACAGCCTTCGCCATCGGTCGTGGCTTTGGCATTGCCGCGGTTGTCTTTTTCCACGCCAAATGCATCCAGCACTTTTTGTACCGGTGAGACAAAGCCCATGGCCAAAAACACCAGATCAGCAGGAATGGTGAACTCTGAACCTGGAATTTCAGACATTTTGCCATCTTTCCATTCCACACGTGCACCTTTAAGGGCTTTCACCTTGCCGTTCTCGCCGATCAGCTCTTTGGTTGTGACCGACCAGTCACGATTCGCGCCTTCTTCATGCGAGCTGGAGGTGCGCATTTTGAGTGGCCAGTTTGGCCACACCATAAATTTGTCTTCTTTTTCAGGCGGCTGAGGCATCAACTCGAACTGGGTGATGCTGGCTGCCCCATGGCGGTTGGAGGTGCCTACGCAGTCAGAACCGGTATCGCCACCGCCGATAACCACCACATGTTTGCCGGTGGCTTTAATCTGGTTAGGGACGTTGTCGCCGGCCACCATTTTGTTGTTAGGGGTCAGGAAGTCCATGGCGAAATGAACACCATCGAGTTCACGACCTGTCACGGGCAGGTCACGTGGCTGTTCTGCGCCACCTGCCAGGATGACGGCATCAAAGTCACGCTCCAGATCGGCCGCGCTGACGTTTTCACCGACATGCTGATTCACCTTGAAGGTCACGCCTTCGGCTTCCATCTGCGCCATCCGGCGGTCAATGTTTGCTTTATCCAGTTTGAAGTCAGGAATGCCATACCGCAGCAAGCCGCCGATACGGTCATTTTTTTCAAACACGGTCACGGCATGGCCCGCGCGAGCAAGTTGTTGTGCTGCGGCGAGGCCTGCGGGGCCAGACCCCACAATCGCCACTGTTTTGCCAGTTTTGTTCGGGTTGATTTGTGGTGTGACCCAACCGTTTTCCCAAGCTTTGTCGATGATGGCGTGCTCGATGGACTTAATCCCGACGGCGTCGTTATTAATGTTCAAGGTGCAGGCTGCCTCGCAAGGGGCGGGGCAGATACGGCCAGTAAAGTCCGGGAAGTTGTTGGTGGAATGCAACACGTCAATCGCGCTGCGCCAGTCCTGATGATAGACCAGGTCATTCCAGTCAGGAATGATGTTATTGATTGGACAGCCGGTGGTGCAAAATGGAATGCCGCAATCCATGCAGCGTGCCCCTTGCTGTTTGGCCTGGTCGTCTGTCAAATGCAGGACGAACTCTTTGTAGTTCTTGACGCGATCCTGAACGGGCAGATTTTCTTCTGCCAGTCGGTCAAATTCCATAAAACCTGTGACTTTACCCATGTGAAATCATCTCTTCCCAGTTGCTCGTGACAGACACAACTTTAAACAGCCCCGCCAATCACGCGGGGCATTCAATTAACAAAAACGATTATGCGGCTTGCTTGGCGGAGGCTGCAGCCATTTCGGTCAGTGCGCGTTTGTATTCGTTCGGGAATACTTTAACAAATTTTGCACGCGCGGCTGACCAGTCGGCCAACAGTTCTTTTGCTCGAGGGCTGCCTGTCAACGCCAGGTGCTGCTCGATCAAGCCTTTAAGAATCACTTCGTCTGGCAGGCCTAGGTGTTGTACTTTGCCAACATCTGCTTCCGCCGCTTCGACTTTTTCCAGTGACACCATGCTCATATTGCAGCGTTTGGCAAACTGGCCGTCAATGTCGTAAACATAGGCAATGCCGCCACTCATCCCGGCTGCAAAGTTCTGGCCGGTCTGACCCAGTACCACCACGGTCCCGCCAGTCATGTATTCGCAACCATGGTTGCCTACGCCTTCAACCACGGCAGTTGCGCCTGAGTTACGTACGCAGAAGCGCTCACCCGCCACACCGCTCAAGAAGCTGCTGCCTGTGGTCGCACCGTACATCACGGTGTTACCAACGATGATGTTTTCATAGGATAAGCCACGGAATGTTGCAGGTGGTTTGATAATGATCTGACCACCACACAGGCCTTTACCCACGTAGTCGTTGCCTTCACCTGTCAGCTCAAAGGTAATGCCCTTGGCCAGGAATGCCGCAAAACTCTGACCGGAGGTGCCAGTGAATTTGACGTGGATGGTACCGTCGGGCAGACCGGCGTTGCCATAACGGCTCGCCACTTCGTGTGACAGCATGGTACCTGCTGTACGGTTAGTGTTCACAATTGGCAACTCAAGCGTAACTTTTTCGCCTTTTTCCAACGCCGGTTTAGCCAATGCGATCAATTTGTTATCCAATGCTTTGGCGATGCCGTGATCTTGCACGTCATTGTTTTTGCGTGCCACACTGGCTGGCATGTCTGGCAAGTGGAATACTTTGCTGAAGTCCAGGCCATTGATCTTCCAGTGCTCGATGCCGGCTTTCATGTCCAGCAAATCGGCACGGCCAATCAAGTCATCAAACTTGGCAATGCCCATGCTGGCCATCAGTTCACGCACTTCTTCAGCGACAAAGAAGAAGTAATTCACGACATGCTCAGGCTGGCCGGTAAACTTCTTACGCAGTTCTGGATCTTGGGTGGCAACACCGACCGGGCAAGTGTTCAAGTGACACTTACGCATCATGATACAGCCTTCAACCACCAGCGGTGCGGTGGCAAAGCCAAATTCGTCTGCACCCAGCAGGGCGCCAATCAGCACGTCACGGCCGGTTTTCATCTGGCCATCGACTTGCAGCACGACGCGACCACGCAACTGGTTGAGTACGAGGGTCTGCTGGGTTTCGGCCAGACCAAGCTCCCATGGCGTGCCTGCGTGTTTGATCGAAGAAATTGGTGAAGCGCCTGTCCCACCATCATGACCAGCGACCACGATGTGATCGGACTTGGCCTTGGCCACGCCCGCTGCCACGGTACCGATGCCGGTTTCTGACACGAGTTTGACCGAAATCGAGGCTTTTGGATTGGCGTTTTTCAGGTCATGAATCAGCTGTGCCAAATCTTCAATCGAGTAAATGTCGTGATGTGGTGGTGGAGAGATCAAGCCGACGCCAGGCACCGAGAAGCGCAATTTCGCAATGTAGGGCGACACTTTATGGCCAGGCAACTGACCGCCTTCCCCAGGCTTGGCACCTTGTGCCATTTTGATCTGGATCTGGTCAGCGCTGCTCAGGTATTCGGCGGTCACGCCAAAGCGGCCAGAGGCCACCTGCTTGATGCGTGAGCGCAAAGAGTCACCCGCTTGCATTGGCACATCTGCTTCAATCAAATCACTGCCCAATACGGTGGCCAGGCTGGATTCTGTTTGAACCGGAATAAAGCGTTTGACGTCTTCACCGCCTTCGCCAGTATTGGACTTGCCGCCAATCCGGTTCATGGCAATCGCCAAGGTGGCGTGCGCTTCGGTTGAAATGGAGCCCAAAGACATGGCACCAGTCGCAAAGCGTTTCACGATTTCCTTGGCGGATTCAACCTGGTCCAATGGGATGGCTGCAGCAGCCGGTTTGATTTCAAACAGGCCACGCAAAGTCATATGACGGCGCGTCTGGTCGTTGATCAGCGCGGCATACTCTTTGTAGGTTTCATATTTGCCGGTCCGTGTTGCATTCTGCAATTTGCTGATCGACATCGGTGTCCACAAGTGCTCTTCACCGCGTACACGGAAGGCGTACTCACCGCCCGCTTCCAGCGCATTGGAGAGCACGGGGTCATTCCCAAATGCTTGCATGTGCATGCGTACAGTTTCTTCGGCAACTTGCTCCAGACCGATGCCTTCAATCTGGCTGACCGTGCCAGTGAAATAGTCATTCACAAACTGGCTATTGAGGCCGATCGCTTCAAAAATCTGTGCGCCGCAGTAAGACTGGTAGGTCGAGATGCCCATTTTGGACATGACTTTGTACAAGCCTTTGCCGATCGCCTTGACGAAGTTTTTGCCGGCTTTTTCAACATCGCCGGTCAGGGTCTTGATGGTTTCGTACACCAGCCATGGGCAAACAGCTTCCGCACCATAGCCTGCCAGCAGGGCAAAATGGTGTACTTCACGGGCTGAGCCTGTATCAATCACCAGACCGGTGCTGGTACGCAAGCCGGCTTTGACCAGAAACTCATGCGTGGCCGAGCAGGCCAGCAGGGCTGGAATGGCAATGCGGTTCGCTGCGACGGCACGGTCCGAGAGGATCAGTACGTTATAGCCGTCATGCACGGCTTTTTCGGCTTGGTCGTGCAAGACGTCCAGGGCCTGTTTCATGCCGGTTTTACCTAAGGCGGCATCATAAGTCAGGTCAAGGACGATGGACTTGAACTGGCCTTTGGTCAAAGACTCAATCTGTTTGAGTTTTTCCAGGCCTTCCAGGCTCAACACTGGCTGGCCGCTTTCCAAACGCAATGGCGGGTTGGTCTCATCAATCGCCAACAGGTTGGGTTTAGGGCCGATAAATGTCACCAGTGACATCACCAGCTCTTCACGGATCGGGTCAATCGGCGGGTTGGTCACTTGTGCAAACAACTGTTTAAAGTAGTTGTACAGCGTCTTGGCTTTGTTGGACAGCACGGGCAAGGCCGCGTCGTTCCCCATGGAGCCTGAGCCCTCTTCGCCGTTGTCTATCATGGGTTGCAAGACAAACTTCAAGTCTTCCTGAGAGTAACCAAAGGCTTGTTGGGTATCCAGCAAATCCGCTTTCGGGCTGACTTCGCCATTGCCTACGCCAGGCAAGTCGGTCAAATGGAAGCGGGTCTGTTCAATCCACTGGCGATAAGGTTTGGCTTGTGCCAGTTCAGTTTTGACTTCTTCGTCGTCGATAATGCGGCCTTGCTCCATGTCGATCAGCAACATTTTGCCTGGCTGCAAACGCCATTTTTTAACGATTTTTTCTTGTGGGAAAGTGATCACGCCCATTTCAGACGCCATCATGACGATGTCGTCTTCGGTCACCAGGTAGCGGGCTGGACGCAAGCCATTACGGTCAAGCGTGGCACCAATCATTTTGCCATCGGTAAACGCGACTGCAGCCGGGCCGTCCCATGGCTCCATCAGTGCCGCGTGGTATTCATAGAACGCACGGCGGTCTTCGTCCATTAATGGGTTGCCTGCCCAGGCTTCCGGGATCAGCATCATCATGGCGTGTGGCAGGCTATAGCCACCAGCCACCAGCAGCTCAAGACAGTTATCAAAGCAGGCGGAGTCGGACTGGCCTTCTGCAATCAGTGGCCACAGTTTTTCCAAGTCTTCACCCAGCACCGCAGATTTCATGGTCTCATGACGGGCGGCCATCCAGTTCACGTTGCCTTGAACGGTATTGATTTCACCGTTGTGTGCAATCATGCGGAAGGGGTGGGCCAGATCCCAGGCTGGGAAGGTGTTGGTAGAGAAACGCTGGTGTACCAGTGCAAGCGCTGAAATCACGCGCTCATCTCTCAAATCTTTGTAGTACACGCCCACTTCATTAGCCAGCAGCATGCCTTTGTAGACGATGGTGCGCGAAGAGAAGGACGGCATGTAAAACTGTGCCTTGTCTTGTAGGTTTAGTGCGCGAATCGCGTGTTCAATGCGTTTGCGGATCACAAAGCATTTGCGTTCAAAGGTGTTGCTGTCGGTCACGGTGCTGGCAATAAACACCTGGCGCATCACAGGCTCAACCGCGCGGGCGGCGTCGGCAATATTGCTGTTGTCGACCGGCACATCACGCCAGCCCAGCAGGGTTTGATTTTCTTCTGCAATGATTTTGGCAAAGATGGCTTCGCATTTCGCGCGGTTGTCTGCGTTTTGTGGCAGAAATGCCTGACCGACGGCGTATTGTCCGGCTGCTGGCAAGGTCATGCCCAGCTTGGCAGCCTCTTCGCGCATAAAGGTATCTGGCATCTGCATCAGCAAGCCCGCGCCGTCACCCAGTTTAGGGTCGTAACCGGTCGCGCCGCGATGGGTCAGGTTGTCCAGCAGTTGCAGGCCTTTAGCGACAATGTCGTGGCTTTTCTGGCCTTTAATATGGGCGACAAAGCCCACGCCACAGCTATCTTTCTCGTGGCGTCTGTCATATAAACCCTGGGATTGCGGAGCTAAACCGAATTGGTCGTCCCGGGCGGTTGCGGTATCTTGAGAAGCACTCATCAGGTTGTTGTCAGACTGCATGTCCATTGCCAGATTCTTCACTTACAAAACATTTGGAGGAACCTTCAATGATACCGTTAAAGTTTAGCAATTTCAATTGTTTAGCCTGCGTTAAATAACGGATAAAGGCATTTTATTTTTTAGTTGAGAATGGTTTTTATTTACCAATTAATTGCGCTTTAATTTACACAAATACCAGAGAGCTAGCAGGGTTTTAAAATGGTGGGCTCAGTTGAATCTGTCACGCTTGTGAGGCCGTTTATCCCTGAATAGAGCACTCCTGGCGAGTCCGTGGATCAGAGATTGCGATTGGATTGTCTTTATATAGATGGCCTGCCAGAAGGTGTCAGGCCGCTCAGGGGGCGTCATCCGGGATGGTCGGTGATGTGGGGATTTGTTTGCGTGGCGAGCCTGAGAGGTAATCGCCACGCAACCGCTTGGCTTACAGGCTGGCAAAGGCTTGTTCGGCCGCCTGTACGGTTTGGGCGATATCGGCATCGGTATGTGCCGCCGAGACAAAGCCCGCCTCAAATGCAGATGGCCCCAGATAAATGCCGCTGTTCAGCATGCTGTGGAAGAAGTGATTAAAGGCATTTTTATCTGCCTGCATCATGTCGGCGTAGCTGGTGGGGTTGCTGGCGCTAAAATAGAGGCCAAACATGCCGCCTACGCTTTGTGCGCTAAAGGTGACGCCCGCTTTGCGTGCTGCCTGCTTCATGCCGTCCATTAACTGCGCTGTTTTTGCCGTCAGTGCCTCATAAAAGCCGGGTGCCTGGATCAGTTTGAGGGTGGTCAGCCCGGCGGTCACTGCCACGGGATTGCCTGATAGGGTGCCGGCCTGGTAAACCGGCCCTAGTGGTGCCAGTACGCTCATGATGTCTTTGCGGCCACCAAAGGCGCCTACGGGCAGGCCGCCTCCAATGACTTTGCCCAGGGTCGTCATGTCCGGTCTAATGCCATATAGTGCCTGTGCACCGCCCAGTGCCACGCGGAAGCCGGTCATGACTTCATCAAAAATCAGCACCGTGCCATGCTGAGTGCACAGTTCACGCAAAGTGGTTAAGAACTCGCGGTGAGGCACAATCAGGTTCATATTGCCGACTACCGGCTCCAGAATCACGCAGGCAATCTCGTCCCCCATGCTGGCAAAGGTGTCTTTGAGCATTTGCGAGTTGTTGTAATCGAGCGTCAGGGTGTGCGCAGCGACTTCTGGCGGGACACCGGCGGAGCTGGGTTCGCCAAAGGTGAGCAAGCCGGAGCCAGCCTTCACGAGCAAGGCATCGGCATGGCCGTGGTAACAGCCTTCAAATTTGATGATTTTATTGCGCTTGGTAAAGCCACGGGCCACGCGAATGGCGCTCATGGTCGCTTCGGTCCCGCTGCTGACCAGGCGTACTTGTTCCATACTGGGCACAAGTTGATTAATTAATTCAGCCATTTCGAGCTCGAGGCCGGTTGGCGCGCCGAAACTCAGGCTGTTGGCGGCCGCTTGCTGCACGGCTGCAACAACTTCCGGGTGGGCATGTCCCAAAATCATGGGGCCCCAGGAGTTGATGTAGTCAATGTATTCCTTGCCATCCGCATCCCAGAGCTTGGAGCCGAGGCCCTTTTTGAAAAAGATGGGCGTGCCACCGACACTGCGAAACGCACGTACCGGCGAGTTGACGCCGCCTGGAATCAGTTGCTGGGATTTTTCAAACAGTTGCTGGTTGCGAGAGGTCATGACGGAGCAATCGGATAAACATTAAAAACGCTATTCTAGCAGAGCCTCTGGGGTTGATCATGCTTGCGCTTGGCCGGATGGCTTTTGGTCAGCGAGTGTGCCCAAGCTATTGAGTTTGGCTGGCGAGCTGTTGAAGGTGGCGCTCAGCCTCTGCCTGCAAGCTTGGCTGCGCGGATTGTTGAGCGAGCAAGGCCAGTCCTGACCAAGCCTCCAGATAGTTCGGCTCCAGCGTGGTGGCCTGTAAATAGGCTTGTTGGGCTGCGGCGAGGTGCCCTTGCCCATGTAGCGCACTGGCTAAATAAAAGTGTGCTTCTGCAGCCTCTGCTTGCTGGCTTAACCAAGTGCGCGCGATCTGCTCTACGGCCGGCCAGTCGCTGTTTTGGTAAGGAATCACCACTTGCATCCAGAATGGGCGCTCATTCAGCGGTAAGTCCCAAAAGGGAGTGGCGTCGGCCTGAATGCTGTTGCTGGCTTGTTTGCCAAGCAGCGTTTGTATCCACTCGACCGGCACACTATAAAAGTAGGCCTGTTTGCCGGGACTTTTAAACGTGCTTAAAGCAACCAGTTCGCCTGTCTGGTTAAAGGTCGGGCTGCCACTGGCGCCCATGATAAACGCGGCATCGGTGCGCACAATCAGGCTGTCATCATAGGGGTACAAGGCTTTCACATGGCCTGCGATGGTTTGTGGCTTGGGCGGTCCACCTGGAAAGCCGATGGAAAAGACGGCATCACCATAATGTAAGGCGGCGGTTGTGCCCAGCTTGACTGGCGGCAGTTCCAGATATTGAAATTTCAACAGGCAGATATCGTGTTTCCAGTCCGCGACCATGCCAACCGGGCTGACGCTATCACCGAATTTGGAAACGCTAACGCCGCTGCTGTTCGCCAGCACATGGCAATTGGTAGCCACTGTATCTGGCGCCACAACCACGCCGCTGCCGACGCCGTGACCGCCCGTTTGCGTCATGCTGTGCACTTTTACCACCGAGGCTTTCAGTCGGTAAACCAGCTCATGGTCGAGCTCGGCATGGGCCACCAAAGCGCTCGTGCTGAAGAGCATGAAGCAAACAAGATTGAATGAGGGGCGCATACAAACTCCCATGGTTGGTGATGAAGGCAAGCTACCTCGACTTTGTCAGCCGGAATTGCAAAAAATTCTGCTTGCCCTGGCACAATATCTGTGAAAAGCCATGCAAACAGCGCTAGAATAGCCGGTATTTTTTGATTGTTTAAGGATTTATCATGCTGATTACGAGCGAAATCGTTGATTTGGACACCCCGACCGGGGTGATGCGTACTTATGTTCATCGTCCAAAACACGATGGCAAAGTGCCTGCGGTTTTGTTTTACTCTGAAATTTTTCAGCAGACCGGTCCGATTGAGCGCGCAGCGCGCTTTTTAGCAGGGCATGGTTATGCCGTGCTGGTGCCTGAAGTGTTCCATGAGTTGAATCCGATTGGCACGGTATTGGGCTATGACGATGCTGGCCGTGACAAAGGCAATGCGGACAAAATGGCCAAAGATGTGCAGGCCTACGACACGGATAACCGCGCCATGATTGACTATCTGAACAAGCAAGCCTGGTATGACGGCAATTTGGGTGCGGCCGGTTTTTGTATCGGTGGTCACCTGGCTTTCCGTGCAGCTTTGCAGCCAGAAGTGAAAGCGACGGCCTGTTTCTATGCCACCGATTTGCACACCAACATTATCCCGAACCAGCCTGGTCAGCACAGCATGGACCGTGTCGGCGAAATCAAGGGCGAGTTGCTTATGATCTGGGGCAAGCAAGACCCTCATATCCCGGGAGATAAGCGTGCAGAGCTGTATAACCGCTTTGCCGCGGTGCCCGGACTGCATTACACCTGGCATGAATTTAATGGACAACATGCCTTCATGCGCGATGAAGGGGAACGTTACGATGCGCAGCTGGTCAACATTGGATATCAATTGACCTTGCAGATGTTCGGTAACGTACTCAAGTAACCGACTGGAACACTTGAGCGAAAGAAAACTAAGGTGCTGAAAATGTTATGCCAGTTGCGATTCTCAAAACAACTTGCATGGGATATTCAATACATACCCTAGTCCAAGCACAGGCCAAAAGCCTGTGCTTTTTTTTCAACTAAATTAACCATTGTTTAGAGAGAACTATGACTATAAAAAATGCGGATATTGGATTGGTAGGATTGGCAGTGATGGGCCAAAACCTGGCGCTTAACATTGCTGATCACGGCTATACCATTGCGGTCTATAACCGTGACCCGAAAAAAATGCTGAACTTCATCGAGGAGTGTAAAAAGAATGAGCCCTCACACGAACGTGTGGTGGGGCATGCTGATTTGGCCTCTTTTGTACTGAGCATCAAGCGTCCACGCAAAATTGTGTTGCTGGTGAAAGCCGGGAGCGCGACCGATGTGACCATTAACGCCCTGTTGCCTTTCCTGGAGCAAGGGGACATTATTATTGATGGCGGCAATGCGCTGTGGACGGACACCATCCGTCGCGAAAAAGAGCTTGCTGCCAAAGGCATTGAGTTCATTGGTTCCGGCGTGTCTGGTGGTGAAACCGGTGCCCGTTTTGGTCCATCGCTGATGCCTTCAGGTACACGCAAGGCCTGGGCTAGTCTGGAGCCCATCTGGCGCGATATTGCAGCCAAAGTGGATCCTGTGACCGGTGCCCCGTTAGAAGGTGGCGCACCTGGCAAACCAGTTCAGGGTGGGTTCTCTTGCGCGGAATATATCGGCCCGGACGGTGCAGGTCACTATGTAAAAATGGTGCACAACGGTATCGAGTACATCGATATGCAGTTGATTTGCGAAGCCTACTGGCTGATGAAAAATCTGCTGGGCATGCCGGCCGATGAAATCGGCAAGGTGTTTGCCGAGTGGAACAAAGGTGAGCTGTCCAGCTTCCTGATTGAAATTACGGCCGATATCCTGCAGCAAAAAGATCCGGCTGGCAAAGGCTTCCTGGTTGACCAGATTCTCGATACGGCAGGCCAAAAAGGCACCGGCCAGTGGACGGCGGCCAATGCGCTCGAGTTGGGGGCGCCCGCCAATGCGATTGCAGCTGCCGTCTATGCGCGTGCATTATCCAGCCTGAAAGAGGAGCGTGTTGAAGCCAGCAAGATCCTCAAAGGTCCAGTGATTGTGCAAGAGAAAGACAAAGTTGCAACCATTGAGGCGATCAAAAATGCCTTGTATTGCTCCAAAATCTGCGCCTACGCACAAGGCTTCCAGCTGATTGATAAGGCGCAAGTGGCTTACAACTGGAAACTCAACTTCGGTGAAATTGCCCAGATCTGGCGTGGCGGTTGTATCATCCGTGCGCGCTTCCTGCAAAAAATCACCGATGCTTATGCATTGAACTCACGCCTGAAAAACCTGATGCTGGATCCATACTTCACCAATGCGATGAACGAAGGTCAGGCAGGCTGGCGTAAAGTGATTGCGTTGGCCGTGACCAATGGCATTCCGGCACAAGGCTTCGCGGCGGCATTGGCTTACTATGATGGCTACAGAAGTGCTGACTTGCCAGCCAACCTGTTGCAAGGTCAGCGTGACTATTTTGGCGCACATACCTATGAGCGCAAAGATCAGCCACGTGGTCAGTTCTTCCACTTAGATTGGCCAGAAGCTGGTCGTCCACAGCTATCTGTTGAATAGTCTGCAGTTTCTTACGATAGCAGTGACCGCTCTTACAGGTAGTTGCTGCTTTTGAATCAACCGCTGAAAATAAAAAAAGATGGCGATAAAAGCCATCTTTTTTTATTTGTCTCATCTTTACTTGTACTTTAACGCAGGGACTTCTATATCGCAGTCGTTGCGCAATTTTTGGGTAAAGGGCGCCCGAAGTGAATTTTCACATATTTCCGGCTAACCCAAGATTGGATTCAAGCATCCAACCTGAAAATCAGTGACCCGTTGCGGGGTCGGTTTGAAACGCCCTGCGTATTAAACGCAGTCGCAACTCGATTCCAAAAAGCGATGAAGCTCGTTGATGGCTTTCAAGTGTTGCTGTTCTTCGGCAAACGCTTTAGCGTTGGGAGCAGCATTGTTGAGGCTGGGGGCGTAAATTTCATCAATCAAAAAATGTTGTGATGAAACGGCTTGGTAGGATTCTACGATTTGCATTTTTACTCTTCCTTTTGGGATTCTCAATATTCATTACACAAAACAACGAATTGTGTTCGCCGTGCTTGTGGCGCCAAAATTAACAAAAAGTTCATTCTGCAGCAATGCGGAATTTGCCGTAGTGACCAAACTTGTCAAATTCTTCAGGCATATTTGTATCGCTACAACATTAAAGCAAACATGGTGCCATGTTCACGCTTAAAATAACGCATACTCCTCCAAGTTGGATGACACGTGTTGAAGATGGCTTGAAAGCATGTGACGTAAAAACTGAAAGCCAAATCCGCTGATTTTTCGTAGAATATCGGCTTGTTTAATAAAACCTTTAAAAGCAGCATGCAAATTTTCGTCAATGGTAAAGCCATGCAACTTGCCGCAGAGGCCATGAGTGTGCAAGCGTTGGTCGAGCAGATGCAACTGACAGGCAAGCGCATTGCGATTGAGCGTAATGGCGATATTGTGCCACGTAGTCAGTTTGCCCACGTGCAGTTACACGCGGATGACAAGCTGGAAATCGTCGGTGCGGTCGGTGGCGGTTAAGCGCGATCTCATCAGCGTTATGCAGCTAAGAATGGAATAGAAAGTTTAATGATGAATGATGCTTTAGTGATTGCCGGTCAATCTTATCAATCCAGACTGTTGGTTGGCACCGGCAAATACCAGGACTTTACGCAGACACGCGCTGCGATAGACGCCAGTGGCGCTGAAATTATTACCGTGGCCATCCGCCGGACCAATATCGGTCAACATGCAAGCGAACCTTCTCTGCTGGAGTATTTGCCGCCGAACGAATTTACTTATCTGCCGAATACCGCGGGTTGTTACAGTGCTGAAGAAGCCGTGCGCACCTTGCGTCTGGCGCGTGAGTTGCTGGATGATCACCGCCTGGTCAAGCTGGAGGTATTGGGTGATCCGAATACCTTGTATCCGAATGTGACCGAAACCATTGCTGCGGCCAAAACGCTGGTCAAAGAAGGCTTTGAGGTCATGGTATATACCTCGGATGACCCGATCATCGCCAAGCAGCTGGAGGACATTGGCTGTGTGGCAGTGATGCCCTTGGCCTCGCTGATTGGTTCCGGCATGGGGATTTTAAATCCATGGAATCTGCAAATTATCATCGAAAATGCCAAGATCCCGGTCTTGGTGGATGCTGGCGTAGGCTGTGCGTCTGATGCGGCGATTGCGATGGAGTTAGGCTGTGCCGGCGTGTTGATGAATACTGCTATTGCGGCTGCGCGTGACCCGGTATTGATGGCAGGCGCCATGAAAAAAGCCATTGAGGCTGGCCGTGAGTCCTTTTTAGCCGGACGTATGGCGAAAAAGCTGTATTCTGCCAGCCCTAGTTCACCAACCACTGGCATGATAGGATAAATGTGACCGAACGCGCCCTCTATGCCTGTCAGGTATCTGTCGAGACAGAGTACTTGCCTGATCAGTCTTCGCCGGAAACGGGGCAGTACATCTATGCCTATACGATTACGATCCGCAATACCGGGCAAACGCCTGCGCAACTGATCAGTCGACACTGGGTGATTACCGATGCTATGCAACAGGTGCGGGAAGTCAAAGGGCTGGGGGTGGTCGGCGAGCAGCCCTTGCTGGCGCCCGATGCAGAATACCGCTATACCAGTAGCGTCATGTTCAGTACACCCAGTGGGGAAATGTATGGCACTTATCAGATGGTGGCCGTCGATGGGCACTGGTTTGAAGTCGATATCCCGACGTTCTGGTTGCATCAGGCAGCCGGGCTGCATTAAACCGCACGCGCAAACATTTGCCTCGTCTGCTGTCTGCTGCATGAGGCCGCAGACCCATCAATGGTCTTTAAATTGAAGTTACAAACGTGTTAACCATCAAAAACAGTTCTGTCATCCGTCTATGTCTTGTCCTCTCCAGTCTGCTGTGGCTGGCAGGATGTCAAACGGTGCCAATGCCGGACACCTCGGGCAGAACATCGCCAGCTCCGAGCAAGCCTGCGGTTGAACAGCCCGGTACGAGTGGCAGTGTCCCGCCTGTTACGCCATCACAAGCCTTTGCCTTGCTCCAGCCCGCGCAGTGGGCAGACCTGCCAGGTTTGGAAAAAGAAGACTGGGTCGCCAGCTGGAAGGCATGGCTACAAGGGTGTCAGGGGCTCAAAAACAAAGCGGACTGGAAAGCGGTTTGTGCTGCCGCGCTCTTGGTGCAGGCTGAGGATGTGTCTGCCATTCAGGCCTACTGGCAGCAATATTTTAATGTGTATGCGACGCGGCAGGCAGATGGCACCTCGCAGGGCTTGATCACCGGCTATTATCAGCCTGTGTTGCAAGGGGCTAGGCAAGCAAGTCCGCGTTACCGCGTCCCGCTTTATCAAGTGCCATCGGATTTGATTACCGTGAATTTGTCGGCATTGTTTCCCGAGCTCAAGTATAAACGCGTGCGTGGCCGCTTGCAGGGCCAAACGCTGATTCCCTATTACACACGGGCAGAAATTGAGCAGCCGCAATCGCCGTTGAATGGCAGTGAGTTAATCTGGGTCAGCGATCCGGTAGAAGCATTTTTTCTGCAGGTACAGGGGTCGGGCATCATTGCGCTTGAAAACGGCGAGCGTGTTCCCGTAGGTTACGCCGACCAGAATGGGCATCCTTATCAGTCTATTGGCAAGATCCTGGTGGGGCGCGGAGAAATGACCGCCAGCGAGGCTTCCATGCAGGGAATCAAGGCTTGGGCACAGCAGCATCCCGAGCAGTTACGCGGTTTGCTGGATGCGAATCCCAGCTATGTGTTTTTCAAGTTGCTGCCACCGGGGTTGTCCGGCCCATTAGGCGCATTAGGGGTGCCGCTCACAGCTGAACGTAGTGTTGCGGTCGATCCGTTTTACATTCCCCTGGGCGCCCCGGTCTATCTGGCGACCACTTACCCCAATGATGTGGCACCTTTGCAGCAATTGATGCACGCTCAGGATACGGGGGGGGCGATCAAGGGCGGCGTGCGTGCCGATGTGTACTGGGGAGAAGGCGATGCTGCGGGCAAGCTGGCGGGGGCCATGCGCCAACAAGGGAAATTATGGGTGTGGTTGCCCAAAACGTTCCCGTTGCCACATTGACCGAGATGCGGCAACTGAAGCAATCTTCTGGGCGGGCCTGGCAACGCGCGGTTGTTGGTCAAACCCCCTTCAGGTCCTGGTTGCAGGAAAGGGGTTCATTAACTGCCCGCCTGAAAAAACACTATCCGGCGTTTTCGGTTGAGCTGTTGGCGCAAGCCTGGCGCAAGCCGCATGTTGACGAACAGGCCATGTTGCGCCTGCATGCGATGTCCCGTGCATGGGTGCGAGAAGTCATGTTGCGCGGAAACGGCCAGCCGCGCGTGTTTGCGCATAGTGTCATCGCGCGTCAGGATTTGCGCGGACCATGGTGCCGCTTGCGTGCAATCGGGCGGGTGCCGCTCGGGGCAGCGCTGTTTGCCAATCCTAAAGTCACACGTGGGCCGTTGCAGTTCCGCAAATTGTACGCACAGCATCCCTTGCATCAGGCGGTATGCCGCTATCATCCGCAGTTGCAGCAACATCCCCTTTGGGCAAGACGCTCCTTGTTCCGTCTGCATCATCACCTTTTGCTGGTGACAGAAGTGTTTTTGCCTGCTTGTGTGGATCATCCCCATGATTAATTTTTTAATCGGAAAGCTTTTGTAATGCAGTCAACCATCAACTGGCATGCGTATTATCGCTTAACCCGTCTGGATAAGCCGGTCGGGATTTGGTTGCTACTCTGGCCCACATTGTGGGGGCTGTTGATTGCAGGCGCAGGGCACCCTGATCTATTGGTGGCAACCGTGTTTGTGTTGGGTACGATACTGATGCGCTCAGCCGGCTGCGCATTGAATGACATTGCCGACCGGCACTGGGATGGCGCGGTGGCGCGCACCCAACGTCGGCCGTTGGCGACCGGGGAGATTTCTGTCAAAGAGGCTTATGCCGTGGCAGTAGCGCTATCTTTGATAGCGTTTGTGCTGGTGTGTACGCTGGGCATGCAAGTGGTGCTGTGGTCCGTCCCAGCTTTGTTTCTGGCGGTTAGCTACCCGTACACCAAACGTTTTTTTGCCATTCCACAGGCCTATTTGGGCATTGCGTTCGGCTTTGGTATCCCGATGGCATTTGTTGCCTTACAGGGGGCTGTGCCGGCAACTGCCTGGTGGTTGTTGCTGGCGAATGTCTCCTGGTCAGTGGCCTATGATACGGCTTATGCCATGGTGGACCGTGAGGATGACCTTAAGATCGGCATCCGTTCATCCGCGATTACCTTTGGTCACCGTGAGGTATTCGCGATTATGCTGTGCCTGATTGCCACGCTGGCCATGATGGCCTGGGTCGCCATTCAGCTCAGGCTGGGCTGGCCATTCTGGCTGGGTTGGATGGCCGCTGCCTTGCAGTTATTCAGGCAATATGGGCTGATCCGGACGCGTCAGCGTGCGCAGTGTTTCAAGGCATTTTTGGAGAATATCTGGATAGGTGCGGCATTAACCGCAGGCATCGCGGGTGCCTATTGGTTAGGCTGATTTGCGTGCACCAGCGGGCTCACCCAGCTCAAAGGTGAAATCGGTCCAGTACTGGAAGGGCGCTTGTTCTGCAGGAGCGAGGATATAGATGTCTTCAGAGAGTTGCTGCAACTCGCGCAAGTTACCATTGATGGAGGTCTCTTCGTCCGGGGCTTTGGGCGCAGGGGGCATTGCAGGCAGGTTTTGTGTCTGGCAGGCAATTTCTTTCAATAGCATGAGGTCTTCAAAGACGCTACGCTCAAAACCCATACGCGGCACAAGACGGGTGTTGTAAACCAGATCGTCAATCAGCGCAATCACCTGCGGCGTGCCCCAGGCCTGCTGCAAGGCTTTCATCACGCGCGGGAAAGATTCGATGCCTTGTTGTTTGAGGTCTGGCGCGTGCTCTACATTCAAGTTGAAGTGCTTGCGGCACTCGCTGGCCATCATGTCAAACTCCTGGTGCTTGCCTTCTTTGGATAATAAATCCAGTAAATACAGCCACATCCAGGGGGAGCATTTCGGGTGTTTGGCCAGGTGTTGTTGCAAGTGCTCAATGGCCTGATTCACTCGACCATGTGTGAAGAGTCTGGAAGCATCTTGCATCACGGACTGCGTGCTTTTTTGTGAGCTGAGTTTTTGTGGAACCGCTTCGAGCCCGAGCACATCATCATTGGCGTGGATAGGAACCGACTTCAAGCGACTTCCGGTTCGTTGGGTATAGGGCGGTTGCGTTGCACCAGAGACTGGATGTGCAGGATTTGGTGAGCTGGTGAGTGGCGGCAAAGTGGTTGCGAATCGCTGGCTGGTTTGCGGCTGGGTCGCCGGACCGGTGGATTCTTCCGTGGCTGAGGCTGGTTGACGGCCTTTGGCGCGCTTGGGTACTGCCGCATGCCGCCTGAGCCAGTCGGCAAAGAAAAAGCCGCTGGCGATCAAGGCCAGGCCTAGCGTCATCACCAGTGTGCGTAGCAGGTGGTTTTCATTCTGCACATGGACCAATTGCGATTTCAGAGAGGCGAGTAAATTCGTTTGCGCCAGTGAACTGGCATAAAGGGCATCGGATTTGCTTTGCAAGGTGTTAAATGCCTGCTGCAATTCATTGATTTGTCCCTGTAACTTGTCGTAGGCCTCCAGCGGGATGCCCTCCTGTATCGGTTGAGAGGGTGCCTGTGGGGTCGAGGTGGGCGCCTCTGCAGTAATTGGCTGGGTCGCTGTTTGCTGAGGCGCCTCTACTTCAAACGACACTTTCATGTCCGGGTGCAGGGTAAAGGTCTGCGCGGTGCGTTGGCATGTATCTGTTAGGGTGACTTTTACCGGGCTGCTCATTGCGCGGTCGGACCATAGCATGAGCATGCCTTGATCCGCGCTCAGTGTGGTGTATTCCAGATGCACAAAATCAGCCACAGATTGCTGCAGTTGAAAACAGCTGATGTCCGTACTGGATGTGGCATGTGTGATCGGCACTTGTGCCAACAGGGGTTGGCCAGGTTCAGACTCAAAGCGGAATGCGGATAAATCCGCGGCCTGCACGAGTGAGGTTGGCGCTAACAAAAGCAACAATGGCAACGCCATGCAGCGCAATGCTGTTGTAATCGTGGACTCTCGCGTCTGTGAATGGCCTGAGCGCATGAAAATATTATTTCTTAATCTCTGCGGTTGAAATGATTCAGTGCATCAAGTCGAAACTTGAGCTAATATAGCATCTGTTTGCAATTATTCCTGATAAAACAAAGATCTTTTGCTTAAAAAGCATACTTTACTTCAACTTATTTGCAAAATTGATGGCAAACAGCCCCAAATCTGCAGCCTGATAAGATCATCAAGGCTCGCGGCATTGGTCAGGGATTATTTTAGAATAATCCGTTGACAAGCTTTCTCAAGCTAGCATATAATCCGCCCTCTTAATTTATACGCTATAACTCGGTAGTTATAAAATGAAAACTTTTTCAGCAAAATCGCATGAAGTACAACGTGACTGGTTCGTGATTGACGCCACTGACTTGGTATTGGGTCGTCTGGCCAGCGCAATCGCTCATCGTCTGCGTGGTAAGCATAAAGCTATTTACACACCGCACGTGGATACAGGCGACTACATCATCGTAGTCAATGCGGACAAAATTAAAGTAACCGGTAACAAGGCTGGTGACAAGCTGTACCACCGTCACTCTGGTTATCCAGGCGGTATTACAACCACTTCATTCTCCAAAATGCAAGACCGTTTCCCAGGCCGTGCATTGGAAAAAGCAGTGAAAGGCATGTTGCCAAAAGGTCCTTTGGGCTATGCCATGATCAAAAAAATGAAAGTGTATGCGGGTGACAAGCACGAGCATACTGCGCAACAACCGCAACCATTAACCATCTAATTCAAGACGATTAGGATAAAACATGATCGGTAAATACAACTACGGCACAGGCCGCCGCAAAAGTTCAGTGGCACGTGTGTTCATCAAGTCCGGTAGCGGCAATATCGTTGTAAACGACAAGCCAGCTGACGTGTACTTCTCACGCGAGACTTCTCGCATGATTTTGCGTCAACCTCTGGAATTGACCAACAACACTGCGAGCTTTGACATTCTGGTCAATGTGCATGGTGGTGGTGAATCCGGTCAAGCTGGTGCAGTTCGTCACGGCATTACCCGTGCATTGATTGACTACGATGCTGCGCTGAAGAGCGCATTGTCCCACGCTGGTTTCGTAACACGTGATGCACGTGAAGTTGAACGTAAGAAAGTCGGTCTGCGTAAAGCACGTCGTCGGAAACAGTTCTCCAAACGTTAATTTTTCAACGTTTGTTACAAACCTGTTGTGCAAAAAGGTCGCATTGGCGGCCTTTTTCATTTATATTAATTAACTTTTTACGCAGTGTGCGTTTTAACTCCTCAACTGGGTAAGGCAGATGGAAAAGATTAAGGTAGGCATCGTTGGCGGCACAGGGTATACCGGTGTAGAGTTATTGCGCTTGCTGGCGCGTCATCCAAATGTGCAATTGCAGGTCATTACTTCACGGGGTGAAGCGGGCCTGCCTGTGGCAGAGATGTTTCCCAGTTTGCGTGGCGTCGTTGAACTTGCCTTTAGTGACCCAGCGACCGTTGATCTGACCCAATGTGATGTGGTGTTCTTCGCCACGCCCCATGGGGTGGCCATGGCGCAAGCGCCTGCGCTGGTAGCTGCTGGCGTGAAGGTGATTGATCTGGCAGCAGATTTCCGGTTGCAGGATGCCGCTGTCTTTGAAAAATGGTACAAACTCCCCCATAGCTGTACCGATATTTTGCAAGATGCCGTCTACGGCTTGCCAGAGCTATATGGCGAAGAGGTGCAGCAGGCGCAAGTGATTGGTAATCCAGGGTGTTACCCCACCACCGTGTTGCTGGGGTTGGCGCCCTTACTTGAGCAAGGCTGGATTGATTTCTCGGTGCCAATTATCGCGGATGCGAAGTCGGGTGTCTCCGGCGCCGGCAGAAAAGCAGAAGTGTCTACGCTGTTCTCTGAAGCGAGTGATAACCTCAGAGCCTATGGTGTGGCCGGGCACAGGCATCATCCCGAGATTCTGGCACAACTCAAAAAACTGTCTGGCAATGAAGCTGTCCAGCTTATCTTTGTGCCGCATTTGATCCCGATGATACGCGGCATGCTCAGTACGCTCCATGTCAAACTCAATAGGCAAGCGCAGCGGGCATCCATTCAGCAGGTGTATGAGCAACGCTACCAGGGGTCGACTTTTGTCGATGTGATGCCGGCCGGTGCGCTTCCCGAGACACGCTCGGTCCGTGGATCGAATGTTTTAAGGATGGCGGTGTACCCACAGGCAGATGATTATGTCACAATCATTGTCGTGCAGGACAACCTGGTTAAAGGCGCCTCTGGTCAAGCGGTGCAGAACATGAACCTGATGTTCAATCTGGCCC
Organism: Methylophilus glucosoxydans; assembly: GCF_042676145.1. Lineage (NCBI taxonomy): Bacteria > Pseudomonadati > Pseudomonadota > Betaproteobacteria > Nitrosomonadales > Methylophilaceae > Methylophilus > Methylophilus glucosoxydans. The sequence goes on from NZ_JBHTJW010000001.1 coordinate 74,843, forward strand.
CTGAGGCTGGTTTGCAAGTGTTGCCATTGTTGCCATAATGATCAGGCCTATCCGCAGAAGACTCAGGAATCACTTTGGCCTGACTGCCAAACAGGTGGCTGTGCGCTCACATCGTCCCTGGTACTTTCAGGGGATATTGGCGGTCTCCTATGTGGTGATTGGGTTTGCATTGGCCTACTGGGTGTTGCATGATGATGATAGCGAAAATATTCGGCATCGCCTGCGCCAGGTCACGACGGAAAATATAGAGTTGCAGAAGAAACTGATCGCTTCCCAGCGTGAGTTACAGGTGGAATTGGCAACGAGCAACAACCTGGCCAAAACACTGACCGCGCAACAGGACGAAAATATCAAGCTCAAAGAGGAGCTGGTGTTTTACAAAAACATGACCAAGCATTGAGTCTGTGTGAGCAGCGCTGACGCAATCAGGATTGCCATTTAAGTAAATTCGGAACAGGAAGTCGCATGTTTTTCAAGAAAAGTGTTCAAATTGACAGTCACATTGATACCCTGATCGGGCATGAAACGCAGTTAAATGGCAATATGCAGTTTGCAGGTGGCTTAAGAGTAGATGGCTTGATCGTTGGTAATGTGATTGAAAAGCAAACCCATCCCAGTACACTGATTATCAGTGAAAACGGGGCGGTGACCGGCAGTGTAGAGGCTTCCAAAATTGTACTGAACGGCATGATACGCGGGCCGGTGCGGTCTTCCGTCTTTATCGAGTTGCAAAGCAAGGCGCGTATTATCGGCGACCTGTATTACAAATCGCTCGAAATGCACACCGGTGCCGTGATTGAAGGAAAACTGATTTATCTGGGTGAGCAGTCGGAAGCAAGCCCCACAGAAACATCAACGACAGAAGCCAGCTAAACGCGGCCACTTGAAATCCGGCGGATTACCGCCATATACTGAATACGAATTTTACAGGAGTCTATGATGACCACAGAAGCCACCCTTGAAATGCCTAGTCCTTTGGTATTTACCGATAATGCTGCCAAAAAGGTCAAAGAGCTGATTGATGAAGAAGGTACGCCAGAGCTGAAATTGCGTGTGTTTGTGAGCGGTGGTGGTTGTTCCGGCTTTCAGTATGGCTTCACCTTTGAAGAAGAAGTGAACGACGACGATACCCAAGTTGACAAGGACGGCGTGACCTTGTTGATTGACCCGATGAGCCTGCAGTATCTCATGGGCGCAGAAATCGACTATACCGATAGCCTGCAAGGCTCGCAATTTGTCATTCGTAACCCGAATGCGACCACGACTTGTGGATGCGGTAGCTCGTTCTCGGTTTAACTCACTGGTGCGCCTAAAAGCCGGGTTAACCCCGGCTTTTTCATTTTGCACGACGATGTAAACAATGGCTTGCTGCACGTACACCTTGTGCAAAGGCCTCTTCAAAAATTGAAATGCCAGCTGCATCGGTGTGTGCAATATGCAATCTATCGTGCTGTTGGTTTAGCCGCAGGCGATGATGATCTGTTAAAAAACCAGGTTTGGGGAATGTCATCGCATGGCCCCACCGCCAGATGTCCATGTGTGTGATGGACTCTTCAAGCATGGGATGGGCCGTGTGTAGCTCTTGCATAATGCTATGCTGCAGACTTTGCCAGGATTTCGAGTACAGTTCTCTGCGTGCACGGACTGAATCAGCCTGAGCCAGTGCGTGGTAGTAGGTAATCACTGATTCGCTTGGTTGTTGTAGCGTTTGGTGGTTGGCAACCACATAACCCAATCCGGGGCGGTCATAAATGACATTATCCCAGGCGACGGGGAGATTACCCTGCAGTGTAGACGCATGAGAAAGGCTAATATTGGCGACCAACCACGGAGCATGCGAAATATTACGTGCGGATTGTGTCAGATCAGTGTGTTGGCGTAACACAAAAGGCAGAACATGGGCGGGTGAGGCATAAATGACATGGTCGGCTTGCCAGCGGGTAGTCTGTCGGCTGTTTAGATCTAGAGCGTCCACTGTGATGCCGTGTTTTTCTTGACTGATGGCATGTACCAGTTGCCGTGATTGGATTTGGGTCAAAGATTTGCTTGCCAGTTGCTCGGCCAACCAAGCGTTACCTTGTGGCCAGGTCAGTACTTGATCCAATTCAGCGTTTGCGGCTTCGCCGCGGCGTGCAGCAAAATAATGGATACCGGCCCAAGCCGAAATCTGGCTGGCCGGCATGCCGTAATCATCTCTACAAGCGTAATTGACGTACCAGTGAAGCGCTTGCCCTTGCCAGCCTTGCTGGTAGAGGTAATCTGTCATGCTTAACCGGTCCAGCGCCAACCATTGCGGATCCTGTGATGATTCTATCAGAGGAATGCTGAAAGCCGGTTTGCCATCCTTTCCCCGTGCCAGACGAAATGTGTGCATCTGTTGTTCAAACGCTTCTATTTCGGCCAGTTCGTTTTTGCTCAAGCCATGGTGTGGACGCAGACCCTCTTGCCATTGGCCATGGATAAACAGCCGCTCTTGCGGTGCAAAACACAAATAACGCTCGTGATAAGTCGGTTTTTGTGTGTGATGCCCGCTGACAATTGCCCCTGTTTCAGCCAAGAACTGCTTGAGCATATGGTTTTCATGGTTGGGGATGGGCAAATAGTGCGCTCCCCAGGGGTAGGCGCTGATGCGGTTATGCCCACTACGCGCATTGCCACCTGTATTCTCCTCCAGTTCTAGCAAGACAAAATCATGCATGCCCTGACTCTGCAGGTACCAAGCGGCACTCAACCCGCTGATCCCGCCACCAACGATGACTACCCGGTTACGACGTGTCTGGGAGTAGGGTGGAAACTCGCCTTTGGTCAGTGCATGTCCGGCCACATGGTCTGGGCCTAATAGCTGCCCGCCAAACGCTTGATTTTTCCTTGACTGGCATTGCATGAGCAATGGGCTGGCAGCCAGGCTGAGCAAGAATGTCCGTCTATCCATGGCTTAGGGGCCCTGATGATTCCATTCGCGCTCGTAGTAATGCACGAGGTGCTGGTTGTTCAAGCGGTTGATCTCGGCAGGAACGGCTTGCATATCAGGTGGAAAGTAAAATAAGCTGGGCAGCGTCTGGGCTTGAATAAACTTCAAGCCACTGATTTCAATCCGGGCGGGTGGCTGATAGGACTGGTGACTAGCAATCACATAACCCCACTCGCCAAATGACGGGACTAGCGTGTGGTAAGGCGTGGTATGCAATCCGGCACTCGCAATGGTGTTAACGATGCACCAGAACGACTGTCTGGCATAGAGGGGTGAGGTCGATTGAATCACTGCCAGCCCGTGTTGCGAAAGATGGGCGGCAATCAGCTGGTAAAAGCTGGTCGTGTAGAGTTTGCCCAGCGCAAAATTGGTCGGGTCAGGAAAGTCGACGACGATGAAATCATAAAAACCGGATTGCTGGTCCAACCAGACAAATGCATCTGCCGTAATGACCTTAACCTTGGGTGAGTCAAAAGCATGCGCGTTGAGTTGGCTTAATCGCAGGTTATGTTTAAAGGTGTCTGTCATTTCCCGGTCAAGATCGACCAGCGTCACCTGCTCGATGGAGGGGTATTTCAAAATCTCGCGCAAGGCGAGCCCATCTCCACCACCTAGTACCAGAACGTTGCGAGGATGCAAGGCGGCACTTAAAGCCGGGTGTATGAGCGCTTCATGGTAACGGTATTCATCCCGGGAGGAAAATTGTAAATTACCGTTTAAAAACAACCGTGTGTCATCACGCCATTGCGTCAGCACCATGCGCTGATAGCGTGTCGATTTTGAAAATACAATGCGGTCTTCAAACAGCATTTCTTCGCTGTAGCGGGTCAGGTGCTCAGCAAAGATCAGGCCAGCGAACAGTGCTGTGCTGGACAGGGCTGCAACGATCAACAATTGACGACGTTGTCGCAATTGCAGGCCAAATAACTGGATGGCCCAGACCGCAACGGCAACATTGAGGAGTCCGAACACCAGGCTTGTACGCATTAATCCCAGATGGGGAACCAGAAACAATGGAAAAGCCAGTGAGACTGCCAATGCCCCCAGATAATCGAATGTCAGTACTCTGGAAACCAGTTCTTTCAGGGTCAGTGACGCTTCCAGAATGCGCATGACCAGCGGGATCTCCAACCCTACCAGCAGGCCAATCACAAATACCAGTATGTATAAAATAGCATGAAAGGCGAGGCCACCGTTGTAGCCAATCTGGGCAAAGGCTAGAAACAAAATGACTGCGGAAAACCCACCTGTCAGTCCGACCAGCAACTCCAGCTCTATAAATCGTTTGACCAGATGTTGATGAATATATTTGGACGCCCATGAACCTGCGCCCATCGCAAAGAGATAGACGCCGATGACCGTGGAAAACTGCGTGACCGAGTCGCCAAGCAGATAACTGGAAACGGTGCCAGCGACTAATTCATATACCAGTCCGCATGACGCGATAATAAACACAGATGCAAACAGCGCTTGCCGTAGCACCTTGTCATGCACGCTCAGTTGATTGGTTGTTGAAGTGCCCGTATCAGCCATGAATGGCGGCGGCAATAATCATGGCGATGCCTATACACATGGCCGCTACAATGATTGCCAGTGCCAGATTATTTTTTTCTACCACTTCCCGCCACAGTTGGTAAGGCGTGATTTTGTCGATGATGACAAAACACAGCCAGAAAATCACTACACCTAGTAATGAAAAAATGACCGAATTTTGCAGATTAGTCAGTAACAGTGTATCCATAATGCTTCCTTTTGTTTACTTATGGTTGGCTTCATGCGAACCGCCGCGGGTGACATGCATGGCATCATCTCTTTGCCAAAAAGGTTCACCGTCATATTGCAGTTTGCAAAAGTAGGCGATTGCCATCATCGCCGTCAATTGATAAATTCTGAGCCACATGGGATGTATCCTGTCAGGTATTATTCATGGGGTGATCGCTTTCAGCCCAGCGTTGCTGCTCAAAATGGTGCCTGAAATGGTAAAAGAGCGCTGGGCCAATGAGCAAGAAAATCAGCACAAACCAGAAATTCTGCCAGAGCGGGACATTGGCAATCACACGCAGGTATTGGGTTTTTCTGGCATTGACGCTGCCATAGCTACGCTCACTTTCTGCTTCAACCTGTAATTGGTAACGTCCTGGTGGAACCGCGCTAAAAACCACGTTTGTATGGCTATCGTTCTCGCGCCAGTATTCGCCCCCATCGTAGCCAGAATAATCGCTGATTTCGCGACTACTGCTGTAAGTCAGCCCGTTTTGCAGATTGACCAGGCTGATACTGGAGAACAACCAGCTATTGTCCAGATTGCCATCAATATCAATCACCACATTGCCATGGTTTGAATGGATCTCAAATGGCTCACTTTCCAGGTTTGCGCTCTCTGGATTAAGCGTACGATAGTTTGACCAGTCGCTGCTGTCTACAGCGCTGACTTCCATGACCTTGCTAAATACGACTTCCTGACGGGATTCAAATACAAACCAGCATTGCAGTACGATGACTAGGACAACAAAGAGTAGCGTGTTTTTTAACCAGGCATCGACCGATGGTTCATACGGACAAGGTTGATTGGCAAACACGCCCTTTGGCGGCGTAAGCAGCAGTTTGCCCTCAAAGGCGTCATTGACTTGTTCTGGCTGCAGGTATTCCCCTTGGCTCCAGTTGATTTCTTTACCTTGCAACTCTTTAATGAGTAAATAAGGTGGCGCAATGTAATCTTCCAGAGAGGCGCTGTCTTCTACCTTTATCCGCCAGTAAAACTCACCCGCCACCCGGTCAATTTTTGCCTTGTAGTTGGCAAAGTGGCGGTAAGTCTTGCCTTCCAGCATGGCGATGGTGTCCCCTGTGTAGCCTTTACTGATAGACGGGGGTTTGAGGATGGGTTTAAGCAGGTTCCAATGGCCTTGACTACAGACCAGCCAGCGAAAACCATAGCCGGGATGGTGGAGTAGATACTCTTCCCAGTAGTGTAATAAGCCCGAGGCTCTGGTAGAGCGGCGCAGGTAGCCTATCACTGTAAACGTTGCGCGTTCAAAGCGGCCAATGCTCCCGAGTGGAATCGGTAATCGGTTTAATTGTTGCAGCTTGTTGGATTGTTTGAGCAGGATTGCCAGTTTGTCATTGCGGGAGTCCAGGACCGTGGCGCAATGGGGGCAGGTGATGGTCTGTGCTTGTTGTAGCCGGAAGTTCAGGTTTCCGCCGCAAGCCGGGCATTGCAGCTGACGGCTGGAAATCTGAATCGCGCTTTGTTCAAGGTCCCGCAGGTTTTGCAGGTGAAGCGCGGTTAACTCAACTGCCTGTCCCAAATAAAGCGTGGGCTTCGCACCATCAAACTCAAGAGAGGCATAGGTTTGTGCAACAGCCAGTTCGACAAAGTGCAAGGTATGGCCTACTGGCACTGCAGCTGATAGCTCGCCCTGTCCGGCAATACATTTGGCAGTTTCAACACGAATCACGGACATGCGCTGGCCGTTGACCGGTACGCTTAAATCCGGAACGAAGCGCTCACGGGGAAGATCAGGAAGTCCCTCATTGACCTGAAAACTCAGGGAGTAATTGCCTGAAGCCTCAGAGAGCCAGCCGGTCTTGCCATGATCAAATAGCAAATGCCAGCTGTTCCAAAGGCCACTTTCATGTTGAAACTGCAGGCGGCCGATCACGGTAAAGCCATCGCCCAGATAGATGCCACTACTGCCAATTTGTAACAAGCTGCGATCTGGCAGCAGTTCGGCCATTTTGCCCAGATTTTCAAGATTAATATCGTTGCGTAGCAACGTGCTCTGGCAATACTCACAGACCATCAACAGCGTCGTGCTGGCACGAAAGTGGACTTTGGCGCCGCAAGCCGGGCACTGACTATACCGTATCACAGCAACAACGCTTTATTTAATTTGACCCAGCAGCTCAGCCTTTTTGGCGTCAAACTCAGCTTGAGTCAACACCCCCTTGCTGACCAAGGTATGCAGCTTCTCTAGTGTGGTAATAATCTCGTCCTGTGTGGCGGTTGGCGTGGCCGCGTTAGCCGGTTGTGCCATCGCCTGGGCCATATTTTGTGCCATCACCAGCCCTGCGCCCATGCCCGCGCCTACCCCTGCCATGCCACCTTCATTTTGCGCGGCTAACGGAATCGCATCAGCGACTTGGTATTGGGTATACCGATTCAAATCGCCCACCATATTCATACTGATACGTTTATCCAGCACAGCCTGAAGCTCTTCCGGAAGCGAGATGTTTTCCACTGCAAGATTGTCCAGAGTCAGACCGTAACGCGCAAATACAGGCGTCATTTGGGCATGCAAGGCTTGCGCTAGCTGGCCCTGGTTGGCGGCCATATCAATAAAAGGGAGTTTACTACTGGCAAACAGTTGTGTGAGTTCAGCGATCATCACATTACGTAGTTGACCATCCAGCTCTTCGACGGTGTAGACCCCTTGTGTGCCGCACACCTCTTTATAAAACAAAGCCGTATCGCTCAGGCGGTAGCTGTAGATGCCAAAAGCCCGCAATCTGACCATGCCAAACTCTGGATCACGCAGGGTAATCGGATTGGGGGTGCCCCATTTGCGGTCAAGTTGCAAACGATGGCTAAAGAAAATCACATCTGACTTGAATGGGGACTCGAATAGCTTGTCCCAATGCTGCAAATTGGTCAGTAGCGGCAAGTTTTTGGTGTTGAGGGTATGCAAACCAGGACCAAAGCTGTCGGCAATTTGACCTTCGTTCACAAACAATACGCTTTGCGAGTCCCTTACGGTTAACTGGGCGCCGTACTGAATCTCCATATCCATCATGGGGTAACGATAAGCGAGTACACCATGACCCTCTTCCGTCCACTGGATGACATCAACAAATTGTTTTTTTACAAAGTCAAAAATACCCACTCTGGCTCCCTGTTTGTTTTTATTTGACTGGACATGGTTAACGCAAAATTACTATACAATGCGAATCGACCAATTATTGTAAATATACTTCAAAATAGTGATCGTTGTATTGCTTCAGTTCGTTTATGAAAAGATTCGCGCATAGTGGATTACACTTGATGGCCAATTTACATGAGGTGGATCTAGGGTTGACCTTGATGACCCGTGTAGACCACTGTCAGCACTTTTGCCGAAAAGTGGTCAGTGATGCAGGATTGACTATTGTAGGCGAGAGCTTCTATGGCTTTGGTCAGGGGCAGGGTGTGACTGGTGCGCTGGTCCTTGCGGAGTCCCACTTGACGATACACACGTGGCCGGAGTCGCGTTATGTGACTTTGGATGTGTTTGTCTGCAACTATCAAGAGGACAATTCAGACAAGGCGAGCCGCGTGTTTGAGGCAGTGATCGCTGCATTCTCTCCGGGGCATGTAGATCGGTTCGAGGTGCAACGAGCATAATCCTAAAATAAAAACGCCGGAGAAATCCGGCGTTTTTATTGTGTGTTGCTATGTTAACGCTGATGCAAAGGAACGAATTCCCGACGTTCAGACCCCACATACAACTGGCGAGGGCGGCCAATTTTCTGTTCGGGGTCGGCATTCATCTCACACCATTGTGAAATCCAGCCTGCAGTGCGGGCCAGGGCAAAAATCGCCGTAAACATCGAATTGGGGATGCCCATGGCGCGCATGACGATGCCGCTGTAGAAGTCCACGTTTGGATAGAGTTTGCGGGAAACGAAGTATTCGTCCTCAAGCGCAATTTTTTCCAGTTCCATCGCCAGTTTGAACATCGGGTCATCGTGCAGGCCCAGTTCATTGAGCACTTCATGGCAGGTTTTGCGCATGATAGAAGCGCGCGGGTCCATGTTGCGATAAACGCGGTGACCAAAGCCCATCAGGCGGAAGCTGTCGGTTTTGTCTTTGGCGCGTTTGATGAATTCGCCGATGCGGCTGACGTCGCCGATTTCTTCCAGCATGTTAAGTGTGGCTTCGTTGGCGCCACCGTGTGAGGGGCCCCATAGCGAGGCGATGCCGGCTGCGATGCAGGCAAACGGGTTGGCGCCGCTGGAGCCGACCAGACGCACGGTAGAGGTAGAAGCATTTTGCTCGTGATCTGCGTGCAGAATCAGGATGCGTTCAAATGCACGGGCCAGAATCGGATTAGGCACATAATCTTCACAGGGCGTGGCGAACATCATGTGCATAAAGTTTTCGGCGTAGCCCAATTTGTTTTTGGGATACATGAATGGCTGGCCGATGTTGTACTTATAGCTCCAGGCGGCAATGGTGGGAACTTTGGCCAGCAGACGCATGGCAGCCACTTTACGTGATTCCGGGTCGGACACATTGTTGTTGTCTGGATAGAAGGCCGCCATGGCGCCTACGACCGCGATCATGACCGCCATCGGGTGCGCATCGCGGCGGAACCCACGAAATACATTGCTCATCTGGTCGTGCAACATGGTGTGTTCGCTGATGGTGCTCACGAATTCTTCACGTTGATTGTTATCCGGCAGTTCGCCGTGCAGCAACAGGTGCGAGACCTCAAGGAAGTCACAGTTCTCGGCCAGTTGCTCAATCGGATAGCCACGGTAGTAAAGCAACCCTTTTTCACCATCAATAAAGGTAATGCCAGATGTACACGATGCGGTAGACATGAAGCCAGGATCAAACGTGAAATAACCATGTTTGCCCAAGCTGCGGATATCAATCACATCCGTGCCCAGTGAGCCTTTTAATACCGGTAGCTCAATTGCGCTACTATCGTTGTCAAATGTAATGGTCGCCTTGGTAGCCATAACGTACTCAGTCTTTAATCAAGTTGGTTAAATTATACGCAATCGTTTTGTTTTATCACCGCTTGTGCGGTGACTGTCGCGGAAAAGTTAAAAAAACAATCAAAAGCCTGCACCAGATGTAATCAAGTCACTGGTGCGTTTGCACTGCTTTTGGGAATCATTGCTACGCGTCGGTGCCGGTGCTTAGTTGGGGTAAACGGCACCCAGAATGCGTGGCCCAGCCGCCCCTGTGACCGCGGCCAGATTGCCCGGCAAATGATCTACACAGCGTTGCGCCAGCCAGGCAAAGGCGACCGCTTCCACCCAGTCCACGCCAACGCCCAATTGATCCGTCAGCTGTATGGACTGGCCAGACAGCGCCTGCAGTCTATTCAGCAAGGCCAGATTATGCGCACCACCCCCACAGACGTAGACTTCCTGAGCCCCTGGGCAGAATCGCGTCAGCGCATCGGTGATGCTCACTGCTGTTAACTCAAGCAAAGTACGCGCCACATTTTGTGCGCTGTCGGGGTACTGATGCAGCAGTTGCATTAACCAGGTGTCGTTAAACAGGTCGCGTCCCGTACTTTTAGGTGCGGCCAGTGCAAAATAAGGATCGGCCAGCATCGCATTGAGCAAGTCTGGATTAATTTTCCCGCCCGCTGCCCAGTGCCCGCTCGCATCATAGGGTTGGCCTGTGTGTTGCTGCGTCCAGGCATCCATGAGCAGGTTGCCGGGTCCCGAGTCAAAGCCTGTGACTTGTCCGTGTGCTGGCAGATCACTCAAGTTGGCAATGCCGCCGATATTAATGACGACGCGATGCCTATCTGCACTCGTAAACACCGCTTGGTGGAAGGCCGGCACTAACGGTGCACCTTGGCCGCCGGCGGCAATATCGCGACTTCTGAAGTCGCCAATGACCGTGATCCCTGTTAATTCTGCCAAGCGGGCATGGTTGCCCAATTGTATGGTGTATGCCATGCCCTCTGCCAGTGTCGGACAGTGCCGGATGGTCTGGCCATGGCAACCGATGGCTGTCACGGCCTCGGCACGGATGTCGGCGAGCTTAAGCAGTTGCTTGACGGCTTGCGCGTAGAGTTCTGCGAGCTGGTTAGCAACCACTGCGGCCTCGTGTAACTCGTTATTGGCGGGCGTGTGCAAGGCCAGTAGACGCTGTTTAAGCGCGTCAGGGTAGGGAAGAAAGTAGGTGGCCGTTTGTGTCAGTTGCTCGCCCCGTTGCGAGGTGAGCACGGCATCCACCCCGTCCAGGCTGGTGCCAGACATCAGTCCAATAAACAAACGTGGCTGGGAGCGATCGGCAGAAACTTGCATGGGTGTCATTTTAACACTGCTCCAGCCGCGCTTACAGAAATGCATGGGATTACGTTAAAATAGCTGTTTTACTTATTTGAGACGGTGCCATCAGTGCGCATCGTTGTATTTGACGGATACCCGCATGACCGATACCAAACAACCCTCATCTGAAGTGCCAGCATTGAGCCCAGAAATTGCCAAGGCGTTGGCCATTATCAAGCGTGGCGCAGATGAGTTACTGATCGAGCAGGAGCTGGTCGAGAAACTGAAAACAGGCAAGCCTTTACGTGTGAAAGCAGGCTTTGACCCTACCGCGCCGGACTTGCACCTGGGTCATACCGTCCTCATTAATAAATTGCGCCAGTTGCAGGATCTGGGCCATCAGATTTTATTCCTGATCGGTGACTTTACCGGCATGATTGGTGACCCGACTGGCAAAAGCGCCACCCGTCCACCCTTAACCGTGGAGCAGGTCAAGGCCAACGCCGATACCTATGCCGCACAAGTCTTCAAGATTCTTGATCCTGCCAAAACCGAGATTGTCTTTAACTCCAACTGGTTAAGTGAACTTGGCGCGGCGGGGATGATTAAACTGGCTGCCAGCCATACCGTGGCCCGCATGCTGGAGCGCGATGACTTTTCCAAACGCTTCAAGGGTAATCAACCGATTGCGATTCACGAGTTTCTGTACCCGTTACTGCAAGGATATGATTCGGTCGCCCTGCAAGCGGATCTTGAGCTCGGTGGTACCGACCAGAAGTTTAACCTGCTCATGGGGCGTGAGTTGCAAAAGCAGGCCGGCCAGTCGCAGCAATGTGTGCTGATGATGCCGCTGCTGGAAGGGTTAGATGGCGTCAATAAAATGTCTAAATCACTCGGTAACTACATTGGCATTAGCGAGGTGCCAGAGACTATTTTTGCCAAGATCATGTCGATTTCAGATGAACTGATGTGGCGCTATATTGATTTGCTGTCTTTTGCGACGCTGGAAACCATTGCCGAATGGAAGGCGCAAGTCGCCAGCGGTGAAAATCCCCGCAATATCAAGGTCGGCTTTGCCCAAGAAATTGTGGCGCGTTTCCATGGTCAAGCCGCGGCTGAAAAAGCCTTGCAGGACTTCCAGACCCGTGCCAAAGGCGGCATCCCGGATGACGTGCCCGAAGTTGAAGTGACCATTGAAGGCGAGAGCATCGGCATTAGCCAATTGTTAAAACAGGCGGGCTTGGTTGAAAGCACCAGTGAAGCCATGCGCGCAGTGCAGCAAGGCGGCGTCAAGCTCGACAGCGTCAAGGTGGATGATAAGAATCTGCCTTTGACTAAAGGTGTGACAGTGATCGCACAGGTGGGTAAACGTAAATTTGCCAAGATCACAATCAGGTGATTTGAGCTGAGAAACAAAAAAGGCCGCATCTGCGGCCTTTTTTGTTTAGAGCGTTTTGCGCAAGTTCGCGGGCGGAATATTCAGGGACTCGCGATATTTGGCTATGGTACGGCGGGCAACGACGATACCTTGTTGTGCCAGTGTGTCGGTGATCTGGTTGTCCGACAAAGGCTTTTTCGGGTTTTCTTCGGCCACCATTTGCTTGATCAAGGCGCGGATAGCGGTGGCAGAGCAGGAGCCGCCTGCATCTGTGGCCACCGAGCTGCCAAAGAAGTATTTGAGTTCATAGACGCCACGCGGTGTGAGCATATACTTATGTGTGGTGACGCGGGAAACTGTGCTTTCATGCAAGTCGAGTTCTTCGGCGATTTCACGAAGCACCAGTGGCCGCATGGCAATTTCACCATGTTCAAAGAAGTTGCGCTGGCGATCTACAATGGCTTGTGACACGCGCAAAATGGTCGAGAAGCGCTGCTGGATATTTTTAATCATCCACTTGGCTTCCTGCATCTGGCTTTGCAGGTATTGGCCTGAACTCTCGCGGTTGCGCTTGAGGATGTCCGCATACATCTGGTTGATGCGCAGTTTGGGGATCACGCCATCATTTAAAGAGGCGACCCAAATGCCCTTGATTTTTTTAACCACCACATCGTGCTGGATAAAGTGATCGTGACTAAAGCTGGAAAACTCGCTGCCGGGTCTGGGGTTTTGCTGGCGGATCAGGTGCTGCGCCGCCTTGAGTACCGCTTCATCGCAACCAAGCACCTTGCGCAGTTTGACAAAGTCTTTGTTGGCAAGCAGCGCCAGGTGGTCTTTGGCAATGGCAATGGCGGTTTGCAAGTGTGGCGTTTCTTGCGGCAAACGCGTCAGTTGCAAGAGCAGGCACTCGCGTAAATCGCGCGCACCTACGCCTACAGGGTCCAGATTCTGGATCAGCTTGAGGGCGGTTTCCAGTTCCAGCAGCTCGACCTCAAGTTCGAGTGGCAAGTGCTCCACAATCTCCTGCAGATCTTGCTCCAGATAGCCATCATCAGTGATGCTATCCAGTAGCAGTTTGACCAGGCTCATGTCACGTTGCGATAAATGTGCCAGTTGTATCTGATCAATCAGATGCTCGCGCAAACTGATGCTGGTGGTTTCCTGTCTGGAAAAGTCACTGTCTTCGTCTTCCTGATGATTGCGTCCGGCTTCGTCCCAGTTGCTGGTGCTGCCAAACTCTTCATAATCATCTTCAAACTCTGGCGGCGTGAATTCCTCGTTTAAATTGGGCAGGTCGCTCTCGCTCCCGCCCAGCTCATCGTGCAAGTCTTCACGCAGACTTTCTGCCGGTGCGGTGATCTCTTGCTGCGTTGCCATGTCAAACGAGCTGGCATCTGTCGGCTCAGCTTCTACAGTGGGGGGAGGCGGTGTGTTATCTTCAAACTCGCCTTCTTCACCGTCTGACATTTCCAGTAACGGGTTTTCCTGCAGGATGGTTTCCAGTTCCTGGTTCAGTTCCAGCGTGGAAAGTTGCAGCAAACGGATCGATTGCTGCAGCTGCGGCGTCAGCGCCAGATTTTGCGAAATACGTAATTGCAGGTTCTGTTTCATGACGGATTACAGCCTAAAATTCTTGCCCAGATACACTTCACGCACACCTTCATTCTGAATGATTTCATCGGGCGTGCCTGCTGCAAACACAGCGCCTTCATTGACAATATAAGCGCGGTCACAGATATCCAGCGTTTCGCGCACATTGTGGTCGGTGATTAAAATACCAATATTCTGACTGCTCAGGTAGCGGATGATTTTCTGGATTTCGATCACCGCAATCGGATCAATCCCGGCGAACGGTTCATCCAGCAAAATAAATTTAGGGTCAGTGGCCAGGCAGCGCGCAATTTCAACGCGTCGACGTTCGCCGCCAGACAAGCTGACGGCCTGACTGTTGCGGATGTGCTGGATATGCAATTGATCCAGCAAGGACTCAAGCCTCGCCTCACGCTGCTCTTCCGTATAGGGACGGGTTTCAAGAATGGCGAGTATGTTGTCGGTTACGCTGAGCTTGCGGAAAATGGATGCTTCTTGGGGCAGATAAGCCAGGCCCATGCGCGCGCGCTCATGCATGGGCGCGCGGCTCACGTCGGCGCCATTCAGCGTAATGTTGCCTTCATCCAGCGCAACCAACCCGACAATCATGTAAAAGCTGGTGGTTTTGCCTGCCCCGTTGGGACCCAGCAAGCCGATCACTTCGCCACTGCGTAACTCAAGCGTCGTGTTTTTGACGACGGTACGGCCCTGATAGGTTTTTTTCAGGCGGTTGACCTGCAAATGGTTCTGATCTGCTGCCATGGTTTCCATCTTTATGCTTACTCTTTGCCTTGCTCACCAGTGTTTTCGGCAGGGGCAGGTTCGACCTTGAGTTGCAAGGAGCGATTCATCCGTAACCCCTGTTGAGAGGTTGGCTTGTTGTCAATGACAGGCGGCGTGGTTTTATTTTTAGGCTGTATGGTGGCCTTGACGCGGCTGCCAGCCGTCCCGTTCGGGTTGGCTTTGGTGCCGCCAATCACCTCGGCATACTCGGCGTTGGCGTCGTAGCTGATGTAGTCCCCGGTCACGATGTCTTCACCACGTTTAACCCAGGCATTGGTATACAGTTGCACTTTATCCATGCGGGCGTTGTATTCGATACGTTGACCACTGCCTTGCATCCACTCGTCTTTACCGGTACGTTTTTGTTTGAACGTGGTTGGGTTGCCGGTACAGGTGCTATGTTGAAAGCCGTCCTGATCCTCGCGTACGATCATTTTGTCCGCCTTGATTTGCAAAGTGCCCTGATTAAGAATCACGTTGCCCGTGTAGATACTGATTTTTTTAGCATCGTTCACGGTCACGGTATCCGCCTCAAGCTCTATCGGTTGATCTCGGTCGGATTCTTCGGCCAGCACACTCAGCGGCATGGACAATAGCGCCCATACGCTCATGCAGATCGCTAAAAATAAGGGCTTGTGCGTGTTCAACTCATTTCTCCATAATCAACGGTCATTGGCGTTCTGTGTTTGACGCCTGGGCCGGGCTTGCCAAATTGCTGGCGACGGGTGGACGCTCATAATGCACATGCACCCGGTTAAACAATTGCATGGTATCAGCCCGGTTATCAAAACGCATGCCCGTGCCTGTAATTACTGTCGCCGGTTTTTGGCGGATGACCACCGGCTGGTCTGTGTGTGCCACCTCGGTATCCGGCTCCAGCCAAAGCCGCTCGGTTTGCATTTGTGTTTCTGGCTTGGTGGCGGAGGCTTGGCGGATCACCTTGACCTGTTTGCTAAACTCCACCAGTTTACCATTGGCGGAAACACGTCCTTGCTGACCATAAATTTGCGTGTAAGGCTTGTTCAGGCCAAACTGGGTAAAGCGTGGCCGCTGCAATTCTGTATAGTCATTGGCAGGAAAGTGGCGCATTTTTGCGGCCGCCAGCACATATTTGGTATTACCGGACGCATCCGTGCGGGTACTCACAAAGTTGTACAACATGTAGTCCGGCGCTTGGCGATTAAGTATGTTCATTTTGAGTGCTTGCTCTTGTACATTCTGGTTAATCCAGAAGGTCAGCAGCGCCAGCAACAGCATTAACGCAATCGGCAACAAAATGGGGTGTTTAAGCATGCCTGAATTCTAATGCCTGTTTAAGCTAAACGACTTTGGCTTTCAATAAGTCATGCATATTGAATGCCCCTACCAACTGCCCTTGGGCATCTACTGCCAAAAAGCCATTTATTTTGTGCTGCTCCATCATGTTAACTGCTTCAACCGCCATCTGATTCGTCTCCAGCAAATACGGCTGTTTGTTCATCACGGTATCAATTGATGCCTGTGGATTGTTCTTGCCCTGCATAAACAAGCGGCGCAAATCGCCATCGGTAAAAATGCCTATTGGGCGTTGCGCGTGGTCCACAATAGCCGTGAAGCCCATGCCCTTGAGTGAAATTTGCGTGATGGCTTCCTGAATGGAGGCGTGTTGATCAATTTGGGGCACGGCCGCGCCGGTACGCATGACATCCTTGATGCGCACCAGTAGCCGTCTGCCCAAGCTGCCACCGGGATGCGAACGGGCGAAGTCTTCGGCAGTGAACTCTCGCAAATCGAGCACGCAGAGTGCTAAAGCATCGCCAATGGCCAAGGCCGCTGTCGTGCTGGCTGTGGGAGCCAAGCCGAGTGGGCAAGCCTCATGGCTCACGGCAGCACTCAAATGCACTTCCGACTCACGTGACAAGGTGGAGTCTTCGCTGCCCGTGATGCTCAACACCCGAGCACCGATGCGGCGGATCGCAGGCAAAATATTAATAATTTCATCACTCTCGCCAGAGTTGGACAGCGCGATCACCACATCTTCTGACGTAATCATGCCCAAGTCGCCGTGGCTGGCCTCGGCCGGGTGCATGAAAAACGCCGGTGTGCCGGTACTGGCCAAGGTGGCCGCAATTTTGCCGCCGATATGGCCGGATTTGCCCATGCCTGTGACCACTACCCGGCCCTTGCAGGCCAGAATCATATGGACGGCAGCCTCAAAAGCGGTGCCAATGCGGTCTGCCAGATGCCTGATTTCATCGGCTTCGTGCAACAACACCCCTCGTGCGCGCGACACGATATCGGGTGTTTTAACAAGATGGATGCCGGAATTTGCTGTCATCATGGCGGGTTAGTATAACAAGCGAGTTGCCTGACAATAAAGTAAAACACTCTTTTTTTACGGTTTTTTTATTCTCAGGCACATTTTTTGCATAAAACAAAGTTTTGTGGCACGATGCATCATCCTGAAACAATTGCGTTTCATAATAGACCTTGACCCTTCAGCGCTGGCTGATGGCGATCAAACCCCTGTTTGACCGGCTTGGTATAAATGCGTTAGAGCTTTGCATGTTTGATTCCCTGATACATCTTTTATTACTGCTGACCAGCTCGGTCTTCGCCGTGGGCTTGTTCCGCATCCTCGGCTTGCCGGCCATGCTGGCCTATTTTGTCATCGGCATCGTGCTGGGCCCGCACGCCCTGGGCTTGCTGGAGGATGAAGAGTCTGGTCGCCAGGTGGCCGAGTTTGGTATCGTGTTTTTGATGTTTAGCATCGGCCTCGAGTTTAGTCTGCCTAAACTGTATGCCATGCGAAAAACGCTGTTCGGGCTAGGGGGCGGACAGGTCGTGCTGACCTTGCTGGCCAGTCTGGTGCTGGGCAAAGTGGCCGGGCTCAGCCTGACTTCTGCTTTTATCATTGGTGCGGCCATCACCATGTCCTCGACTGCGATTGTGTCCAAAATTCTGATGGAGCGTGTAGACCTTAACTCCAGACATGGTCGTCTCAGTATCGGCGTGCTGCTATTCCAGGATCTGGCCGTGATTCCGATTCTGGTATTGATCCAGACGCTAGGCTCGCATAGCGACAATTGGCTGGATGTGCTGGGGCTGACGCTGTTCAAGTCGTCTGTACTGCTGTTTTTACTGTTCAAGTTCGGGAAAAACATCCTTAACTTCTGGTTTGAGCTGGTGGCCAAACAGCGCTCACGCGAGTTGTTTGTGCTCAATGTGCTGATGGTGACCCTGCTGATGGCGGCAGCCACCAACTATGTCGGCTTGTCCTTTGCGCTGGGGGCCTTTGTCGCCGGGATGCTGATTTCTGAGACCAAATACCGTTATCAGGTCGAATCAGATATTGCGCCTTTCCGCGATATCTTGCTGGGTCTGTTTTTTATCAGCGTCGGCATGCTGCTCGACGTTTCCGTATTGATCAATCATATTGTATTGATTGTTTTCCTGTTAGCCCTGTTCCTGGTGTTCAAGATTGGCCTGATTGCCTTTTTAACTAAGTTGTATGGCTTTGAGATGGGCGTGGGTGTCCGTACCGGCATTATTCTTGGTCAGGCGGGAGAGTTCAGTTTTGTGGTGCTGGCCCTGGGCTTGCAAACGCATTTGATCGACGGCGAGTCCCTACAGCTGGTGCTGTCCGTGGCCGTGCTTTCTATGCTGGTGGCGCCATTCATTATTCAATATAACGGCAGGATTGCGCGCAAACTGGTCAAGAGTTATACGCGTAATAGCTACAAGGTGGTGGAGACTATTCAGGAGCACAGCCTCGATTTGCGCGACCATGTCATCATCTGCGGCTATGGCCGCAGTGGTCAGTATCTGGGCCGCTTTTTGCGCGAAGAAAATATCCCCTATGTGGCCCTGGATATGGATGCCAGCCGCGTTCAGGAAGCCGCCGCCGCCGGTGAAAATGTGATTTACGGCGATGCAGGCCGCCGCTCTGTGCTTGAGGCGGCCGGGCTGGCCAGGGCCAAAGCGGTGATTGTCAGCTATGCCGAAACGCGTGGCACCATGAAGGTGCTGCATGTGATCCAGGAGAAATATCCAACCCTGCCCGTGATTGTGCGCACCCATGATGACAGTGAAATGGATTTGCTGCGAGATGCCGGGGCGGCAGAAGTGGTGCCGGAAATTCTGGAGGGTAGCCTCATGCTTGCCTCGCATGCACTGGTCACGCTGGGGATTCCGCTTAACCGCGTGGTCAAACGTATCCGTCTGTTCCGCGAAGAGCGGTACAAAATGTTCAAAGGTTACTTCCGTGGCGTGAGCGATGCGGATACGACCACCGCCGCCCTGCCACAACTGCATTCGGTCGAGATGTATAAAAACTTTTATGCGCATGGTTTGCGCTTGGACCATATCCCGTTTGAGGATTTTGCGGTCGAGGTCAAACAGCTCCGGCGCACCAATATGCCAGAACCGATTGCACCCAGACCGGATATTATTCTCAACGAAGGCGATATTCTGGTCCTGCTCGGCAGCAATGCCGCCCTCATCGCGATGGAAGTCTATTTGATTTCTGGCCGTAAACCGTAAGACAATAGAGGCCTGAGGCCCTGACTGTTGCAGCTCGGGGCCTCAGGCTTTTTCATTTTAAATACCGGGTCTTATGGCAAACACTTCAGTGGTCGTGGTCGGCGGTGGCATCGTAGGCTGCCTCACTGCCATGCAGTTAAAGAAACAAGGGCACACCGTCACGCTGGTTGAGCGCAATATCGTCGCTGCGCAAACGTCAGGGGAGTCTTCGTGGGCTGGGGCGGGCATCGCTTTTCCGCTGTTGCCCTGGTTTTATCAGGAGATTGTCAACGAGCTGGCGCTGGCTGGTGCGCGCGCCTATCCAGCCGTCAGTGCAGAGCTCTTTGCCGAAACCGGTATAGACCCCGAATGCACGCGTAGCGGCATGCTGATCCAGCCGCCGTTTGACCAGCAGGCAGCCCTGGACTGGTGCCAGCGCTATGGACTGCAAGCAGAGTTGCAAGGGGATAGCCTGCTGATTCCAGAAGTGGTGCAAATCCGTAACCCGCGCCTGCTACAATCGCTCAAAGCGTGGTTGATCAAGCATGGCGTCACTCTGCGCGAACAAACACAACTCATGCCTTTGCAAGAAGGTGCTTCCAGCATCCACACCTGGCAAACCACAACGGGCGACACCTTGTCGGCCGACCATTTTGTCGTCACCTCCGGCGCCTGGAGTTTTGAGCTACTCAAACAAACCGCGCTGAGTCTGGAGATCAAACCCATGCGCGGGCAAATGCTGTTGTATCAGATGTCCCCAGGACTGTTACCGCATATTCTTTACCGTGAAGGGTTTTACATGCTGCAACGCCGCGATGGGCACTTGCTAGCCGGCAGTAGTCTGGAAGATGTCGGTTTTGATACCGGGGTGACTGAAAGCATGCGTCAGGAAATGCTGCAAAAAGCCGAGGCGATTCTGCCAGCCTTGCGAGGGCAATCAGTGATCAAACACTGGAGTGGCTTGCGCCCCGGCACGCCGCACAATATCCCGACCATAGGCCGTCATCCAAACATTGAAAATCTGTATTTGAATACCGGTCATTTTCGCTATGGCGTCACCATGGCGCCAGAATGTGCGCGGCGGATTGCGGCATTGTTGGCTTAAGTAAAGAAGGTAATTCTTTAACTTTTTGGTAACAGTGGGTCTGCTTCGGCATGCTAACCAACTTTCCTTTTCACCTTTAGGCGAGTTACTTTTCTTTGCTTGCACTCAAAGATAAAGTAAGCAAAAAAAAGTGCACCCCAGCTTCCGCTTGTTTCCTGTGCTACTCGGCTTGCCGGGCGGCCATCGAAACTCGCCCTGGCGGCTTGCACAAGACGCAAGCCACTGCGGAGCTCGGACAGCCGCTGGCCGAGTACTCCCGCCAACCCTGCGTTGCTCGGCGCGTCAGATGGGGGCCCCGAAAATCATGCGACTGCAAGCGTCCATGAATTAAAAAAGAATTACTTTTTGAACGGTCCAAATTTCAACAGTGTGACTTTGACGAGATAAATCCCATCGCGCTGAGTAGCGGAAACAAAGTAAGGAGGAAGGGAGCGACTGTCTTAGCTCCGCGGCAGCTTGCGGGGTGTGCAAGATACTAGGGCGAGGTTCGTGACCGCTTACTTGTTGATCACTAAGACTGCAAAGCAGTCTGTTACGGAGTAGGCTAACTCGCGTAGCGATGTTAAGCATAGCAACCGTAGCCAACAACGCAAGGCAACCGTAAGGCCGTGATGGCTGGGTGCCCTCTTCTTTGGCTTCGGTCGCCACTACGTGGCTTAACCTAAAGGTTAGCCTTCGCCGCAACACTGCGTTAGTTGTGGTTACTTTCTGTGGGGAAAGCAACAGAAAGTAACTTGACGAGAGGCGAAAGGAAATGTCTAGTGTGGCAACTTGTGTTGCTTAGTCCGCCAGCCAATCCCCACTTTTCCCGCCATGCTTCTCGAGCACGCGAACACTTTGTATTGTCATGCTGCGATCAATCGCCTTACACATATCATAAATTGTCAGCAGGCCAACCTGTACAGCAGTCAAGGCTTCCATTTCCACCCCGGTTTGCCCGGTGGTCTCACATTGCACTCGGCAAGTAATACTGTGTTGCGTTTCATTCGCCATAAAACTGACATCTACGCGGCTTAGGCTAAGCGGGTGGCAGAGGGGGATCAGGTCGCTAGTTTTTTTGCTGGCCTGGATGGCGGCAATCCGGGCGATGCCAAGCACGTCACCTTTTTTGGCGGTGCCTTGCAGGATGGTTTGCAGCGTGGCTGCCTGCATTTGAATCTGGCCTTCAGCGATGGCGATGCGTTTGGTGTGTGCTTTGTCACCGATATCGACCATATGGGCATGGCCTTGGGCGTTAAAGTGGGTGAGTCCGTTGTTGGCAGTTGACATAATTGGTCTTGAGCTCAGTTCTAGTGAAATCAGTGCGAGTGAAAAAGGATGAACTCGGGCAGTGAAGTCGTTATCATAACAAGTTTGGGTCTTTAGCACAGGGCACATGCGTTTTAAACCACTCCACATGGCATCTCAATCTGGCAATCTGCGTACATGTTGTGCGCGGCTGTTGCGCGGGTTGTGTTTGTGCGCACTGTTCATTGTGCCCGAGGCGTCCTTGTTGGCGAATAACGCGACTGGTATTTTTTCTGGCAAGCCTTATGAGCCTGGCGATCTGGATGTCACCCTGCCTGCCGATTCATCTAATCAGCTGCCTGAGTTGGGTGACGCCTCACAAACCGTATTGTCATTGCGCGATGAAGAAAAAATTGCGCACCAGATTTTAAAGCAAGTCGCTACCGATGAAGATGTGTTCGATGATGCCGAGGTGACGGATTACCTGCAGGCACTGGGGACGCGGCTGGGGGCGAGTAGCCCGGACCGCGCCCAGAAATTTTATTTTTTTGTGGTGCAGGACAAGTCGATTAACGCTTTTGCCATGCCGGGCGGCGTCATTGGCGTCCATACCGGTTTATTCATTGCGGCCAACAGTGAGTCTGAGTTGGCCAGTGTACTGGGGCACGAAATCGGCCATGTCACGCAGCATCACCTGGCGCGTATGCTGGCCTCTCAAAAGTACGATATGTTCAAGAATATCGCTGCGACGGCCCTGGCCTTGCTGGTGGCGCGCTCTAACCCGCAAGTGGGCATGGGCGCGATGACTGCGGCCTCTGCTGCCGGGATACAAAAACAGCTGGATTACACGCGTGAGCACGAGCGCGAAGCAGATCGGGTCGGGTTGACCATTTTGCAAGATGCAGGCTTTGATGTGCGCGCCATGCCGGCCTTTTTTACCACCATGCAGCGGGCGACGCGCTTTTCGGATGGCAATATGCCCAGCTATTTGCGTACCCACCCGCTGACCAGCGAGCGGATTGCCGATATAGGCAACCGTGTGCAAAACCTGCCTTATAAGCAGGTGAATGAAAGTCTGCCCTTTTTTATGATGCGGGCAAAAATCCGGGCTTTTCAAGGCGCCCCCCAGCAAATGGTAGAAGAGTTTCAGAACAATATTAACGAGGGCCGCTACCAGAATGAGCTGGCTGAACACTATGGCCTGGCTTACGCCTGGCTGCGTGTCAATCAGCCGCAAAAAGCACAGGCCGAGGTCGACTGGCTGGTTAAGCATGGGCTTTCCAGCCCTTATCTGGTGACCCTGCAAGGCTTGACCCTGGCTAAGTCGGGGCAGGTGGCACAGGCGCAAAACCGTTTTGTTCAGGGCTTGCAGCAATATCCGCAACATCGTGCGCTGGCGCAAGGCGAGGCTGAGTTATTGATCCGCAGCAACCAGTGGGCGCCCGCAGTCAGCTTTATCCAGAAACAGCTTGAGGCCTTCCCTGAGGACCCAAAACTGTATGACTGGCTGGCTGCCGCATATCAGGGCCAGGACAAACAGATGTTGCGGCATCAGGCGCTAGGGGAGTCTTATGTGCGCAAGTATGATTTGCCGCGGGCGATTGAGCAGTTTGAAATTGCCAGCAAGGCCAAGGATGGCGATTTTTACCTGCAATCCAAAGTCGAGGCCAGATTGAAAGCGCTCAGGGTGCAGCTCAAGCTGGAACAAGGGGATGACAAAAATGGATAGGAGGGCAGGATGGACAGACGTCGCTGGTTAAAAAACAGTGTGCTGCTGGCAGCGCTACCATTGTGGATCATCGCCCGCAAAGTGCAAGCGGCCACCTGGTTTGCTTCTGCCTTTGAGGCCAAGCAAACGGCACAAGTGTTGGCTGCGCTCAAAGCCACCGCGGTGCCTGTCGCCAGTGATCTCAGTATTGACGCACCGCAAAAAGCTGAAAACGGCGCCGTGGTGCAAATTGAGCTGAGCAGCACGCAGGCGGCGGGCAAACTGCGTAGTTTGCGCTTGCTGGCAGATGCCAATCCCACTCCCTTGATTGCGAGTTTTGAGTTAGGCAAGCAGGTATTGCCGAGGCTGGTGACACGCGTCAAGCTCGCGCAATCGGGGGAGGTGATCGCGTTGGCAGAACAGGGGAATGGCCAGTTTACGCAGCATCGTCGCCAGGTGATCGTGCTGGAAGATGGTTGTGCCAGTAGCGAACGGGAAGAGCCGTTTGCCAGTAGCATGAAAATGCGAGCCCGCATGCTGGAGAGCAGCCCGCTGGGGAACCATGTCACTGAACTTAAAATCATTATTGTGCATCCCATGCGTACGGGTCGTAGCAAAAATGAAGATGGCCAGTTAATGCCCGCGCACTTTATGCAACTGATGCAAGTGGTGATGAATGGGCAGGTGATTGTGGATGCCCAGACGGGTACCGCGATTTCACGCAATCCCTATTTCACCTTTTATATACAGGATGCCCAGGTCGGCGATGTGATTACGGTAAACTGGCAGGATAACCGTGGCCTTGAAGGGCATGGACAAGTCACGGTGGCTGTATAGTTTGATAAAAATAATTTATTGATAAAATTAAAATAATCAATTTTACATATTAAATGTGTGTGTCTACAATGCACTCATTCGCTGTTGAAATGCAGCAATATTTAATGAAGTCTGTTTAATTAACCCACGTTCTAAATCATAAAGGAGAACTACATGTCATTGATTAACACACAAGTACAACCATTCAAGGCGCAAGCTTTTCACAACGGTAAATTTATCGAAGTGACTGAAGAGTCTTTGAAAGGCAAATGGTCTGTGTTGATTTTCATGCCAGCAGCGTTCACTTTCAACTGCCCAACTGAAGTTGAAGATGCGGCTGACAATTATGCGGAATTCCAGAAGGCTGGTGCTGAAGTGTACATCGTGACCACCGATACCCACTTCTCCCACAAGGTTTGGCACGAGACTTCGCCTGCAGTAGGCAAGGCGAAATTCCCATTGGTTGGCGACCCAACTCACCAATTAACCCGTGCATTTGACGTGCATATTGATGAAGAAGGTTTGGCATTGCGCGGTACGTTCGTGATCAACCCAGACGGCGTGATCAAGACTGTTGAAGTACACAGCAACGAAATTGCCCGTGATGTAAAAGAAACCTTGCGCAAATTGAAGGCTGCGCAATACACCGCTGCTAACCCAGGTCAGGTGTGCCCAGCGAAGTGGAACGAAGGTGCAAAAACCTTGACGCCATCTTTGGACTTGGTAGGCAAGATCTAATCTCGTTGAGATTGGTATGAGCAACGCCCTGCGCAAGCAGGGCGCTCAGGAAAAGTCACTGAGTGGATGTGTTGTCACTGTGGTTTTTCCTGAGCGAGTTTCCCCCAACCATTTTTGATTGCCATGCATGATGGCCACGGCGTGTTGTTGCCTGAAGAAATGCACCAGCCGTGATTTTGGAGAATGAATATGTTAGATGACACCTTAAAGGCCCAGTTGCAAACCTACCTGGGCATGTTGCGCCAGCCTATCCGTTTGATTGCTTCGCTGGATAGCAGCGAGCGTGCCGCAGAAATGCGTGAACTATTGCAAGAAATTGCTGCTTTGTCAGACAAGGTTAGCCTGGACGAGACTGGCGATGATGCACGCAAACCGTCATTCGTGATTGCCAAAGAAGGCGAAACCCATGGTGTGCGCTTTGCGGCGATTCCGCTGGGGCATGAGTTCACTTCACTGGTGCTGGCATTGTTATGGACCGGCGGCCATCCGCCTAAGGTTGAGCAGGAAGTGCTAGACCAGATCAAGGCACTCGACAGCGATTTGAATTTTGAAGTGTATATGAGCTTGTCTTGCCATAACTGCCCGGATGTCGTGCAGGCAACCACGCTGATGACCGTGTTCAACCCACG
Source organism: Methylophilus glucosoxydans (assembly GCF_042676145.1). Lineage (NCBI taxonomy): Bacteria > Pseudomonadati > Pseudomonadota > Betaproteobacteria > Nitrosomonadales > Methylophilaceae > Methylophilus > Methylophilus glucosoxydans. Next base: position 100,283 of record NZ_JBHTJW010000001.1, read on the forward strand.
CATCAAGACCACCGTGATTGACGGCGCGCTGTTTCAGGACGAAGTCAACGAGCGCAACATCATGGCGGTACCCGCCACTTTCCTCAATGGCGAGATGTTTGCCTCAGGCCGTATGCTGGTCGAAGAAATTCTGGCCAAGGTGGATACGGGCGTTGTTGCCAGAGAGGCCGAAAAGCTCAACGCTAAAGAAGCGTTTGATGTGCTGGTGGTTGGCGGTGGCCCGGCGGGTGCTTCAGCAGCAATTTATGCAGCCCGTAAAGGCATACGCACGGGCATCGTCGCTGAGCGCTTTGGTGGCCAGGTTAACGACACCCTGGCGATTGAAAACTTTATTTCAGTCAAAGAGACCGAGGGCCCTAAACTGGTCGCGGCGCTTGAAGAGCACGTGAAAACCTACGACGTGGATATCATGCCATTGCAACGTGCCGTTGGATTGGCCGAGCCTAGCAAAACCGACAGCAAACATGCTGGCTTGATTGAAGTGAAGCTCGAAAGCGGGGCGATTTTGCGCAGCAAGTCTGTGATTCTGGCAACCGGTGCACGCTGGAGAAATCTGAATGTACCTGGCGAAGAAGCCTATAAAAACAAAGGCGTGGCCTACTGCCCACACTGCGATGGTCCCTTGTTCAAGGGTAAGCATGTCGCGGTGATTGGCGGCGGTAACTCCGGCGTTGAGGCAGCGATTGACCTTGCTGGTGTGGTTGGTCATGTCACCTTGCTGCAGTTTGATACTGAGCTGAAGGCAGATGCGGTATTGCAACGCAAACTGCGCTCACTTGAAAATGTGACGATTTTAACCAGCGCGCAGACCACCGAAATCACGGGGGATGGGACACGCGTCAATGGCTTGACCTACACCGACCGCGTCTCTGGCGAGAGCAAGCATATCGCACTGGAAGGTGTGTTTATCCAGATTGGCTTGGTCCCTAACAGTGACTGGCTGAAAGGCACCCTGGATCTGAGCAAATACGGTGAAATTGAAATTAACCACCACAATGCCACGTCGTTGCCAGGTGTGTTTGCGGCAGGGGATGTCACAACGATTCCCTACAAGCAAATCATCATTGCCATGGGTGAGGGCTCGAATGCAGCACTGGGGGCGTTTGATTACCTGATTCGTCAGTAATTGTGTTGGCAATAAAAAAACCTGCCTCGGCAGGTTTTTTTATGTGGTCTATTTTGAAAAACTGATCAGGAAGTCAGCGACAGCGAAACGGCTTCTGCCACCTTAATCCCATCTACCGCGGCTGACAGAATGCCGCCTGCGTAGCCTGCGCCTTCACCACAGGGAAACAAGCCTTTGGTGTTGATGCTTTGCAAGGTATCGTCGGTGCGTTTGATGCGGATCGGGCTGGAGGTGCGGGTTTCCACGCCAGTGAGGACGCCATCGGCCAGGTCAAATCCGGAAACTTGTTTGGCAAAAGCCGGGATCGCTTCACGCATGGCGCTAATCGCGAATTCAGGCAATGCGGTATCCAGGTTGGTCAAGTGCACACCGGGCGTGTAAGACGGCATCACTTCACCAAATTGGGTCGAGGGGCGGTTAGCTAAAAAGTCGCCTATCAGTTGGCCGGGGGCTGAGTAATTACTGCCGCCGAGCACGTATGCCTGGCTTTCAAGCTGGCGCTGGAATTCCACACCCGCAAGTGGGTGGCCTGGGTAATCCACCTCTGGCGTGATGCCAACCACAATGCCGGCATTGGCGTTACGCTCGTTGCGACTATATTGGCTCATGCCATTGGTCACCACGCGGTTGGGTTCTGAGGTGGCGGCAACGACCGTGCCGCCCGGGCACATGCAAAAACTATACACACTACGGCCATTTTGCGCGTGATGCACCAGCCGGTAATCAGCTGCACCCAGTTTTTTAAGGATATCGTCGCTATAGCTTTTGCCATAGCGTGCGCGATCTATCAGGCTTTGTGGATGTTCAATGCGGAAGCCAATCGAGAACGGCTTGGCTTCAACATAAATGCCTCTCTCATAGACCATCTCAAACGTGTCCCGTGCGCTGTGACCGACGGCGAGCACCAGATGATTGGTCGGGATAAATTCACCGCTATGCAGAGTGACGCCTTGTACCTGCTCGTTCTCAATGGCAATATCGGTTACCCGGCTTTCAAAGCGGATCTCGCCGCCCAGGCTGATAATGGTGTTGCGCATTTCTTCAACCATTCCGACTAGACGGAACGTTCCGATGTGCGGATGGCTGACGTAAAGAATTTCTTCTGGCGCCCCGGCCTTGACGAATTCCTGCAAGACCTTGCGGCCGTAATGTTTGGGATCCTTGATCTGGCTGTAGAGTTTGCCATCTGAAAAAGTACCGGCTCCGCCCTCACCAAACTGCACGTTGGATTCAGGGTTCAACGTGCGTTTGCGCCAGAGTCCCCAGGTATCTTTGGTCCGCTTGCGCACTTCTTTGCCGCGTTCGAGCACAATCGGATTGAAGCCGGCTTGCGCGAGAATCAGCGCGGCAAAAATCCCGGCTGGACCAAATCCCACCACAACAGGCCGGTGTGTCTTGTTCTGACTGGATTGTGCGACAAAGTGGTAGCTGGTATCCGGTGCCGGTTTGATATGCGGGTCTTTTTTAAACCGTGCCAGTATTTTGGCTTCGTTTTTGACCTCGACATCCAGGTTGTACACATACAATATGGCATGTGACTTGCGTGCATCCACGCCGCGCTTAAAGATCTCAAAGCGGATCAGTTCGCTTTCGGGGATTTCAAGGCGTCTGATCAGCGCGGCCTTGATTTGGTCATCCTGGTGTTTGAGCGTATCTGCAAGCTCAATCGGTAGTTTGATTTCTGTGATTCTGAGCATAATGGGATAGTGGTTATCTATCAAAAGGCTATTTTATTATACTTGACAAGGCTTTATCATGATTTAGTTGGAAATTTTCCCTAAAAAACATGTGAGATTGTGACGATATAAAGTTTGTATGTTTAACTACAAGCGACGAATACTTATCCCACTAATCATTGCGGCTGCATTATTATGCATCTCAATGGCGGGGTTGTTTGTTGCCATGTATCAGCTCGTTGATTACTCAGAGCAAAAAGACCTGGTAGACAGGCAGCGCTACCAGGTGGTGACCTTGGGTAAGGCGATCACCAATGCCGAAAGTGGGCAGCGTGGTTATTTGCTCACCGGCCATACCCTGTTTCTGGATGCCTTGGAGCAGGGCCAAGCAGAAGCCATGAAAGCCATCTCGCTACTGGAGCATGACCTGGATACGTCTTCGGCTGCACGCCCCTTGCTGGCTAACATCAAACAGCTGGTGCAACAAAAATTTAATGCCATGGATAAAAGTGTTCAGGTGCAGATGCATGCGGGTGAGTACGCGCCTCATCTTTCATTAAGCCGAGATCGCGGACGCGAGTTGATGAAACTTATTGATGGGCAACTGGCGCAGATTGATGAGCAGTTGCTGATCAAACGTCAGTGGTTTGAGCAAGCGATCCGCAATCGCATTCTGGCTTCAGTGACGGTAGCGATTCTATTGAGTATTGTCATTATCAGCGTCTTGGTCTTTTCGTATCGCAGTACGACGCTTTTGCTAGAGCAGGTGATGGAAAATCAGGCCGTAGCTAAACAGCTTAGCCATCAGGCGGATCACGATCTGCTCACCAGCCTGCCAAACCGCCGCAGTGTGAATGTCTATCTGGAAAGCACTTACGAAATGGCCAGGATAGGCTCCAAGCAGTTTGCTGTCTTTTTTATGGATCTGGACGGGTTTAAACGGGTGAACGATGCCTATGGGCATGATGTGGGCGATGCCTTGCTGATTGAAGTGGCAAATATGTTTAAAAGAGTGCTGAGACAGTCTGACTTTCTGGCCCGTCAGGGCGGAGACGAGTTTGTATTGGTGGTAAGTAGTTACTTACATCGGCTGGAGTTGACGCAGCTCGCGCAGCGCTTGATTCATTTGTTTGCGCAACCCGTGGTTGTGCGCGGGATTCCGTTGGAAATCGGGGTGAGTATCGGCATTGCCGAATACCCGCATCATGGCAAAAACGTGAAGCAGTTGTTGCATGTGGCAGATAAAGCCATGTACGACTCCAAGAAAAATGGCAAGAATCGGTTCAGTTTTGGCGAGTAGGCCGATGGCTGAATGAGGGGGCGCTCGTCGTGCGTTTGATTACAGCCCCGTCTGCAACTGACGCATTTTTTTGAGCATGGCGACGGTGACGGGCTTTTTGGTGGTCAACGACCATTTATCCAGCGCGTCCAGCACGGCCATCAGTGTCGGCAAATCCCGGCGCAAATAGCGCAAGCAGTAAGCAATCACCTCTTCGGGTAATTTCATGCCACGCTCATGCGCATGTGCACGCAAGGCCTCCGCTTTTTCACTGTCACTCAGAGGGTGTAGTTGATAAACCAAGCCCCAGGCCAGCCTGGTCGCAAGGTCATCACGCAAGCCCATCTGGGTGGGCGCATGGCTGCCAGCGGTCACCAGCATGCTGCCTTCCGCCTTGATCTGGTTAAAAGTATCAAACAAAATGATTTGTGACTCTTCATCCAGCAGATGCACATCATCGGCAATATGCGCTCCCAGGGCTTGTGCGGCCAGCAATAAATGGCTTTTACCACTGCCAGATTCGCCCCAGAGGTAAAGAAATCGGGTGGGGGCTTGTGCGGCCAGCACGGCATGTAAGCTGGCCAGCGCCTCTTGGTTTTGGCCCACAATAAAGTTGTCAAAACCGGGCGCGGCCGGCGGCTGAATATTCAGTAGCAGTTGTTTCACGGCAGTCTTATCGCGAGGGATCACTCATCCAGGGTTTGGATCAGATTCGGCTCGCTATTCAAATAGGTTTCGCTACGCAAATAACTTTGTTTGGTATGGCGCAAGCCTACGGCAATTGCGGCACTCACCGGCAACGCCAGCAATACGCCGGCAAACCCAAATAATTGCCCGCCCGCCATTAATGCGAGAATCACGATGACCGGGTGCAATCCAATGCGGTCGCCCACCAAAATAGGCGTAAGCAGAAAGCTTTCTACAAACTGGCCGACGCCAAATACCAGCAGGACCGGGACAACTTCTGTTAGTGAGGCAAACTGTAACAAGGCGAGCAATACTGCCATCACAAAGGCCAAGGCAAAACCCAGGTAGGGGACAAAGCTTAACAAGCCTGCAATCATGCCGATGGAGAGCGCCATATCCAGCCCCACCAGCCACAGGCCGACGCTGTAAAACACGCATAGCGACAGCATGACGGAAAGCTGGCCACGCAAGAACTCTGCGACCACGCTGTCTACGTCTTTACAGATATGCTTTACCCGCGCGATCCAGTTGCGCGGGATCAGGTTGCCGGTTTCAGCCACCATATGATCCCAGTCTCGCAGAAAATAAAACAACACCACAGGCAACAGGCAAATGTTGGCAAACATGCCAATCAGGTTAAGGCCTTTTTGCCCGGCGCTGAGCAAAAAACTCCCCAGCATACTGCCTGCGGTTTGCCAGTGCTCGCTGATCAGTTTTTGGACAACGTTGCTGTCAATATCAAGGTGGATGCCGAATTTGTCGCGTAACCAGGGCTCTACCTGCTGATGGAAGTGATCGACCACGACCGGTAAGCGTTGCGCGATTAACTGCGATTGCTGTTGCAAGAGCGGAATCAAGATCAGCAACAGACCAATCAACGCCAGAATGACGCCAGTCATCACCAGCAAGGTGGCGACGGTACGGCCAAACTGCCAGCGACCCAGGCCGGCTTCGCTCAGTTTGTCCACCATGGGGTCCAGCATATAGGCAATCACGGCAGCGGCCAGAAAAGGCGTGAGGATGGGCTCAAGCAGGTAAAACAGGTAAATGAAAATGCCGATCACAATCCACCAGCGATGATCACTGACAAACTGGGTAGCAATGGACTTGTGATGGTCTTGATCTGACATGGGTAGGGCGCATGCGCGAATCCGGCATAGGTCGAACTGGCAAGATGCGTTAAAATAATGATTATTTTAAAATTATACTGAATTTCGACGCGGTCTTACGCTTTGTTGCAAACATCTGCACATTGCCGGTAGTGCGTCACACAATTAATCGCATTGAAAGAAACGAGAGTATCTTGACGACTTCTTCTGATAAAACTTCCATTACCTACCGCGATGCCGGTGTAGACATTGAGGCGGGCGATGCCCTGGTCGAACAAATCAAGCCCTTTGCCAAGCGCACGCTGCGTCCTGAAGTCATGGGCGGGATAGGTGGCTTTGGGTCATTGTTTGCCATGCCAAAAAAATTCAAGGAGCCTGTGCTGGTTTCGGGCACTGACGGCGTGGGGACCAAGCTTAAATTGGCATTTCAGTTGAACAAGCATGACACTGTGGGTATAGACCTGGTGGCCATGAGTGTGAACGATATTCTGGTGCAAGGCGCCGAGCCGCTATTTTTCCTCGATTATTTTGCCTGTGGCAAACTCGAAGTCGGCACCGCTGCAGCCGTGATCAAAGGCATTGCGCAAGGGTGTGAAGAGTCTGGTTGTGCGCTGGTGGGCGGTGAAACCGCGGAAATGCCTGGCATGTATCCTGCTGGTGAATATGATTTGGCTGGCTTTGCTGTTGGCTGTGTCGATAAAGCCAATATTATTGACGGTTCTACCATTCGTGCCGGTGATGTGGTGCTGGGCCTGGCTTCCAGTGGCGCGCACTCCAATGGCTACTCCTTGATCCGCAAACTGATCGAAACATCCGGGATCGATATGGAGTCAGATTTCCATGGCCGCAAATTCAAAGATGTGGTGATGGCACCGACCAAGCTGTATGTGAAGTCTATTCTCAAATTGCTGGAAACTTTGCCAGTCAAAGGCATGGCGCATATTACGGGTGGCGGTATCACCGAAAATATCCCGCGCGTGTTGCCTGAAGGTCTGACTGCAGAAATCCAGAAAGCCAGCTGGACGTTGCCACCCTTGTTCCAATGGTTGCAGGCACAAGGCAATATCGAACCGATTGAAATGTACCGCACGTTTAACTGCGGTATTGGCATGGCCGTGATTGTGGCGGCAGAGCACGCAGACCAGGCGCAAGACGTGCTGGCCTCCGCAGGAGAGACGGTTTACCGGATTGGTCAGATTCGCGCACAGCAAACGGGCGAAGCCCCAACCGTGGTGGTGTAATGGCTGGCATGCAGCGTTTTTGCCGCCATCTCGCGTTCTGTCTGGCGATTGCAGGCTTGTTGGCCGCACCGTGCTTGTCTGCTGCGCCCAAGCAACTGACCGTCACCTATGATTTGTTGCAGCAAGGCGTCAGTATTGGCACCATCAAAGATCAGCTCAATGTCTCCGCAGGGCGTTACGAGATCAATTCCCTGGCGGAAGGTAAAGGCATTTACAAGCTGATGGGTGAGCGCACACTCTCCAGTCAAGGCCAGGTTATCTCGAATGCTTTACGTCCGGCACATTTTGAGTCACGCCAGTCCAAACATCCGAATAAAGTCTTGATCAGTGAGTTTGACTGGGCGAAAAAAATCCTCAATATGCAAATCAAAGACGAGCAGGAAACCGTGCCGTTGACCAAAAACGTACAGGATTTGCTAAGTGTGATGTATTGCTGGATGTGGCAGCCCCCTAAAGGTAAACAAATCAGCCTGGACGTGGCAACTGGTAAAAAACTCTCGCCCCACGCCTTTGTGATCACCGAAGAAAAAACACCGCTTGTCACCGAGGCAGGGACGTTTAATGTGATCAAACTGGCGGATACCGAGGGTGAGAAAACGTTATACCTGGCCAAAGAAAAAGGCTATCTGCCAGTCAAGCTGATTGTGCAAGATGATGGCAAACAGATGGAGCAGGTGATCACCAGCATCACCGGCCAGTGATGCCGTCAATGCTGGGAACTTAAACATGCCAGCGTCAGGGTTACGAGAAAAGATCACGCAGCATTTTTCGTGGCCGTTGTTTCTCGCTTTCTGTGTTTCTTTGTTGTTGCATGTGCTGGTGTTGAGTGAGGTCAATTGGCGGAGCTGGTTACCGGCAGAAGCGGAACAGCCAGCACGATTGCAAGCACGCCTTGTGTTGCCAACCAAGTCCGCGCCAGTCGCTTCCAAGGTTGAGGCGCCGGCCTCTCGCCCTGCGCCTGCGGCGAAAAAGCGTTCTTCCGCGCAGCCACTTTCAGAACCGGCGGCTGATCAGGTTGATCGTGTCGCGCCGGATGCTTCAAGCGAGTCATCGTCAGCAGATGTGAGTCAGCCAGCTCAGGATGCGCCTGCTGTGCCTGAGGCTGAGGCGGTGGCAGAACAAATTGCCGAGTGGCATGCCAGTGATCATCCAGAGGCAACGGACGATGAGCGGCCTGCCCCGCCATATCGGCATGTGCTGACCGAGTATGCGGTGTATGTGAATGGCGAGTCGCGCCCGGCCGGCAGTGCCAGCATTGAATATGTGCGCGAGACTGCAGAAAGTTATTCCTTGCGCTGGCTGGTTGAGGGCAAGGGCCTGTTAAAATTGTTGTATCCCTCCCTTGAACAGCAAAGTCGCGGTGAGGTAGGGCCCGCTGGGCTCAGGCCTAGCTATTACCGTTATGCGTTTGGTAGCCGTGAAAGTAAAACCTATGAGGCGACCTTTAACTGGGCGATCGGTGAATTGACCCTCAAAACCAGCAAGGGTGAGCAAAAGCGCGAGTTGCCCGCCAATACGCAAGACATTCTGAGTTTTATGTATCAGTTTATGTTTGTACCGCCGCTGCAAGAAATGCGCGTGACATTAACCAATGGCCGCCGGCTGGGCGAATATGAGTATGTGTTTGAAGGTGAGGAGACGTTAGAGATTGCCGAGCGGTCTGTGTCTACCCTGCATATTGCGCACACCCGTGGTGACACAGATGAAAAAGTGGAATTATGGCTGGCCAGCGGCTATCGCTATGTGCCGGTTAAAATCAAAAAGCTCGAGAAAAACGGCATGGTGATTGAGCAAGTGGCCACGCGCTTGAGCGCCGAATAACGCAAATATTGCAACTATCGTAAGTATTGAAAGAACCTGATGAACCAATCCCTGATGCGCCAGACGGCGATGCTGTTAAACGACCTGCTGAAATTTGAAAGTCCGGCCGATGCCAAGCTCGGCGAATTTTTCCGTCAGCATCGCGAGCTGGGCACCAAAGACCGCGCTTGGGTGGCTGAAACCGCCTACGGCGTCTTGCGTCGCTATCGTTATTTACGTGAAGTGAGTGTCAGCGAGCCCGATGAACAAGAAGACACACGCAAGCTCATTATCGCCTTGCTGCTTAAAATAGAGGGCAAAAGCATCCGTGATTTGGATGAGATGCTCGACGAGCGTCAAAAAGAATGGGCCGTCACCATCAAAGCGAAAAACAGTGAAGGCTTTGCGCCAGCCGTGCTGGCCGATGTGCGCGACTGGTTCTGGCAAAAGCTGGTTGAACAATATGGCGAGACAGAAGCCATGACCATCTGCCGCAGCATGTTTGAGCAAGCCAGTCTGGATTTGCGCGTCAACACCATCAAGGCCAGCCGCGAAGAAGTGCTGGCCCGTATGCTGGCGGAAAACACGGTCAAAGATAATGTGATCACGCCTACGCCGTACTCTCCCGTCGGTATCCGCATGGGCTCGCGTCTCAATATCGGCAAACACATCCTGTTTACCGAAGGCAAAATCGAGGTGCAAGATGAAGGTAGCCAGTTGCTCAGCTATCTGGTTGCCCCCAAACGCGGCCAGATGGTCGCCGACTTGTGCGCAGGGGCGGGCGGCAAAACGCTGGCGCTGGGCGCATTGATGAAAAATACCGGGCGTTTATATGCCTTTGATGTCTCCGAAAAACGTCTCAACAACCTTGGCCAACGCTTAAAACGCAGCGGCCTCTCCAACCTGCAAGCACAACTGATTAACAACGAAAACGACCTCAAACTCAAACGCCTCAACGGCAAGTTTGATCGTGTGCTGGTTGATGCGCCTTGTAGCGGTCTAGGCACCTTGCGCCGCAACCCGGATTTAAAATGGCGGCAGGCTGAAGAAGATGTGGCTGAGCTCAATGTGAAGCAAACCAATATCCTCGCCCGCGCCGCCAAGCTATGCAAAGCCGGTGGCCGCGTTGTGTATGCGACCTGTAGCTTGTTACGTGAAGAAAATGAGGCCATCGCCGAAGCCTTTCTTGCTGCACACCCTGACTTCAAACTCATCCCTGCCAATGAAGTTTTAGCCCAGCAAAATATTGCGATGGATACAGGTGACTATCTGAAATTATTGCCTCATCTGCATGGCACGGATGGGTTTTTTGCGGCGGTGTTTGAAAAGTCTGCTTAATTGGCTAAGGCGTACCTACTGGCGGTACGCCAAGTGGTCTGCTAAGTTTAGGCCTTGCAATAAGGCTGTCTTAAGAGCTGGTTATGCATTAAGCCTATTCCCCTTTCAATGCTGTGATTACTCACCCGAGTTGCAGTATGATGTTTCCAAGCCATTGTTCCCTTAAAATGCCAAAAAAATGAAATTCCCCAGCCTCAACGTTCAAATATTCATTGCTGCCATTGGGGGTGTCTTTTTTGGCTGGTTGGCGCATACCGGTGAACATGGGGTGGCGCTTTATGCGGCGAACTTAGTGGGCACTTTGTTCATTGATTTGTTGAAAATGGTGATGATCCCATTGGTGTTTTGCGCGATTGTGACTGGCATCGCTAATCTGCGCCAGCATCGCCAGATCGATGTGGTGTGGAAAACGACTTTGCTGTTTTTTGCTACCACGACCATCATCGCGGTGGTGATTGGGTTGACTGCGAGTCATCTTTTTAAACCGGGGGCAGGGCTGCATCTGGAAATGTTTTCGCATGCCATGCAGCAGTTTGAATCTAGGCAGATGAGCCTGCCCGAGTTTTTCACACAGTTTTTGCACGGCATATTCATGAATCCCTTCAAGGCGCTGGCCGAGGGTAATATTCTGGCGATTGTTGCTTATGCCATGTGTTTGGGCATTGCGCTGGTGATGGCGTCCGAGCGCTATCCGCAATGGCTGGCGTTGTTTGAAGAGGGCATGGGTCTAAGCATGCAGATGATTGGTTGGATCATGCGGCTGGCACCATGGGGGATTGCTGCACTGTTATTCAAGCTGGTCGCAACCCAGGATGTGAGCCTGTTTGCCTCTTTGACCAAGTTTATGCTGGTGGTGACCGGGACGACCTTGTTTCATGGTGTGATTGTTTTACCGGTCTTGTTGTTTCTGTTTACAGGCAAACATCCTGTGTGGTTTTTGCGGCAAGCCCGGGAGGCGTTGGTGACGGCATTTGCCACCAGTTCTAGCAATGCGACCATGCCGGTGACGATGCGTTGTGCGACGCAAAACATGCATGTGAAGCCTGAGATTGCCGGGTTTGTAGTGCCGCTAGGGGCAACCATGAATATGGACGGCACAGCCCTGTATGAAGCGGCGGCGGCCTTGTTTGTGGCACAACTGGCCGGGATTGATTTGTCGCTGGGGCAGCAGTTGGTGGTGTGTTTAACCACCATGATCGCGGCCATGGGGGCCCCGGGGATTCCCAGTGCGGGCATGGTGACAATGGTGATGGTGTTACAAAGCGTGGGATTGCCGGCTGAAGCCATTGCCATTTTGTTGCCTATAGACCGCTTGCTCGATACCGTCCGGACTGCCGTGAATGTCGAGGGCGATATGATAGGCAGTTTGGTGGTACAACATCGCATTGAAAAATTAGCACAATAAGGTCATGACTGAGTTAGTGATTAGACCTGCGCAAGCGCAGGAGGCCAATATCATCGCGGCACTGGTGAATCGTGCGTATCGCGGCGAGAGCAGCCGGGCAGGATGGACCACGGAGGCTGATTTGCTCGATGGCAAGCGTACCACGCCAGAGGAGGTGCTGAGTTTTCTCGCTCGGGATGATGTTCAGATACTCACAGGCTGGCTGGCATCACAATTGACGGTGACGCTGTGTGCCGAATGGCATGCTGTACAGCAGACCGTGCATCTGGGCATGATTGCCGTAGAGCCGACTGCACAGAACCGCGGGTATGGCAAAACAGTGATTCTGGCGGCTGAGCAATGGGCGGTGGAGCATTGGCAGGTGCGGGCCAGCCAAATGGCGGTTGTCAGTCTGCGGCAGGCATTAATCGCGTTTTATCAGCGGCTGGGTTATCAGCCGACCGGGGAGGTCAGGCCGTTTCCCAACCAGCCAGAGATGTGGCAGGCCAAGGTCGAAAACATGCAGCTGATCACCCTGCAAAAGCCGCTTGGCTTAAGTTGAGGCTATCGTGGTAATCATCCAACATCAGGCAATTGTCGTCGGTGTATCACAAGACGCTTGACCATTTTTGCCAATCCACGTAAATTGCCCAACCTTATGAACAAGCAATTTTTCTCAACTATTGTGTTGGCAATGCACCGAAAGGCATTGTGGCTAGTCGCCACAGCGTGCCGCGGTTGCTGCTTGTCGTAAATCTCATGCAACCGCGGGCTCTCCGCGGTTGATCTGTTGTTCCTCCCTCCCGGCGAGCCCTTTTATTTAGGGCACATATGAAAGACGCGACACACCCCTATTACGGTGCCATGTTGGTACTGTTATCCTCCGTGGCCTTTTCGTCAAAAGCGATTATGGTCAAGCTGGCCTATGCCTATCATGTAGATGCAGCGACCTTGATCTCCTTGCGGATGGCGTTTGCTATTCCTTTCTTCGCTGCACTTGGCTGGTGGGCTATGCGCCAAGGCACGCCTGTGCGTATGGCGCGCCACGACTGGTGGAAGCTGGCATTGTTAGCGATGGCTGGCGGGTATGGGTCGATGTGGCTTAATTTTGAAGGCTTGCGTTATGTCTCTGCCGGGCTGGAACGAGTCATTTTATTCCTATACCCAACCTTGGTCGTTGTCATGAGTGCGATTTTTCTTAAACACCAGATTACCCGGCGTGAGTGGTTTGCCATGGTGACCAGCTATGCAGGTGTCGTGCTGGTGGTCTGGCATGATGTGGTGCTGGCGGGATTCGATTCTGCAGACACCTTGTATGGCGCTGGGCTGGTGTTACTAAGTGCGATTGTCTATGCCGGTTATTTACTGGTGAGCGGGCAACTGATTCCCAAGTTGGGGGCCAGCCGCTTTACCGCGTTGACCATGGGCTTGGCTGCGCTTGCGAGCGCTACGCATTTTGCTTGCAATGGCTCGTACGAAAAGGTGGCCTCATTCCCGCAGGCGGTATACATGCTGGCTTTGCTGATGGCGCTGGTGGCGACTGTACTGCCTTCGGTGTTGATGAATCTCGGCATCCAACAATTGGGGAGCCGCAAAGTCTCGCTGATCAGTGCGATAGGCCCGGTTTCGACCATTATGCTTGCCTACCTGTTTCTGGGCGAGCATCTTTCATGGGTACAGGGGCTGGGTACCCTGCTGGTGCTGGCAGGGGTGATGGCAGTGAGCCTGGATAAGGCTACGAAGTCTTAAGTATTCGTAGAGAGGCGCTGCCAGTCAAAAAACGGGCCGGGGTCGGTTTTGCGCCCCGGCGCAATGTCTGCGTGGCCGACAATATGCTGGATGGGATAGCGTTGCTGTAGCGCCTTGACCAGGGCTTGCAAGGTGACATATTGCGCATCTTCAAACGCCTCAATATCACAGCCTTCCAGTTCAATACCAACTGAAAAGTCGTTGCATCGTTCGCGGCCTTGCCATTGTGAAACGCCAGCATGCCATGCCCGCTGCGCGCAACTCACATACTGCAATAGTTCACCGGTTCGGCGGATCAGAAAATGTGAAGATACTCTGAGTTGCGCAATTTCTGCGTAGTAAGGGTGTTCGTCCGCATTCAGCCGGTTGGTGAATAACTGTGTAATGCCCTCGCCGCCATATTGTTGCGGTGGCAGGCTGATATTGTGGATCACGATCATGTCGATGGCTGCATGCTCAGGCCTGTCGTCCTGATTGGGCGAGGTGATGATGCGCGCATGACTGGCAAAGCCAGCATGATCAATTTCTATCATGGGTGACAAGTAGCGTGACATATAAACATTGTAGGTGAATTTGACCGAATTGCGTTATGATTTCGCCCGCGTGCACACCTTTGGCATGCACATGCGGATCGGGCGGTGGACGCATGCAGGATTCATGACCGCCAGACAGGGACAGGTATGGTTTTTTTACAATTATTGCTGATGCTGGTGTTGATTTTAGTGGCCGCAGAGGTGTTTACCAACGCGCTGGAACATTTGGGGGAGCGCCTGGGGATTTCTGAAGGCGTGACCGGCTCAATTTTTGCGGCGGTGGGGACTGCGTTGCCAGAGACGCTGGTGCCATTGCTGGCGATTTTTTCGTATACGTCCTCCACGGGCGATAGCCATGCCGGCAATGACATCGGGGTGGGTGCCATTTTGGGCGCGCCCTTGATGCTGGCAACCTTATCTATCAGTTTGATGGCTTTTTCAGTCTTAAAGCGTCGTGGCGCACACGGTCATATCCGTCCCGAGCGCACTGGCCTGATCCGTGATCTGAATTTCTTTATTCTGGCATTTGTCTTTGCCACGGTGGCCATGTTTATTCCGCACACTGTCCCCATGGTGCGCTACGCTATCAGTATCCTCATGATTCTGATCTACTTTGTGTATGTGCTGATGACCATCAAGGCGTCTAAAGGCCTGGTGGAGGAGGGGCATGCGACGGAGGCCGAGGATGTCATGATGTTATCCCGGTTGGGCTTGCCCACCAACATGGTCACCATTCTGCTGCAATTGTTGCTTGGCTTGGGCTTGCTTATCGTCGGTGCCAAAGGCTTTATTAACGAGGTGGAAACTGCGGCTGCCATTTTGGGCGTGTCAGCCTTGTTGCTGTCTTTGCTGATTATCCCGATTGCTACTGAATTGCCCGAAAAGGTGAACAGCATTTTGTGGATACGCAAAGGCAAAGACACGCTGGCGTTTGGCAATATTACCGGTGCCATGGTGTTTCAAGGTACTTTGTTGCCGGCAATCGGCATTATGTTGACTGACTGGTCTCCGCGACAAGAGGTCGCGCTGGGCATCCTGATCACCCTGTTGGCGGCCATCTGGGTGCGTTACCGCATTGCCAAAGGTGGTTTGCTGGTATGGCACCTGCTTGTCAACGGCCTGTTCTACCTGGCCTATCTGGCGATTGTATTAAGCTAACCCTGACTGGATGAAAAAAGGCGACCTTCTGGTCGCCTTTTTGTTTTACTCTTCGTCGCCGTCTGCGTCCTCCAGGTCCGCGTCTTGCTCTTTCGATAATCCTAGCTTGGATAAACGGTAGCGCAAAGTGCGGAAACTGATGCCCAGTAATTTGGCCGCCGCAGTTTTATTGTTGTTGGTTTTCTCCAGGGCTTGCAGAATCGTGCGCTTTTCAATGTCTTCCAGATAATCAGACAAGCTCACATCCATCGGTAACATGGTCCCGGGGGCCGTCGCGGGTGCGGCGCTGGCTGGCGGGACCACCTCAGCCGCTTTCGCCACGGGTTCGTTGGCGCGCTCCAATACAGGGGCCTTCCAGGGCAACACCGGGCGATCACTGAGTTGCGCCGGCATGTCCTCCAGCGACAAGTCCTCTACCGTAATGGTCTGGCCATCGCATAGCGCCAGTGCGCGTTCCAGCATGTTTTCGAGTTCACGGACATTGCCATGAAAGGGCAGTTGCTGAATAAACACTTTGGCATCATCGGCAATCACCGGGATGTCTATGCCTTGTGTCTGGCACAACTTGGTCAGCAAACGTTCTGTCAACTCCGGAATGTCTTCGGGGCGTTCACGCAAGGCCGGCATTTTGAGCTGAATCACATTGAGCCGGTAATACAAATCCTGCCGGAATTCGCCTTTTTCCATCATGGCATTGAGGTTTTTGTGCGTGGCAGAAATGATGCGTACATCCACCGCTTCTTCAATGGTGCTCCCCACCACGCGGACTTTTTTCTCCTGAATCGCGCGCAGCAGTTTCACCTGCATGGCCAATGGCAAGTCGGCTACTTCATCCAGAAACAAGGTGCCCCCACTGGCGGCCTGAAACAGGCCTTGCGTATCCTGAACGGCGCCGGTAAAAGCCCCTTTTTTATAGCCAAAGAATTCGCTTTCCATCAGGTTCTCGGGGATGGCGCCACAGTTAACTGCGACAAAAGACTGGTCCTTGCGGGCGCTGTTCTGGTGGATGAGACGTGCGGCCAGCTCCTTACCACTGCCAGACTCCCCGCTGATGTAAACAGGGGCCTGGCTACGTGCCAGCTTGGCAATCATGGTCCTGACATAGCCCATGGCCGGAGACGCCCCAATCAAATCGACGGTGTTGGCTCCTTGAGATTCTTTTTGCGAGGAAAGCTTGAGCGCAGACTCGACCAATGGCCGCAACTGTTTGAGTGAAATCGGTTTGGTGATGTAGTCGTAGGCACCGGCCTTGAGCGCAGAAACCGCATTTTCTGCACTGCCATAAGCCGTAATTACCGCAACGGGTAGCCCCGGAAATTGTGCATTGATGTGCTGTACCAGTTCCAGGCCCAAGCCATCCGGCAGACGCATATCGGTTAGGCACAAGTCATAGCTGAAAGACTGCAGCATATGTTTTGCATCGGTGACGGTACTGGCGCTCTCGGCCTGTATGCCCATACGTTCCAGTGTCAGGACGACCAGTTCGCGAATATCGGTTTCGTCATCAACTACGAGACAACGATAAGTGTTTGCCATTTAAACAATTGCCTTTTTAACTGTCAGTGAAAATTGGGTGCCACCGGCCCCCGTGGTATAACTTAATTTTGCGCCATTGGCCTCAGCCAGCTCTCTTGCGATAAACAAGCCCAGCCCTGTCCCGGTTTTCTCCGTGGTCATGAACGGTTCGAACAAGTGGGGTTGAATTTTCGGGTCCACGCCTTGGCCATCGTCTTTGACCAGCAGGTGAATAAACTGTCCGCTTTTATCGCTCACGACGTTCAGTTGCAGGCTTTGTGCCTGTTGCTGACTGTGCCGCCATCCATTTTTACACAGATTCCATAAAATCTGGTTGATGTGTCGACGATCAAAAATAATGCCGGTCTCTGCTGCAGGCAAGCTGAGTGTGAAATCACTCAGGGCAATCTTTTCTACCGCACAAAACTGTTGATAAAACTCCAGCACAAAGCTGTTGATATTTAATTTTTCCTGATTGGTGCGGTCGCGCCGGTTCAACTCCAGCACATCCTTGATAATCTGGTCCAGCCGCTGCACGTTGTCAGAAATAATTTGCAGCATGCGCTGCGTGCCTGGCTGCTGCGAGTCTTCTTGCATGAGTTGCGTCGCATGGCTAATCGCACTGAGCGGATTGCGGATTTCGTGCGCGATATTCGCTGTCAGTCTGCCCAGTGCTGCCAGTTTTACCTGGTGGGCCTGGGTTTGTATTTGTGACCAGTCCTCAATAAAAATCACCACACCATTGTCTGCATTTTCTGAGATGGCGTGAAAGCGGATACCGAGGTCGCGATTGTTGATACTGAGTTTGGTGGCATCTGGCGAGGCCAGTTTGGCCGAGGGCGTCGTGCGCAATAATTGCATGATTGCCGGAATCAGTTGCTCCACCGGGGTGGAGAGTTCCAGCGCTGCCAGCATTTGTGATTCTTCCAACCCCAGCAGCTTGCAGGCTTGCAGGTTGTAGTGTTTGAGCTGCTGGTGCTGGTCTATCACCAGCACCCCGTTAGGCATTTCTTGCGTGATCAGGGCGTTAGTTTTGGCTAAATGTTCAATATCACGCCCACGCTGGCTGGCCAGCTTTTCACTGCTTTGCATGCGTGCAGTCAGCGTTTGTGCCAGCCAGGCCGTGGCAAAGCAACTCAATGACAACAGCACTGCATTGCTGTAGTCGTTCATGGGCACGTTGCGGTTTAACAGCTGAAAAGTGTTCTCGAGCAGAATGCCTATGGTGGCAATGGCGGCATAAAACATGGCAAAGCGGCCATCGCTGATCAGCCCGGCAAAGATGATATTGATGATGAGCAGCAACCCAATCGCACTCTGGTTGCCAGGTAAAAAATGCAGCATGAGCACGATAAAAACAATGTCGAGGCTAGTCTGGATCTTGACGGCTAGCCCTTGCTTGCATTGCAGGGACTCAAAGCTGACACTGACAGCAATCGCGTATAAAAAGAATAGCAGCAATGCCCAAAAGGTGAGCGAGGGTTCTGCCGGGGCATTGCGAAAAAATGGCCACAACTGGCTGCCAAACAACATGCCCGAGGCTCCGAGCCTGAAGAGCGTGTACAGGCGCAAGTGCTGGATATCAGGGGTTCTTTCAATCGTGCTGATCATCATAAGTCGCACGCAGAAAAAACGCAGGGTTGCCGAGCGGCGGCTTGCACTACTTGGCAATTTACTGGATAAGGCATAAACATTATTTTTTAATTGTGAGCATAAATAGTGTGCTTTTGCTATTGAGCTTGTGGCCGTTATCACGTGGCAATTCGCAGGCTTATTCTAACAGTAATTAAATTTAAAACTGATATACTCCCTGTCAGAGAGAGATAAAACCGTGCATATTTGTTTTAGACGGATAAACACTCACAACAATGTCGCAAAAATGGCACCTTTGTCAGCATGAGAAACTGACGATCGCGGGAATGGGAATTTGTAGTGGCGAGTGCGCAAGAACTATCGGATTTTTTACGCCAGGTTGAAAAACGGGCCTTCAGGCAAACGGCGTATGCGGTGCGTGACGATCATGCCGCACTGGATATTGTGCAGGATGCCATGATGAAGCTGGCTGAAAAATACGCCAGCAAGCCGATTGAAGAATATCCATTGTTGTTTCAGCGCATTTTGCAAAATACCATGCGCGACTACTGGCGGCGGCAGAAAGTGCGCAACTTGTGGACCAGTCTGTTTTCGTCACTCGGTTCGCAAGAGGATGAAGACTATGACCCACTTGAAACGATAGAGGTGGAAACCCAGGAAGGGGATCCTGCCGAGCAACTCGAGCGGTCACAAGTGATGCGCCTGATTGAAAAAGCCCTGGCAAAATTACCGGCACGTCAACGGGAAGCCTTCGTCCTGCGTTATTGGGAGGAATTAGACGTTGCTGAAACAGCGTCGGTGATGGGATGTTCAGAAGGAAGTGTTAAAACGCACTGCTCCAGAGCAGTCAGTGCGTTATCAACGTTAATGGAGCAGGCCGGCATTGGTCGCCGGAAACTGCCAAACAAGGAGTAAGGCATGAGGATACAACGTCACGTGGATGATGACTTGCCCACCCCTCTGCGCGAAGGGGTGCAGGCACTCAAGCAGGATGATCGGCCGCTGTCTGCCGCAGTACAAGACCGGTTGGCGAAGGCCCGTCAGGCTGCTTTGGCGCAACATGCAGCTGCGCATCAGGCCCGTTCCGGTTGGTCGGATGTGTTGTCATGGGCTTCATGGGGGCATCCCCGTGTCGCTGGGATGGCCGCGTTCTCTATCTTTTTTGCGGTGGGCTTGATGTTTATCTCTAACAGCCAGAATGATGATGCGCTGTTGCTCAGCGATGATATGCCTGTCGAGGCATTTGTCGATAACGGGTTTGCTGCCTGGCAGTATTCAGAAGATATTTGATGGCGCTTTGGGTAGGGTTGTGCGCCGGGCGATACAAAATGCTTTCATGGAATAATGAGAAATGATACGAAATCATTCTTTGTGGATAGGGTGGATATTCTGTTTCGGCACTTCGTTGCCGAGTTTTGTGGCTGCAGAAGCGTTCCCGGGCGAGGCCGCTGCCTCGAGTGTGATGGCGATGGCCGATATCGGGGCGATCAAGAATGACCTGGCCCCGGCCGATCCTGCGGCCAATGTGACTTGGGCACAGTTGACGGAACAGCAGAAAACCGTGTTGGCGCCTTTGGCCAGTGAGTGGGATAGCTTGCGGCCCTGGCAGCGTGAAAAAATGCTCGATATTGCCAAGGAGTATCCAAAAATGGATGCGCAGAAGCAGCAGCGCATCCAGCATCAACTGGTGAAATGGAGCCGCATGACGCCCTACGAGCGCGAGAATGCGCGCAAACGTTACCAGCAGTTTCAAAGCTTGAGTCCCGAGAAAAAAGAAGCTTTGCGCAAACAGTGGCAGCAGCACAAGCAAAAATCGGCGATCAGTGAAGGTTATGATCCTGAGTTTGATGGCGCAGAGCATTAAACTTTCTCTCATAAAAAAGGCCCGCTGGATGCGGGCCTTTTTTATGAGAGTTCAGGATTAATTGGCTTCTTCATTCAGAGACTTGCTCATCGACAGGCCGGTCAGCACAATGCCGGAGCCCGCGCTCTGGGAGGTCAGGGTGCTGTAGTTGTGTTCCATCCATTTTTTGATGCGTTTGGCATCGCCTATCCGGGTCAATTTGCCAACGGAGTCCAGCAACACCATGATGAGTGGTTCACCCGCAATGGTTGCCTGCATTACTAGGCAGCGGCCTGCTTCACTGATGTACCCTGTTTTGGAAAGGCCAATTTCCCAGCTGCTGTTGGAGCTGTCACGCACCAACGCATTGGTATTGTGAAAGTGTATCGGCTGGCGTCTGCTATTCACATATAAGTCGTAATCAGATGTGGTCGTAATCTGGCGTATTAATGGGTACTGATACGCGGCGTGAACCATTTTGGCCAAGTCCATGGCGGTTGAGACATTGTTGCTGGTCAGGCCGGTGGAGTCTTCAAAATGCGTATTCATCATGCCCAGGCTGGCTGCTTTGGCGTTCATTTCCTGGATAAAACGGGCCTTACCACCTGGATAGTGCGTTGCCAGCGCAGAAGCTGCACGGTTTTCGGAGGCAATCAAAGCCAGGTTCAACAGGTCGGCACGTGTCATGGTGGTGCCGACAGGCAGGCGTGAAGAAGTGCCTTTCAGGTAGTCAACGTCCATTTCAGTAATGGATACTTCTTCATTCAGGTTAAGTTTTGCATCCAGCACGACCATGGCAGTCATGAGTTTGGTGACAGAGGCAATCGGTGTCGGCGTATCGAGGTTTTTGGAGTAAATGATCTCGTGCGTGTTCTGGTTCATCACCAGCGCCTTGGTTGAGGCGATGGACAAATTGCCATTGTTGAGCGATTTGCCTTGGAACGAATCAAACATCTCGGCATCGACCGTCGGTCGCGCCGCTTTTCTGGCATGTGAGTGTAATTTCACCGGGCGCATCCCTTTGGTTTTTTCAGGGTTAACGCGGTACTGTGAAGAAACGCGCGCGCTGTATTTTTTACTTTTGCTCGCAGAAACGGTTTGTTTCTTGGAGGATGATTTGGCAATGGCTTGACCCGCAGGTGCAAAAGCAATTGAACACATTAGTAAAACTTTAAAACAGTGCTTGTAAAAACTCATAATCAACCTTCCTGAAACCCGCCTCATTATTGCCCAGTAATTATTCAGCGTCAATCACTTATCGCAATTTTTTCGTGTGAAAAGTTAAGCAATTTGCTTGCCTGTCTGAATAAGTTTTGGCGCGTTGTGCAGACTATGGCACAATAATTATCTACTAAACTTTTGATTTTTAAATTCTATGTCAGCAGGCTTGAAATACTTCTTTTCCAAAGACCACACCTGGGCAGCGCAAGGCGAAGATGGATTATGGCTGGTTGGGATTACTGATTACGCCCAAAATATGCTGGGGGATGTGGTGTTTGTGGACCCGCCCAAAGTGGGGCAGTCTGTTGAGCAAGGGGCGGTGTGCGGCCTGATTGAGTCAGTCAAGACCGGTTCTGATCTCTATGCGCCCTTGACCGGGGTCGTGGACGCCGTCAATGAACAGGCGTTATCTTCACCTGAGCGCATTAATGATCATCCTTATGACACCTGGTTGTTCAAGCTGGCAGCGACTGCCAGTGGTGCAGAAGGGCTGCTTGACCAATCAGCTTATGAATCACAGCTTTAGTGGCTGATGGTTTAGCTGGGGGGTGCTTAGTCCGCCTGTTTGATCCTGAGTGGGCGCTGGGTGGCTGCCAATTCGGCTGGCGTGAGGGCTGCTACTTTCACTGTGTCGGCTTTTTGATCTAGCGATAGCATGGTGTGATGGATGTTCAAATCGCGGCTGGCTAAGCTCAGAAAAAATAGTGCGATCAGGCTAAGGGGTGTTTTAAGTGACAGTGATTGCATGGCGGGTTCCTTAAAGTCTTTTTAATTCAAATACATCGCGCTGCTTTTTATGATTTGTAACGCGAATCGGGTATAATTTGTTTTTGTTTAGTTTTTAAGCAAGTTATCTTTCGGTTGACGTTCAAAATGCCTATCTACGATTTTCAATGTACCGCCTGTGGTTACCAGCAAGAGTTAATGCGTAAGGTCTCTGCGCCTGCAGTGGAGGCTTGTCCGCAATGCCAGCAGCAAACCTTTAGCAAGCAAGTGTCGGCGCCCAATTTTCAGCTGACCGGCAGTGGCTGGTATGCCACCGATTTCAAAAACAACCAGTCAGCCAAGCGCAGTTCTACGTCTGAATCTGCCAGTACCGGAGACGCTGCCAAGTGCTCACCGGGTTGCGCCTGCCACTAAAAAGACAAGCATGAAAAAATACTTTATTACAGGGTTATTGGTACTGGTTCCATTGTTCATTACGGTGTGGGTGCTAAAAACTTTAGTGCAAACGCTGGACCAGAGTCTGCTGTTGTTGCCCGCCGCCTGGCGGCCAGAAGCCTGGCTGGGTGTGGATATTCCAGGGTTTGGCGTGATTCTGACCGTGGGCATTATTTTGGCGACCGGTCTGGTAGCGACCAACATTTTTGGTCAGCAACTGATTGTGTTATGGGAAGGCTTGCTGGTCCGCGTGCCTGTGGTCAAGTCTATTTATTCCAGCGTCAAGCAAGTATCAGATACCTTGTTTTCTGACTCCGGTAACGCATTTCGCCAGGCATTGTTGATTCAGTACCCACGGCAGGGCGTCTGGACCATCGCTTTTTTAACCGGCACGCCGGGTGGCGATGTGAGCAAGCACTTGCAGGGAGAATATGTCAGTGTGTATGTGCCGACCACGCCTAATCCGACCTCAGGATTCTTTTTGATGCTGCCCAAGGCAGATGTGATCGAGCTGGATATGAGCGTAGATCAGGCCTTGAAATACATCATCAGCATGGGTACAGTGGCGCCCTTGCCTAAACAACATTAACCGCAACACCACTTTAAACTTTATAAAATTATTATGATGCGTACACATTACTGCGGTCACTTGAACCGCGAACATATTGGACAAACCGTGACCCTGTGTGGCTGGGCTCACCGTCGTCGCGACCACGGGGGGGTGATTTTTATTGATTTGCGGGACCGCGAAGGTCTGGCGCAAATCGTGATTGACCCGGATACCAAAGACGCATTTGCCATCGCAGAAACCGTACGTAATGAATTTGTGTTGCGTGTGGTCTGTAAAGTGCGTGCCCGTCCTGAAGGCACCGTGAATCCCAACCTGCCAACCGGCGAAGTGGAGATGCTGGCGACAGAGATCGAAGTGCTGAATGCTTCATTGACACCGCCGTTCATGCTGGATGACGACAACCTGACTGAGACCGTTCGTCTGGAGCATCGCTATATCGATCTGCGCCGCCCGGCCATGCAGAAAAACCTCATGTTGCGTTACAAAGTGGCGAAAAACCTGCGTGACTACCTCGATGAAAATGGCTTTATCGAAGTAGAAACGCCGATGCTGACCCGTTCGACGCCAGAAGGCGCACGTGATTACCTGGTGCCTTCACGCGTACACCACGGCATGTTTTTTGCACTGCCACAGTCACCACAATTGTTCAAACAATTGCTGATGGTGTCCGGTTTTGACCGTTACTTCCAAATCACCAAATGTTTCCGTGACGAAGACCTGCGCGCAGACCGCCAGCCAGAATTTACCCAGGTGGATATTGAAACTTCTTTCCTGGAAGAAAACGACATCATGGACATCGTCGAAGAGATGATTCGTCGCATGATGAAAAAGGTGCAGGACATCGACCTGCCCGCCAAATTCCCGCGCATGCCCTTCTCTGAGGCCATGAACAAATACGGTTCTGACAAGCCTGATATGCGCGTGACACTGGAAATCACTGAGCTCACCGATGTGATGAAGGATGTGGATTTTAAAGTGTTTGCCGGTGCTGCCAATATGGCCGGTGGCCGCGTGGCTGCGATTCGCGTGCCTAACGGAGCGGCCATCAGCCGCTCTGAGATTGATGCCTATACCGAATTCGTCAAAATTTATGGCGCCAAAGGTCTGGCTTATATCAAGATCAACGACATTACCAAACTGAACGAAGAAGGTCTGCAAAGCCCGATTGTGAAGAACATTCACGTGAATGCCTTGCAAGCCGTGCTTGAGCGCACGGGTGCGCAAAACGGGGACATCGTATTCTTTGGCGCCGATAAAGCCAAGATCGTCAATGAAGCCCTGGGCGCACTACGCACCAAGGTTGGCCATGAAAAAGGCCATGTCGATGGTCGTCAGTGGGCGCCATTGTGGGTGGTGGATTTCCCGATGTTTGAGCACGACGAAGATGCAGACCGTTGGGTCGCCTTGCATCACCCGTTTACTGCACCGAAAGATGGTCATGAAGACCTGTTGGTCAGCAATCCAGGCGCTTGCTTGTCTAAAGCGTATGACATGGTGCTCAACGGTTGGGAAGTGGGTGGTGGTTCCGTGCGTATCCACAAGCAAGAGGTGCAGTCCAAGGTGTTTGATGCATTGAAGATCAGCAAGGAAGAAGCGCAAGAGAAATTTGGCTTCTTGCTGGATGCACTGCAATACGGTGCGCCACCGCATGGCGGCTTGGCATTTGGTCTGGATCGTTTGGTTACCCTGATGGCTGGCGCCGAATCAATCCGTGATGTGATTGCCTTCCCGAAAACCCAGCGCGCACAATGTCTGATGACCAATGCGCCTAACGAGGTGGACGAGAAGCAATTGCGTGAATTGCATATTCGCGTACGTCAGCAAAACGCTGCTGGCAGCTAACATGCGGGCGACTTGCCACGAGATTGTTGCAGGTCTCTGTTTTGTGATCAACGCGCCCAGACGGGCGCGTTTTTTATTGGATGTTTAGAGTATGTTGTCACTGATACGCACGATTCCCGATTACCCAAAACCCGGCATTCAGTTTCGGGATATTACGCCTTTGTTGCAGGATAAGCAGGGGTTTGCAGCGATGCTGGATGCGCTGGCAGCACATTGTTCCCTGATGCAGGTAGATAAGGTGGTCGCCGTGGAGGCGCGGGGCTTTATTATTGGCGCAGCATTGGCTGCACGCTTGGGAGCAGGCTTTGTGCCGGTGCGCAAACCGGGCAAATTGCCAGCGCAGACCATCAAGCAGTCTTACAGTCTCGAATATGGCACCGATACACTGGAGCTTCATGCCGATGCGATTCAGGCAAATGAGCGCATTTTGCTGGTGGATGATCTGATCGCTACCGGTGGCACCGCACTGGCCGCGGTCGCGTTGATTCGGCAGCTGGGCGGGCTGGTAACGCAGGCTGCTTTTATCATTGATCTGCCCGATTTGGGCGGGATGCAACATTTAGCCAATGCTGGCGTCCAAGGCTTTGCCTTGTATCAATTTGAGGGCGATTAAGTTTTGTACTATAGTGGCCGACTTGCATGCCACTTAACACACGGGACCTCACAGGATTACTATGCCACTGACCGAAATCAATCATGTCAATTTTCGCTCTGACCGCGAAACCATGCACAAACTGCGCGATTTTTATTGCGAGGTGCTTGGGCTGACGGTGGGCAAGCGGGTGGCGAGTACCACCTATGGCTATTGGCTGTATATCGGTGATAACGATGTGATTCATCTGGCCGAGTACAAAACGGCAGAAGCGCCGCAGTTGCATGTGCATGGCACCTATGACCATGTTTCATTCACCTGCACAGACATGCCTGCCATGGAGGCGCACTTGCAGGCGCACGGCATCACTTACACCACGCGCATCCTGGCCAATGGGGTTCGTCAGATCAACTTGCGGGATCCGGCCGGTAATGGCGTGGAGCTGAATTTTGAAGAGTACCGTGACCCGGCGTATGTGATGCGGCCATCTGGCGACCCGAGCAAAATGTGAGGGTCAATGTGATGCGTATCACATATTGTATTTGTCAAAGCATAAGAAAATCCTTTTCATGCAATCTAAGATAAAAATGGAAGATGGGGAATCGTATGAAAAAAACATGGATGATGGTCGTAGGGTTGTTGGCTTTCTGTGCGGCAAGTGTGGTGCATGCAGAGGCGGATCCCAAGTTATGGACAGTAGTGAAAGAGGCTTTTTTCCCCAAACGGGAGATTCAGGAAGTTGACTTCCTGAAAGTGGAGGGGCCACGCCGCGCCGAGAGCGGCGCACAGGTGCCCGTCACTTTCATTTACGACAAGGCGGCGGCCAACGGCATCCAGTTAAAGAAACTGTATGTGATCGTCGATGCCAACCCGATACAATTGGCGTCCACTTATCATTTAACCGACGGCTTGAACGGCTTTCAGATGGCGACCCGTATTCGTCAGGAAACCGATTCTTATGTGCGCCTGATTGGCGAAACTGCAGATGGCAAGCTGTATATGGGTAAGCGCGAGATTCGTGCGGCGGGCGGCTGTGGCGGTACCGTCGATAATAATGAATCCGAAGTGCGGGCGGCGGCGGGCAAGATCAAAATGAGTGTGGATGCGCCAAAATTTGGCGAGCCTGCCACTGCAACGTTCAACATTAAACATGTGATGCGAACCGGCTTGCAGCGCGACCTGGTTTCACAAGGCTATGTGCCTGCGTTTTATATCAACAAAACCACCTTTACCTACAACGGCAAGGAGTTGATGACGGTCGATGTCGGTGTGGGCACCAGTGAAGATCCTTACATGAAATTTAGTTTTATCCCCGATGCGCCGGGCAAGCTCGAAGTGGTTGCCACGGATAATGAGGGCAAGACGTTTAGCCAAAGCCTGGATGTCCATAGTTAATCGTGATGTATGCATAAAAAGGTCTCTCAGGAGGCCTTTTTTATTTGCGCTGCGTGGGCGCGTTTGGCCTGCTCACCGTCAATGTTAAAATAACATTATTTGGGGAAAGGGAAAGCATGAAAAGTTTTCGTAAAGAGCTGTGGTTTAACATTCCGGCACGCATGGATTTCAAGAATATCACCAGTGACGTGGTTGCGTGTGTGCGTGAAAGTGGCGTGCAAGAAGGCCTGGTGCTGATTAACGCCATGCATATTTCTGCCAGCGTGTTTATCAACGACGATGAGCGCGGCCTGCACCATGATTACAAAATATGGCTGGAAAAGTTGGCGCCGCACGAGCCGGTGAGTGGCTACCGCCATAACGATACTGGTGAGGATAATGCAGATGCGCATATCAAGCGCCAGATCATGGGCCGCGAAGTGGTGGTGGCGATTACTGAAGGCAAGCTGGATTTCGGCCCATGGGAACAGATTTTTTACGGTGAGTTTGATGGCCGCCGTAACAAGCGTGTACTGGTGAAAATTATCGGCGAATAAATGGCATTCGCTGCAAGTGATTGAGCTATAAGCTTTTTTAATGGACTAAATTGAAATGAAATCCCCTGAATTGTTAGCGCCCGCCGGTGATCTTGATCGCATGCGTACGGCGTTTGATTACGGCGCAGACGCGGTGTATGCCGGTCAGCCGCGCTACAGCTTGCGCGTGCGTGAAAATGATTTTTCAATGCAAAACTTGGCAATTGGCATTCAGGAGGCGCATGCACGCGGCAAAAAGTTTTTTGTCGCCAGCAATATTTCACCGCATAACGCCAAAGTGAAAACCTATATGCGCGATATGGCGCCGGTGATTGAAATGCAGCCCGACGCATTGATTATGGCCGACCCTGGCCTGATCATGATGGTACGCGAGCAATGGCCGGACATGCCTGTCCATCTGTCGGTGCAGGCCAATGCGGTCAATTACGCTTCGGTTAAGTTCTGGCAGCGCATGGGCCTGACACGGGTGATTTTGTCACGTGAGTTATCGCTGGACGAGATTGCCGAAATCCGCCAGGAGTGTCCGGATATGGAGCTTGAGGTGTTTATTCACGGTGCCTTGTGTATCGCTTATTCCGGCCGTTGCCTGCTGTCAGGCTATTTCAATTCGCGCGATCCTAATCAGGGGACCTGTACTAACAGTTGCCGCTGGGATTACAAGGTGCATGATGCCCAGCCCGATGCCGCAGGCGTGATCCGTTTAAAAGAGTTTGATTTTCAGGCCGAGCTGGAACAATCCAATCTGTCTTCCTGTGGCTCATTACCGCGCCATCCGGCGGCAGACCAGGTTTACCTGATCGAGGAAAAAGGCCGTCCTGGCGAGCTTTTGCCTATCATGGAAGACGAACACGGCACCTATATCATGAATAGCAAGGACTTGCGGGCGATTGAGCACGTGGAGAAGCTAATTGCCATTGGCGTCGATTCGCTCAAGATTGAAGGACGTACCAAGTCGCGCTACTACGTGGCGCGTACCAGCCAGAATTACCGCCAGGCGATTGATGATGCCGTAGCCGGGCGTCCGTTTGACTGGCGTTTGCTGGGCGAGTTGGAGAACCTGGCCAACCGGGGCTACACCGATGGTTTTTACCAGCGTCACCATACCGCCGAGCACCAAAATTACGTCCAGGGGCACTCGAGTGCCAATCGCAGCCAGTATGTCGGCGATGTGGTGGCCTATGATGCAGAGCAGGGGCTGGCTTTCATTCAGGCGCGTAACAAATTTGCTGTAGGTGACAAATTGCAACTGATACACCCCAGTGGTAACCGCGACATTGTGGTGGAGCAGCTTTTTGATAAGCGGGGCGAAGCCGTGCAGCAGGCCGCTGGCAGCGGGCATTTTGTCAAACTGCCGATTGCCGCATCTGCCCTGGATAATGCCATGGTTGCCAAATATCTGTAAGTGCGAATCAATCTGGGCAATCAAAAAAGGGGAGTGAGCTCCCCTTTTTTGTTGTCTGCTGAAATGCATCAGCTATGAATATAGCTTTCCAGTTGCTTGATCAGTGATTGCTGATAGTCGATCGTCTCTTTGAGAATATCCCCGATCGAAAGCATACCTAGCAGTTTGCCATGATCGACCACGGGCAAGTGGCGGATACGTTTTTCCAGCATGGTGTTCATGGCCGACTCGACCAGGTCACCCGGTTTGCCTGTGATGACTTTTTCCGTCATCACTTCACTGACTTGCGTGGTTTTGGATGAGCGGCCTTTCAGGATAATCTCGCGCGCATAATCGCGTTCCGAGAAGATTCCCACCAGTTCGCCGTCTTTGATCACAGCCAGTGCACCAATCTGGTATTCCGCCAGAATCACCAGTGCGTCAAACACCGGTCGGTTGGGCGCAATACTAATGATGCCTTGATGTGTTTTATGAGTGAGTACTTGCTGAAGCGTCTTCATGACTTCCTCCTTTCATAGGGCACGAGCGTTTAAATATACACCGATGTGTCGTGGAGTAAAACCTCAGATTTTTATTGACATAATTAGCCGGCTAACTATAATGTGGCTAATTATGTTACAACTTAGAGATCTTCCTACCCCAGAAGTCCTGCAACGGTTTGCCCAGCGCTATCCGGAAGCCGATGTCACGGCCATTGCGAGCTTCTTGATGTTGCTGCGTGTGGCCACCGATTTGTCAGTGGCGCTGGATGCCTGCCTGAGTAAACACGATTTGTTGCAGGGGCGCTGGTGGGTGTTGATTTTGTTGATGCGCGAAGTTGACCTGACTTCTACGCCCTCGGTGTTGGCAGAAAAGCTGGGGGTGACGCGCGCCACCATGACTGGGTTGTTGGATGGCCTGGAGCAAGGTGGCCTGGTCCAGCGTATCTTGGTGCCAGAAGACAGGCGCAGTGTCAAAGTGCGTCTGACTGAAGCCGGGCAAGCCCGGCTGGATGCCGTGATGCCGGATTATTACACGCGGCTGCGCCAGTCTATGCAAGGGTTAAACGAGCAGCAGCGCCAGGATTTGCAAGCGCTGTTAGGGGTGATAGACCAGGGCATCTCAGCCTGGGATTTTAAATAGTAATGTGTCTTTAATTCAGGAGTTTTGTATGACTAATGTTGATCACTTCATAGCGTTAAACCAGCAGTTTGATGCTGCCTTTAACAGCAAAAATCCACAGGCGATTGCGGCCTTATATGCAGAGCAGGCGATCGTGATGCCTGCGCCCGCTGGCCAGGTCGTGAAGGGCCGTCAGGCGGTTGCAGATTTTTTTGCTGGCCTGATTCAGGCTGGGGTCATTGAACATGCGCTGACGATGAACGAGGCGGTGGTCAGCGAAACGCTGGTCACTCAAACCGGACATTGGGCAGCAGCCATGATGGCTGAGGATGGCGTCAAGCAGCAGTTTGGTGGCAATGTGCAAGTGGTGTTTCAAAAGCAACCCGATGGGCGGTGGCTGGCTGTGACCCATATCTGGAACTAAATCAGCGGATAACGGCATGGATCAATTGGTTAAACAGCGTTCACAGGCACTGACAGCACTGCTGGTGCTGACGCTGATCTGGGGCTATAACTGGGTGGTGATGAAAAGCGCGTTGCAATATGCGGGGCCGTTCCAGTTTGCCGCCATGCGTACCTTTTTTGGCGCGCTGGTGTTGTTTTTGGTGCTGTATGTGACGCGGCGGCCAATGGGCTTGACCGAGTTTCCAACCATGCTGCTGCTCGGCATTTTGCAGAATGTGGGGTTTACCGGCGTGCTTATGTGGGCGCTGGTGCAAGGCGGCGCGGGCAAGACGGCGGTGCTGACTTATACCATGCCTTTCTGGACCTTGCTGTTTGCCTGGCCCATGCTCGGTGAGCGTATCCACGGCTGGCAATGGCTGGCGGTGATTTCGGCTGTGTTGGGCATGTTGTTTATTTTTGATCCTTTGCATTTGCGTGCAGACAGCTTCAGCATGCTGTTGGCAGTGTTGTCTGGTGTGTCGTGGGCGGTGTCTGCGATTATGACCAAGCAATTGCACAGACGTCATCCAACGCTAGACCTGATCAATCTGACCGCCTGGCCAATGTTGCTGGGTTCGCTGCCTATGGTGCTGATTGCCTTTCTGGTCCCTGCGCCGAGTATGCAATGGTCGGGTTATCTGATCGGCGCGGTATTGTTTAATGTGGTGTTATGTGGCGCGTTGGCCTGGTTGCTCTGGCTGTTTGCCTTGCAGCGGTTGCCCGCCGGGGTGGCCAGTATGGCCTCCATGCTGGCACCCGTGATTGGGGTGATTGCGGCCTGGATACAGTTGCATGAAGTGCCGGATGGCATGGAGATGATCGGCATGGCACTGATTCTTTTTTCGCTCAGTCTGATTTCCATCCTGATGATGCGGCCAGCCTATCACGGTATCCCGCCGGCGAGTGCCAACGTTTAGCGCCATTTTTCGCTGTTCTCCCGGGTTTTTCATTGCGCAGGGCTTGCGTAAATCAGGCCCTGTTCTTATTTGTCTTGCCTATCTGCCTCAATCAAGCCGCCGCCAAGCCTGCTTGCGCCTGTGGTAAAATCCGCCAGTTAAAACATTTCATCCCGTTGTTAAAAAATACAAGGAAGTCATATGGCTGGACATAGTAAATGGGCCAATATCCAACATCGTAAAGGTCGCCAGGATGCCAAGCGCGGCAAAATCTTCACCAAGCTGATTAAAGAGATCACGGTCTCTGCGCGCATGGGTGGCGGTGATACAGCCATGAACCCGCGTCTGCGGGCGGCCGTGGCGGCGGCCAAAGAAGAGAATATGCCTTCAGACAATATCACGCGTGCCATCAAAAAAGGCACGGGTGAGCTCGAGGGTGTTAACTACGAAGAAATTCGTTATGAAGGCTATGGCATTAATGGTGCAGCCATCATTATTGATTGTCTGACCGATAACCGTCAGCGTGCGGTGATGGACGTGCGCCATGCCCTAACCAAGCATGGCGGCAACCTCGGCACTGATGGTAGCGTGGCCTTTATGTTCAAGCACTGTGGTCAGCTGGTGTTTGAGCCTGGCGTCTCGGAAGATGCCGTCATGGAAGCGGCACTGGAAGCCGGCGCGGAAGATGTGATTGCTGATGAAGATGGCAGTATAGAAGTGATCACGGCCCCTGCCGATTTTGTCACGGTGAAAGAAGCGCTTGAGGCTGCGGGGCTGAAGGCAGTGATGGCGCAAGTGACCATGAAGCCGCTGAATGAAGTGGTGTTCACTGGCGAGGATGCGGTCAAAATGCAAAAAATTCTCGACATGCTCGAAGACCTCGATGACGTGCAAGAGGTCTACACTTCTGCCGTGATTGAAGAAGATTAAATGGCGCGATTGGCGGTGCACGCCTTTCTTGCCAACCGACTTGAACTGGGTGTCTTGACGTGAGTAGTCAGCGTATTTTGGGCATAGACCCCGGCCTGAGAATTACGGGTTTCGGTGTGATAGAAGCCGTGGATGGCAAATTGTCCTACGTGACCAGTGGCGTGATTAAAACCGCATCAGCCAAAAAAACCGCAGAGGGCGAGTCAGAAAAAGAGGCCTTGCCCGAGCGCCTGAAGGTTATTCTGGATGGC
The DNA here is from genome assembly GCF_042676145.1 of Methylophilus glucosoxydans. Taxonomy (NCBI): domain Bacteria; kingdom Pseudomonadati; phylum Pseudomonadota; class Betaproteobacteria; order Nitrosomonadales; family Methylophilaceae; genus Methylophilus; species Methylophilus glucosoxydans. Next base: position 132,656 of record NZ_JBHTJW010000001.1, read on the forward strand.
TTGTTTGAGGTGATTTCAACCTATCAGCCCACGCAAGTGGCGATTGAAAAAGTGTTTGTTAATGTCAACCCCCAGTCCACGCTGTTATTGGGTCAGGCGCGCGGTGCCGCCATTTCTGCGGCGGTGATCCGTCAACTGCCGGTGGCCGAATATACGGCGCTGCAAGTCAAACAATCGGTCGTGGGTAATGGCCATGCGCAAAAAGAGCAGGTGCAAGAGATGGTCAAGCGCCTGCTTAAATTACCGGCTACGCCTAGCCCGGACTCTGCCGACGCCTTGGCTTGCGCGATTTGTCATGCACATGGCGGTCAGGGCCTGGGGGCTTTGGCGACGACCGGCTTCAGAGTTAGAAATGGAAGATTGATATGATCGCACGTCTGAATGGCCGCTTGCTGGAAAAGTCCCCACCCTTGATTGTGGTGGATTGCAATGGCGTGGGCTATGAAGTAGAGGTGCCGATGAGCACTTTTTATAATTTGCCCGATCTGGGGCAACCTGTGCAGATTTTGACGCATATGGTGGTGCGCGAGGATGCGCAACTGCTGTATGGCTTTGGCAGTGAGCAAGAGAAAAATACCTTCAAGCAGTTGCTGAAGGTGAATGGTATTGGTGCCAAGTCTGCGCTGGCGATTTTGAGTGGTGTCAGCGTGAATGATTTGATGCTGGCTGTCAGCCAGCAAGAGGTCGGCTTGCTGACGCGTATTCCTGGCATCGGCAAAAAAACGGCCGAGCGTTTGTTACTCGAGCTCAAAGACAAATTTGTGGTGACGGGGTCCACCTCGGCGCAACCAGCCGTCAAAGCGGCGACAGATGATATCCTCAATGCACTGGTGGCGCTTGGTTACCATGAGCGTGAGGCGGCTGCGACCCTGAAGTTGCTGGAGCCTGGCATTAGTGTGAGCGATGGTATCCGGCAGGCGCTCAAGTATCTGGCCAAGTAGTCCGGCCAGGCCGAGCGCGAGTCTGTAATAGTCATACGCTGCATGGTATGATGACAAAAATAACTGATTCAATCGCGGCATGAGGCCTTCATTGTTGAGTATTGCATTGCACTTCATCGCCCATCACCCATGATAGAAACCGATAGACTCGTCGCTCCCGCTACTGCCAGCACTCAAGAAGAAGCGCTTGAGCGTGCCTTGCGTCCCAAGCATCTGGATGAGTATGTGGGGCAGGAGAAGGCGCGCGGTCAACTCGAAATCTTTATTAATGCGGCCCGTGGCCGACAAGAGGCACTTGATCATGTGCTGCTGTTCGGCCCGCCTGGTCTGGGTAAAACCACGCTTGCTCACATTGTGGCTAAAGAGATGGGCGTGAACCTGCGCATGACCTCGGGCCCAGTGTTGGAGCGAGCCGGCGATCTGGCGGCATTGCTGACCAATCTTGAACCCAACGACGTCTTGTTTATTGACGAGATTCATCGCCTGAGCCCGGTGGTTGAGGAGATATTGTATCCGGCCATGGAAGATTACCGACTCGATATCATGATCGGTGAAGGACCTGCAGCACGCAGTGTGCGACTGGATTTGCCGCCTTTTACGCTGGTGGGGGCGACCACGCGCGCGGGCATGTTGACCAACCCCTTGCGTGACCGCTTTGGCATTGTGGCGCGGCTGGAGTTTTACAGTCACGCCGAGCTATCCAAGATTGTCATGCGGTCGGCCAACTTGCTCGAGGTTGAAATGCAAGCGGCCGGCGCGCTGGAGATTGCCAGACGTTCACGCGGCACACCGCGGATTGCCAATCGTCTGCTACGCCGGGTCAGGGATTATGCGCAAGTCAAATCGGATGGCATTGTGACCGATACGATTGCCGATGCCGCCTTGAAAATGCTGGATGTCGATCAGCAAGGGCTGGATGTGATGGATCGCAAGTTATTGCAGGCGGTGGTTGAAAAATTTGGTGGCGGGCCAGTGGGACTGGACAATCTTGCTGCGGCCATTGGTGAAGAGCGTGACACCATAGAAGATGTGCTGGAGCCCTATCTGATTCAGCAAGGCTATCTGATGCGCACGCCGCGCGGACGCGTGGCCACGCAGTTGACTTACCAGCATTTTGGCTTGAAAGCGCCTGTCAGCATGGTGTCAGCCGATTTATGGCAAGATGCCGGGCAATAACATGGTTGAGTTTCCTGTACGTGTGTATTACGAGGATACCGATGCCGGTGGTGTGGTCTATCACAGCCGCTACCTGAATTTTATGGAGCGTGCGCGCACCGAGTGGTTGCGGACTGCGGGCTTTGACCAAAGCGCGCTCAAGCAGCAAGAACATGTGTTGTTTGTCGTCCACAGCATGCAGCTACAATTTAAAAAACCGGCCCGGCTGGATGACCAGTTGCGGGTGGTTTCGCAGTTGCTGGAGATGGGGCGTGGCAGTTTTAGCTGCCAGCAGCAGGTCATGCGTGATGAAACGATTTTAATTGAGGCACAGGTGAAAGTCGCCTGTGTCGATGCGGATTCATTTAAACCCACGGGTATTCCGGCCCGTATCAAAATTGCACTGGAGTCTTCATGAATGTAGCGAACGATATGTCGATTTTTACCCTGGTGAGCGGGGCTAGTTTGCCAGTTCAGCTGGTGATGCTGATTCTGCTGCTGACCTCACTCGCCTCCTGGTGGTATATCTTCATTAAGGTTTTTTCACTTAAGGCTGCCAACGAAAATGTGGATCAGTTTGAAGCGCAATTCTGGTCCGGCGGTGATTTGAACGAGCTGTACGAGCGCATCACGACTGGTCGCAAAACCCCTCAAGGTATGGCCAGCATTTTTCAGGCCGGGTTAAAAGAATTTATCCGCTACAAGCAGCAAAAAGATACCGAAGTCAGTGATGTGATGGAGGCGACGCGTCGTGCCATGCGTGCAGCATATAACCGCGAACTGGATTATCTGGATGCGCACCTGCCATTCTTGGCTTCCGTAGGTTCGGTCAGTCCTTACATCGGCCTGTTCGGCACAGTGTGGGGCATTATGAACGCCTTCCGTGGCTTGTCTAACGTTGCGCAGGCGACATTGAGCCAGGTTGCCCCTGGCATTGCCGAGGCGCTGGTGGCGACTGCGATCGGGTTGTTTGCCGCGATCCCAGCCGTGATCGCCTATAACCGCTTTGCCGCGGGCGTAGACCGCCTCTCTGTCCGTTACGAGAGCTTTATCGAAGAATTTACCAACATTTTGCAACGTAGAGCCTGATAGGAGCCGCGATGAGCAGAACGCGTAAACGTCGCATGATGAACCAGATTAACGTCGTCCCCTATATCGACGTCACGCTGGTGTTGCTGGTGATTTTTATGGTGACCGCGCCCATGACCAATCCCGGTATGGTGGAGTTGCCCAAAGTCGGGCAGGCGCTCAAGCAGAGTGGTGACCCGATTGTGATCACCGTGCAAAAAGAAGGCACTGTGATGATGGAAGGCAAAGAAATGCAGCGTGACGATATGCTGGCTTTGATTCGTCAGCGCCTGTCTGAGACACAAAAGCCGGTGGTGGTGTCTGCAGATAAAAACACGCCTTATGGTGAAGTGGTGTCCGTCATGGATTTGCTCAAACAGGCGCAGGTGAATCAAGTTGGTTTGCTGTTTCAGAATGAGAAATAACGGGCAGGTTGCTTAAAGCGCATGAAAGTCACTTACTCCCCACAAGATCAGGCGATACGCAAACGGGCAGCGATCTTATCCGTGCTCATGCACGTGTTGCTGTGCTTGGGCATGATCTTTATGGTTGACTGGAAAGCGGTCCACGTGACCCCCAGCGTAATGGAGGCGACCTTGTGGGATAGCTTGCCCAGTAAACAGCCTGCCAAGCCAGTGGAAAAGCCGGTAGAACCGCCACCACCACCTGAACCCAAACCAGAACCGACACCGCCGCCCAGGCCGCCTGAGCCAGAACCTAAACCGCAACCCAAGCCTGAGCCTGCGCCTCAAGTCAAGCAAGCGGAACAAGAGGCGGAAATTGCACTCAAAAAGCAGGAGGAAGAGAAGAAGCGCCTGCTGGACGAAGAGAAAAAGAAGGAACTTGAGCAGAAAAAGCAGGAAGAAAAACTGAAAAAAATTCAGGAAGCCTTGCGTAAACAAGAGGAAGAAGAAAAGCTGAAAAAAATTCAGGATGCGATGCGCCAGCAAGAGTTGGACGCACAGCAGTCGGCGGCGGCTGCAGCGGTTGATCCGTCTGTGCTCAGTTATTACATGGGCTTGATGAGCCGCAAAATCCGTAGCAATGTGAACCCCGGCTTGTGCCCTGTTTCTAACCCCGAGTTGCTGGTAGATATCCAGATGATGAATTCGGGAGATATTTCCGGCATGCCCAAGCTGGTGCGAGGGTCGGGCGATGCCATTTGTGATGATGCAGTGATCCGTGCCATTTTGGCGGCCAAGCCCTTCGATTTGCCGGATGATCCTGCGGCACGTAGAAAAATGGTAGATCAGATTCGCTTGAAGTTGAAGCCACGTGGCTAGGCAAGCAATGACGATGAAGCGGCTTTTCGTTATAATTCAGATATATAAGCAAACCAGATGAATAATATTGTCACCATGAAAACACACACACGAGGTTTGATGCACGCATTTGCTACGGCGATTTTTGCCGGATTCGTTGCGCTGCTGGCGGTTATCCCTGCCCATGCGGCACTAGAGCTTGAGATCAGTGGCGGTAGTGCCATTCAGATTCCAGTCGCGATTCTGCCGATGGCCGAGACAGACAATCCGCAAGCACAAAGCCGTTTGCATGAGATCATCAGTAACGACCTGCGTAGCAGTGGCATGTTCCGTATTATCAATACCAGTGGTATGCCGGCATTGCCGACCAATGCTTCTCAAATCAAATATACCGACTGGGCTGCGCTCAAGGCACAAGGCTTGAGCTTGGGTGAAGTGCAGTCAACAGGCAACGGCAATCTCAAGATCTCGGTGCAGGTGATGGATGTGTTGCGTCAAACGGCGTTGCTGCAACTGACCTATACCGTCTCTGCTAGTCAATACCGCCATGTCGCGCACATGATTGCCGACCAGATTTATGAAAAGTTTACCGGTCAGCCTGGCGCCTTTGCCACGCGCATTGCTTACGTTACCAAAACAGGTAAGCGCTTTACGCTGCAAATTGCGGATTACGATGGCTACAATGCACAAACGCTGGTGTCTTCGAATGAGCCGATTATTTCACCGGCCTGGTCGCCAGATGGCACCAAGATGGCTTACGTGTCTTTTGAGAAAAAGAAACCGATTGTGTTTGTGCAGTCCTTGTATACGGGTGAGCGCAAAGTGGTGGCTAACTTCAAGGGGAATAACAGTGCCCCGGCCTGGTCGCCAGACGGTAGCAAATTGGCGGTGGTGTTGACCTATGGCGCCAACTCGCAGATTTATACTATTGCTGCGGATGGTTCCAACTTGCAGCAAATCACCAAAAGCAGTGCGATTGATACCGAGCCAGCGTTCTCGCCTGATGGCCAGTTTATTTACTTCAGCTCAGACCGTGGCGGACGTCCTCAGATTTACAAGGTGCCTGCTTCTGGTGGCTCCCCTTCGCGCGTGACTTTCGAGGGTGGCTATAACGTGAGCCCGCGCTTTTCCCCCGATGGCAAGTATTTAACCTATATTCGCAATGACGGCGGTTCTTTTAAAGTAGCCGTTCAGGAGTTGGCGTCTGGCAATGTCAAACTGCTGAGCAATGGTTCGCAAGATGAGTCGCCGAGCTTTGCCCCGAACGCACGTACCATCATGTATGCCACCCGGGTGGGCGGCAAGGGGACCTTGGCGACAGTGACCGTGGATGGTCTGGTCAGACAGCGTCTGTCTGAGGCCGGCGGTGATATTCGTGAGCCCGCCTGGGGTCCTGCACAAGCTTCAGCCAAGTAGTCGTAACAATAATCGTCTTTTTGGTTAATTTTATTCAGTCAATCATTTTTAAGGAGAAAGTATGAACAAGAGTATTTGGACAATTGCAGCACTGGCATTAGTGCTAACCGCTTGTAAAAGCACCCCGATGAACCCAGCCAAGGTTGAAGATTCCAGCGTGACTCGCCCAATGGCAAAACAAAACGGCAATGGTAATGATGGCTCTGCAAGCACAGACAAAATCAATATCAAAACCGTTGATGTGGATACCAGCAAAGACGAGTTGAGTGCCGCTGAATTGGCCAAGCGTCAGGTATTTTTTGATTACGACAGCGACGCGATTCGTGAAGAGTACAAGAGCCTGATTGCTAACCACGCCAAATACCTGATCGCCCACCCACAAACTAAAGTGGTACTGCAAGGTAACACCGACGAGCGTGGCACGCACGAGTACAACCTGGCATTGGGTCAGCGTCGTTCCGTGGCTGTGAAAAATGCGCTGAACGTATTGGGCGTGAGCGATAGCCAGATCGAAACTGTGAGCTACGGTGAAGAGCGTGCGAAACAAAACTGCGCGGATGACGGTTGCTTCCAGCAAGACCGCCGCGTAGACATCGTTTATGCAGGTCAGTAATTTGCGATACGCTGCGGTATTGATGGCCCTTGGCTTGACGGTGTCTACCGTCAGCCAGGCGGCTTTATTCGATGATACTGAAGCCAGAAAGCGTATTCTTGAGCTCGAAACCAAGCAGGGTGCAGATTATGATGCACAGCAAAAAGCCATCACAGACCTGACACGCACCCAGCAATCGCTGGACAGACGCGTGCAAAGTCTGGAAATGCTGATCAACGGCAAGGGTTTGCTGGACATGCAGAATCAGCTGGAGCAGCTCCGTCAGGATGTGGCACAACTGAAGGGTGATCTTGAAGTGGTGACCCATCAGCTTGAGGATATGCGTACCAAGCAGAATGCGTCTTACACCGATCTGGATACGCGTGTGCGCAAGCTGGAAACCTTGGCACAATCAGTGACAAATGGTCAAGGCTTACCCGTCGCAGGCGCGAGTGGTACGACTGGCGATGTAAAAGCTGATGTTTCCCAGCAGGAAACCAGCGCGTTTGCCGAGGCAGAGTCGCTCAACCAGGCAGGCAAGTACAAAGAGGCCTTTAATGCCTATGATGCGTTCCTGAAGACTTACTCTAATAGCAAGCTGGTGCCAGATGCCATGTACGGCATGGGATATACCCAGTTTGCACTGAAGAGCTACAAATCCTCTGCTGCCACACAGCAGAAGTTTCTGGAGAGTTATGCGACGCATCCCTTGGCACCGAATGCCATGCTCAATCTGGCGAATAGTCAGATTCAGTTGGGGCAGATTCCGGCCGCCAAAAAGACCTTGAAGGATCTCATTGCGGCCTATCCATCGGCTGAAGTGACGCCTAGCGCACAAAAACGCTTGAAAGTGCTCGAAACGATCAAATAGCAGATTTTCGTTATTGAAATGACCTTATTTCAGCGATAATAGCGGGCAGATAGCAATATCTGCCCGTTTACTTTTAGTTTCCCCATGACCACACTCAAAATTTTCGAGATTTTTTACTCCCTGCAGGGCGAGAGCTCACGTGTCGGGCTGCCTACGATTTTTATCCGCCTGACCGGCTGCCCATTGCGTTGTGGTTATTGTGATACGGAGTATGCGTTTAAAGGCGGCAGCAATATGATGCTGGATGACATCATGCAGCAGATTGCAGCCTACGATACCCGTTACGTCTGCGTGACCGGCGGCGAGCCGCTGGCGCAAAAGGGCTGTATCGAATTGCTGACCAGGCTGGGCGATGCTGGCTATCAGGTGTCTTTGGAGACGAGTGGTGCCATGGATATCGCCGAGGTCGATTCACGCGTGAAAGTCATTATGGACATCAAAACGCCTGGGTCGGGTGAAGTAGAAAAAAACCGCTGGGAAAACTTGCCTTTGCTGAAAGCCGGTGATGAAGTGAAATGGGTGATTTGCAGCCGGGAAGATTATGACTGGGCCAAATTGATGTTGCAGACCCGGGCATTCCCGGTCGATTGCGATCAGTTATTTTCGCCCAGCTTTCATGAGGTCAGTGGCGAAACTTTGGCCAGCTGGATTTTGCAAGATCACCTCAAGGTGCGTATGCAGCTTCAATTACATAAAATTCTCTGGGGCGAGAAACAAGGAGTATAAGCGTGACAGCAGCAAACCCTAAGGCGGTGATTTTATTATCGGGCGGCCTGGACTCAAGTACGGTATTGGCAATTGCCAAATCGCAAGGCTACGACTGTTATTGCCTGAGTCTGGATTATCATCAGCGCCATAATGTTGAGCTGCAGGCCGCCCAACGCGTTGCGGCAGCCTTGGGGGCAGCCGAGCATAAAACCGTACAGCTGGATTTGTCCTTGTTTGGTGGTTCGGCACTGACTGACAATGCGATCGCAGTCCCTGAGCAAGAGACGCAGGGCATTCCTGTCACTTACGTGCCGGCACGCAATACGATTATGCTATCCTTGTCCCTGGCCTGGGCCGAGGTGTTGCAGGCGCGGGATATTTTTATCGGCGTCAATGCGCTGGATTATTCCGGCTACCCTGATTGCCGTGGTGAATATGTCAAAGCCTTCCAGCAAATGGCCAATCTGGCCACTAAAGCTGCGGTAGAGGGGCAAACCATTACCGTGCATGCACCGTTGATCGATATGACCAAGGCTGACATTATCCGCACCGGCCATGCGCTGGGGGTGGATTATGGCTTAACCGTTTCTTGTTATCAGGCCGATGGTCAAGGCGCCGCGTGTGGCGTGTGTGACTCCTGCCGCTTCCGCAAAGCGGGATTTATACAAGCGGGCGTGGCTGATCCGACGCTGTACAGGAATGCATCGTCAGGTGAGTGAAAAAGACTTGCCACTGTTTTAAAAAATCAAGTATAATCCGCGCCTTTCTGCAAAGAAATTCATTTTTAAGAGAACAAGATTATGGTCGTTATTCGTTTATCACGTGGTGGCTCCAAAAAGAACCCGTTTTACAGCGTTGTTGTGGCAGATTCCCGCAACCGTCGTGACGGTCGTTTTATCGAGCGCGTTGGTTTCTACAATCCATCTGCACGCGCTGGCGCTGAAGGCCTGCGTATCGATGAAGCACGTACACAATACTGGGTTGAGAACGGTGCACAACTGTCCGACACCGTAGCACGTCTGGTTAAATTCCACGCTAAAGGCGTTGAAGGCATGGCTGCTGCTAAAGCGAAAGAAGTTGCTAAAGCTGAAGCTGCCAAAGAGAAAGCCATTGCTGCTGCCGCTGCAGAAGCCGCTGCCAAGGCTAAAGCAGAAGCCGACGCTGCTGCTGCTGCTGCAGAAGCTGCCGCCGCACAAGCAGCTGCCGCTGAAGCGCCAGCTGCTGAGTAATTGTTTCAACGCCTGAATACAGATGGCGTTTGAGAACATGGTTGTGATGGGGCGCATTGTCGCCCCATATGGCGTTTATGGCTGGGTAAAAGTCGTGCCTGATACTGAGTATCTGGATGGCCTGCTGGACTACGAAGCCTGGTGGATCGGTAAAGCGCCGAATTGGCGTGAAACGACGGTAGAGCAAGCCAAAATCCATAACGATGTGTTGCTGATCAAGTTGTCAGGGGTGGGCGATAGAGATGCCGCCTTCGCGCTCAAAGGTCAGCAAATTGCTGTGCCGCGTGAGGCCTTGCCCGAGACGGAAGAGGGCGAGTATTACTGGTCTGATCTGATTGGTTTGCAAGTCAGCAATACTGAAGGCGTGGATTTCGGCAAGATTACGCAAGTGTTGGAAACCGGCGCGAACGATGTGCTGGTCGTGCGTGAAAAGCAGCCGACACAGGTCAAAGGCAAGGATGGCAAACTGCGCGAAGAGTATCGCGAGCGCTTGATCCCGTTTACCAGTGATGCTGTGCCAGAGGTGGATATCCAGGCGGGTACCGTGCTTGTGGAGTGGGATGCCGATTTTTAAAAGAAAGCGCAGCTCATGATGCAGATTGAAGTGATCAGTTTGTTTCCTGAGATGTTTGCAGCACTGACGGAATACGGGATTACTAGTCGTGCCAGACAGCGTGGCTTGTATCAGTTAACCCTGACCAATCCGCGCCAATATACGCAGGATGTGCATCACACCGTTGATGACCGGCCGTATGGTGGTGGACCAGGCATGGTGATGCTGGCGGAGCCGTTGGCACATGCCATTGGCGAAGCCAAAGCACGCTTAAGTGCGAAAGAAATAACGCCCAGGGTGATCCACTTATCGCCACGGGGCAAACCGCTGACACACGAAAAAGTGATGCAGCTCAAAGCATTACCGGGGCTGGTGCTGTTAGCCAGCCGCTATGAAGGCGTAGACCAGCGCGTGCTGGATACCTTGGTGGATGAAGAACTCTCCATCGGCGATTATGTGTTAAGTGGCGGTGAGTTGCCTGCCATGGTGTTGCTGGATGCCATCATCCGCCAATTGCCTGGGGCACTTGGCGATGCTGATTCGGCGCAGGAAGATTCATTTGTGAATGGCCTGCTCGACTATCCGCACTACACGCGCCCGGAAGAGTTTGCAGGATTAAAGGTGCCCGACGTATTGTTGTCCGGGCACCATGAAAAGATTAGACAATGGCGATTACAACAATCGCTGCTGCTAACAAGGGCTAAACGCCCGGATTTATTGGCTGAAAGGCCGTTGACGAAAGAAGAGGCTAGGCTACTTAAAGACGTTGCATCAAAAGGCTTCGAGTAGGAACGAGTCACTTTACAATTAAAAGGAACTGACATGGCAGACATTATCAAAATGTTAGAGCAAGAAGAAATTGCTCGTTTAAACAAAGCTATCCCTGACTTCGCGCCAGGTGACACCGTAGTTGTAGGTGTAAACGTGGTTGAAGGTAACCGTAAACGGGTGCAGGCTTACGAAGGCGTTGTAATCGCCAAGCGTAACAGAGGTCTGAACTCCTCTTTCATCGTGCGTAAAATCTCTTCAGGTGAAGGCGTTGAGCGTACATTCCAGACTTACTCCCCACTGATCGCTTCTATCGAAGTGAAACGCCGTGGTGACGTGCGTCGCGCTAAACTGTACTACTTGCGTGAGCGTTCAGGTAAATCTGCACGTATTAAAGAGAAACTGGTTGCGCGCGAAAAAGACATCGCAGCAGACAACTCTTAATTCAAGCGTTGCAGCAAAAAGCCCTTCAGTTGAAGGGCTTTTTTATTGCCATATTCTAATGATCGTTGGTTGCACCCGGGCCAAGATTACAGTTAAATAGGCGCATGAACAGTCTTGATGATGAACTCGATGCATTGGTGCCTGCGCCCTTTGGCTTTGTTGGTGTGCGTAGCGATGAGGCCGGTGAGCGGCTGCAGTTCTTGCTACATGCATTGCCCGTCAAAGCCAGCCCCAATCCGCGTGCGCAAGCCGTGGCCGATCAAGTCGCCACTTATCTTGAAAATCCGCATATGGTCTGGCAACCTATTCACTCTACTCTGGGCACGGCTTTTCAGCAACGCGTCTGGCAGGCCATGCGTGCGATCCCTGTCGGTGAAACCTGGACTTACAGCCAGTTGGCGGCAGCGGTTGACTCTGGCCCACGTGCCGTGGCTAATGCCTGCGGTGCCAATCCTTTGCCCTTGTTTAATCCCTGTCACCGGGTGGTTGCCAGCCATGGGCTGGGCGGATTTATGCAAGGCTTAGACGGTGGTTTGGAGATTAAACGCTGGCTGCTCGCCCATGAGCAAGGCCACAAATAAACGCCGATGCAGCAAAAAGCGCATTCTTTGACCGAGGCGGCAGCATTTCCTGAAATCGATACCTTTATCGACCAGCTCTGGCTGGAAGATGGCTTGTCGCCGAATACCTTATCCAGCTACCGCAATGATTTAAAAGGTTTTGCCGAGTGGTGCAAGCAGCACACCCATACTTTGTGGGAGGTGCAGTCGCATGATGTGCAGGCATATCTTGCCCATCGTTTCCCGCAAGTGAAGGTGCGGAGTATCAACCGCCTGATAGCCACCTTGCGCCGTTTTTACCGGTACGCGCTGGCCGCCAATCTGATTCAGCAAGACCCTACCTTGCATATCGAAGCGCCCAAAATGCCTAGGTCACTGCCAAAAACGCTGAGTGAGTCGCAGGTGGAAGATTTGCTCAATGCCCCGGATGTGAATGTGCCGCTTGGTATGCGAGACCGTGCCATGCTTGAGCTGCTCTATGCCAGTGGGTTGCGTGTCTCAGAGCTGGTAAATATCAAAATCAGCGAAGTGAGTACGCAAGATGGCGTGGTGCGCGTCACCGGTAAAGGCAGCAAAACCCGCCTGGTGCCCATGGGGCAGGAAGCGGCCGAGTGGATAGACCGTTACTTGGCAAGCGCCCGCGCGGAGATTTTAAAAGGCAGTCTGAGTGACGCGGTATTTGTCACCACACGTGGCGATGCCATGACGCGGCATGCGTTCTGGCACATTATTCAGCGGTATGCCTTGCAGGCGGGGATTTCACAACATATCAGCCCGCATGTGTTACGCCATGCGTTTGCCACGCATTTGCTCAATCATGGCGCGGATTTACGCGTAGTGCAGATGTTGCTGGGGCATGCGGATATTTCGACGACGCAGATTTATACGCATGTGGCGAGGGAGCGGTTGCAGCAGTTGCATAGGGTGCATCACCCGAGGGGGTAGTGTTCAAGAGTCGATCTAGAGCTAATGATTCGTAGTTTTGAATGACTGTAAAACCTTACTAATTTGCTCTATACCGTCAAAAGTTGATGGTAAATTTTCTTCGTTGGTAATTAAGCCGCTAAAAATGAGACTTTCGAATTTTTCTAAAGAAACAGAATCATTTGACTTCATGTTTTTCGCGAAATCAGAATAATTTTGAATAAATTGGCATAAGGTCTTTCGGAGTTCTATTTGAAGTAGCTGAGCTTTTATTGACTTGAAATTAAATAAAGAAACTCTAAAAAAATATATCAATATCAATTGCAAAGTTAAAGTGGGAAAAATAGCGTATAAAAGTAGTTCTTTGTATTCAAAGAGCTCCTTACTTCTAAACATAAGGAGAAATATCTCAATTAGAACGGGCATTATTGAGGCTGCTCCAAGTGTTGCTAGAATCCAGCGTGCCCAACTAAGCTCTTTACTCTTAGATAAATAGAGATTTTCAAAGCCCTGATATAAACCAACAAAGTTAAAAGCGGTTTTGTAATGATCAAGAGATTGCTTTAGGTTATCAACTTCTTGTTTTTTCTGAGATATTTCATTGTCCCAATTAGTCTTTAGCTGAGTAATCTCTCGAATCTTTTTGTTGAAGTCTTTAACTTCAATTAGATTTTCATGATGTAGTAAATCACTCAAGATGGCGGCAGGCATCATTGTTCGTGCATATATAATTTGACTTCTTAATTGCATGCTAAATAACTCAATGTGGTCATCAATATTTGTAATCAAGTTATTTACATTAATGGCTATTTGCGCATTACTTGTTTTTTTGAAGTTTGCCTCACAGAGAAATCTATAAAACATTACATAAATACTCTGAATATTCAATTCAATTTCTTTTTGTTGATCTTGATGAAAGAGATTATCAATCTGACTCATAAGTTGAGAGCCAATGTGAGTTATATTGAATTCACAGATATCGTCCCAAAACACATCATGGTTTTTAATCAATTCAAGTATATACAGAAGATCATCTCTTAAATATTCCTTGCCATCTAAGTCATAGTTGGCTAGTTTTTTTCTTAAGTTGTTGAATATTATTTTGTGAGAATCGTTAGAGAAAAAAGTTGACATATATGCCTTTAGATATTATTGCTGACGCGATAATTGGATGCCTAGTGCCTTCAATCCCGGCAATATCCCTGGTTTGCTCACTTTCAATTTCACACTCTGCGCCTTAAATTCCTGCAAAATCAGCTGGCAGACATGTTCACCCAAGGCCTCAACCAGTTTGAAACTGTGCTCGGCTAATGTTTCGCGAATGCGGGCGACTACCTGACCATAATCAATCGTGTCTTCAATCGCGTCACTGAGGCAGGCTTTACTAAAGTCGTAGCCGATTTCAATATCCAGAATCACAGTTTGCGGCACGGCACGCTCCCATTCTGGCACGCCCAGTTTGGTTTGCACTTTGACTTGTTCTAGAAAAATTGTGTCCATGAATCTGTGTCCTTTTATTTCCGCGCAGGCTGGAATCCAGTATGATTCGGCATCATACAACATCGTGCAGTGGCTGGCTAAGCGGCTGCATTTCAGTGGAATGAAGCGCATGAACGAAATTGGTTTTGATATTGAAGCATTGGTGTGGATCGCTGCGGCTTACCTGATAGGCTCGATTGCTTTTGGCATTATTATCAGCAAGCTGTACCGCCTGCCAGATCCACGCACCGTAGGCAGTGGCAATATCGGCGCGACCAATGTGGCGCGTAGCGGTAAAAAATCCGCTGCGATTTTGACCTTGCTGGGCGATGCATTTAAAGGCTGGTTGCCCACTTGGTTGGCACTGCAGGCGGGTATGTTGATGGACGTGGTTGCACTGGTGGGGTTGGCGGTGTTTATTGGTCACTTGTACCCGATTTATCATAAATTCAAAGGTGGCAAAGGTGTGGCGACGGCATTGGGTGTGATGATCGCCTTTTCGGGTTGGCTGGCGTTGAGTGTGGTTGCCGTCTGGCTGGCGGTGTTTTTAATCAGCCGCATTTCTTCGTTGTCTGCGCTTGTCGCTGCCGTATTGGCACCGTTGATTGCCTGGCAGTTTCTGTCACCTTATCCGGTGTATGTGGCGGTGGTCGTGGTGATGTCCGCGTTTTTGATTATTCGTCATCAATCGAATATTGAAAAACTGTTGGCCGGCACTGAAAGCCGTTTTGGAAAGAAATAGCTAACTGCCGATAAACCCAGATATAAAAACTGGGGAGAGCGTTTTGAGAATCTTTTTTAGATTTTATCGGCGGTAGAAATACAGCCCAGCAACGCCCTTTAGCAGGCAATCACTGAGGGGCTTTGAGCTCAGTCAAATCCCAGCGCGGCCGGATGCTAAAGCTGTAATCCTGTTTGCCTGGCTGCATGGCGTGCAGGCGCATCGCACCGGCAAAGGCAATCATGGCGCCGTTATCGGTGCAGAACTCCAGGCGTGGATAATTGACGCTGATACCACGTTTGGCGGCGGCTTCATTGAGCCGGGTACGCAGGCGTTTGTTGGCGCCTACGCCGCCAGACACCACCAGTCGTTTGAGTTTGGTCTGTTTGAGTGCCTTCAGGCATTTGTGCACCAGAATCTCGGTGACGGATTCTTGAAATTCCCAGGCAATATCTTTAATTGTTTCTTCATTCAATTCTGGCTGGTTGTTCACCAGCGTCAACACGGCCGTTTTCAGGCCGCTAAAGCTGAAGTTTAAATCCGGGCTGTTGAGCATTGGGCGCGGCAGTTGAAACTGTGGCTTGCCCTGATCGGCCAGTTTAGACACCGCCGGGCCGCCGGGATAGCCCAGGCCCAAGAGTTTCGCTGTTTTATCAAAGGCTTCGCCAGCCGCATCGTCCAGCGTGTCGCCTAAAAGTTCATATTGGCCAATGCCATCCACACGCATGAGTTGGCTATGTCCGCCTGAGACCAGCAAGGCGACAAACGGGAAGGCGGGTGGGTTTTCTTCGAGCATGGGTGCCAGTAGATGGCCTTCCAGGTGATGCACCCCCACAGACGGGACATTGAGGGCCATGGCCAGCGATTGTGCAATGCTGGTGCCCACCAGCAAGGCGCCCGCCAGGCCTGGACCCTGCGTGTAAGCGATGCCTTCGAGGTCTTGCAGGGTTTTATCGGCTTGCGCCAGGACTTGCTGCGTGAGTGGGAGTGCACGGCGGATATGGTCACGGGAGGCCAGTTCCGGCACGACGCCGCCATAGGCTGCATGCATGTCGATTTGCGAGTGCAAGGCGTGCGCCAGCAACCCACGGCGCGTGTCATATAATGCCACTCCGGTTTCGTCACAAGAAGATTCGATACCCAATACCAACATCTAAGATAAGTCTCGCATACGTTTTTTTGCAGAAAGGATTGATAAATCCAAATAAGCGCGATAGAATACGCGGTTTTCAGTGCTGCATCAATCCGCAAGCACCATTGTCTAACCAAATATTTGAAGGATAGGGAATTACATGACCGCTATTCGTGTGAAAGAGAACGAACCGTTTGACGTTGCAATGCGCCGTTTCAAGCGTTTGATTGAGAAAACCGGTTTGTTGAACGACTTGCGTGCTCGCGAGTTCTACGAGAAGCCAACTTGGGAGCGTAAGCGTAAAGCAGCTGCCGCGGTGAAGCGTCAGTACCGTCGTCTGCGCAACCAGCAGTTGCCTACCAAACTCTACTAATTTTTTAAGTAGATGTGCAGATCGGGTAAGCTATCACTTGGCTACCCGGTTTGAAAAAACAAATATGCGAAGGTTGTGGATTTCCGCAACCTTTAGCTGTTTTTAAAGCATACGCTTTAACGTCCTTCTTTAATTGAGAATAATCCCCGCTATGAGCCTGAAAGCACAAATCTCTGAAGACATGAAAACCGCGATGCGGGCGAAAGACATGCCCAAGCTGGGCGTGATTCGTTTGTTGCAAGCCGCCATCAAGCAGCGCGAGGTGGATGAGCGTATTGAGTTGGACGATGATGCCGTGATTGCCGCCATTGAGAAAATGCTCAAGCAGCGTCGTGATTCGATTGCTGCATTTGAAGGCGCTAACCGCATGGATTTGGCTGATCAGGAAAAATTTGAAGTCACCGTGTTGCAGGCTTATTTGCCTGCCCAGTTGAGCGAAGAAGAAATCAATGCGGTGATCGCCAAAGTGATTGCTGAAACGGGTGCAGCGGGTGCCAAGGATATGGGTAAAGTGGTGGGTGCAGTGAAACCATTGGTCGCCGGTAAGGCAGATATGGCGAAAGTGTCTGGCTTGATCAAGGTGGCCTTGGGGTAGTGTGTTTTTGCAGGCATTGAGTCAGGGGCGCATTTGCGCCCTTTGTTTTTTTGACCCGCATCAGCGATACTTGCATTTATGATCCCGGAAAGTTTTATTCAAGAACTGCTTAATCGCGTAGATATTGTCGATGTCATCGACAAGTCTGTTCCGCTGAAAAAAGCCGGGGCCAATTATTCAGCCTGTTGCCCGTTTCATAACGAAAAATCCCCCAGTTTTACCGTGAGTCCGACCAAGCAGTTTTACCATTGCTTTGGCTGTGGCGCGCATGGTTCGGCCTTGAGTTTTTTGATGGAATATAACGGCTTGAGCTTTGTCGAGGCCGTGCATGATCTCGCCAAGCAAGTTGGCATGATCGTGCCGCAGGAGCAGCGTGATCCCAACCAGCCTGCACCAACATCTAAAGCCGTGCTACTCAGTTTGCAAGAGACCTTGCAGCAGGCCGCCAATTATTACAAAGCCGAGTTAAAAAAATCACCGCGGGCGATTGATTATCTGAAAGCACGCGGCTTAAGCGGGCAGGTCGCGGCAAAATTCCAGATTGGCTATGCGCCAGCCGGGTGGCAAAATTTGCAAACCGTTTTTCCGCAATATGATGCCGAGCCGCTGGAAACTGCCGGGCTGGTGGTGCAAAACGAGCAGGGTCGTCGCTACGATCGTTTCCGTGACCGCATCATGTTCCCTATCCATAACCAAAAAGGGGAAGTCATCGGCTTTGGGGGGCGTGTAATTAACCCTGAAGACAGTCCCAAATATTACAACTCGCCGGAAACGCCCGTGTTTCAAAAAGGGCACGAGTTGTATGGCTTGTTTATGGCGCGCCGCGCCATCCGCGATGCGGGGCGGGTGTTGGTGGTAGAAGGATATATGGATGTGGTGGCGCTGGCGCAGTATGGCATTGAATATGCCGTCGCGGCGTTGGGCACGGCAACTACGCCTTTTCATATTGCCAAGCTGATGCGGCAAACCGATGAAATCGTTTTCAGTTTTGATGGCGATAAAGCCGGGCGGACTGCGGCCTGGCGCGCGGTGATGAATGCCTTGCCTGCCATCAAAGATGGCCTCAAGTTGCGGTTTTTATTCTTGCCTGCCGAGCATGACCCCGACAGCTTTGTGCGCGAGTTTGGCAAAGAAGCCTTTGAGGCCGAGATGAATCAGGCCATGCCCTTGTCGCAATATATCATTCAGCATTTAAGTGAGCATAACCCGCTGGCCTCGCAAGAGGATAAAGTGCAATTCTTGAATGATGCCGAGCCCATCCTCAAGCAAATTCAGGCGCCGCGTTATGCCATGCTGTTGCGTAAAAAAGTCGCCGAGATGACCGGCCTGGCGCAAGGCGAAATGCAGCGCATGCTGAAATTGCCGAATACCGCCAAAGCCAAGGAAAAAGCCGTGCGTCAACGCTCGCGTACGCCGTTATCTTTGCATCTGCGTTTGGCGTTGATGTTGCTCATGCGGCCACAATGGGCGCAGGCCGCGCTACTCGAGCAGGTGGCGGGTGAGAGTGATGAGGCGCAGATGTTGCGCGTGGTGTTGAAGGCCGCGATTGCCAAGCCTGAGTCTCGTCCTGTGGTGCTGTTGCAGATGATTGCGCCCTATATTTCTGAGTCGCTACGACACCAATTGCAGCGCGAGTTGTCTTTGTTGGATGAAAGCCTGGACTTTACGCTTGAATTTGAGGGGGCATGTACCCAATTATCAGACATGGCGGTCACTGCACGTGAAAATTCCCTGTTGGGGCAGTTAACTGAAAAGCCATTTTCAATGTTGTCTGAAGCAGAGCGTGAAGCCTTGCGGCAATTAACCAGCAAGCGCTAGTCGGTAATTCCCTAAAAACCGTGAGGGCATGCTTAAAAAACGTGCAAAAATCTGGTAAAATAGAGGGTTTCCCGTAATGTTAAATCGAGTGATGTGCCTGCAGCGTTTGCCAGCACTCGGCATCAATCATTTTAGAGGTGGAATCGGCCATGGCCAGACCCAAAGCAGATAAAAGTTTAGACAAAGAACTCGGAATCAACGAAGTCGAAACACACAAAGACCCCGCCACCCAGGCAATGGATGCCGAGGCACGTCGTACACGCCTCAAAACCCTGATTGTATTAGGTAAAGAGCGCGGTTACCTGACTTACGCCGAAATTAATGACCACCTGCCGGATGATGTACAAGACTCCGAGCAGATCGAGAGCATTATCGGCATGATCAACGACATGGGCATCCAGGTGTATGAAGAAGCGCCGGATGCCGAAGTGTTGCTGATGTCTGATGCACCTCCTGCCGTGACAGATGAAGATGCCGCTGAAGAAGCAGAGCAGGCATTGGCTACGGTCGATTCAGAGTTTGGACGTACAACTGACCCCGTGCGTATGTATATGCGCGAAATGGGTACCGTTGACCTGTTGACCCGCGAAGGCGAGATTGAGATCGCCAAGCGTATTGAGGACGGCCTCAAGCATATGGTGCAGGCGATTGCCGCCTGTCCAACCACCATCGCCCAATTGCTGGAGATGGTGGACAAAGTCGAAAAAGACGAAATGAGCGTGGATGAGCTGGTCGATGGTTTGATCGACAGCGATCTCGGTCTGGATGACGCTTTGGCCGTGGCGGATGCTGAAGAAGAGGAAGCCGCCGACGAGGAAGACGAAGACGAGGACGAAGACAGCGATGCCAAAGCATCTGCGCTTTCGGCCGAGGCCTTGGCAAAACTCAAAGAAGAGGTCCTGTCACGCTTTGCCGTGATTCGTGCCGCCAATACCAAAATGAACAATATCCGCGAGGCTAAAGGTACCAACGATGCCGAGTACAAGACTTTGCATCAGCAAGTGCTTGACGAGCTGACCGCTTTCCGCTTCTCTGCCAAACAGGTTGAAGCTCTGTGCGACCAAGTGCGTAACATGGTCGAAGAAGTGCGTACGCACGAACGCAAAATCATGGATTTCTGCGTAGAAAAAGCCAATATGCCACGCCAGCAATTCATCAAGAGCTTTGTTGGCAACGAAATCAACCTCAACTGGCTGGATGATGAGCTGGCAGGTAAACCTGCCTACGGTGAGCGTTTAGAGCGTTTTAGACACTCTATTCTGGACCAGCAAGAGCGGTTGCAAAACCTGCAAATCCGCGTCGGCTTGCCAATTAAAGAGTTGCGTGAAATCAACAAGCAAATGACCACCGGCGAAGCCCGTGCCCGTCGCGCCAAACGCGAAATGATCGAGGCCAACCTGCGTCTGGTGATCTCTATTGCTAAAAAATACACCAACCGTGGCTTGCAGTTCCTTGACTTGATTCAAGAAGGCAATATCGGCCTGATGAAAGCCGTGGACAAGTTTGAATACCGTCGTGGTTACAAATTCTCGACCTATGCCACTTGGTGGATCCGTCAGGCCATCACACGCTCCATCGCTGACCAGGCACGTACCATCCGTATCCCGGTGCACATGATCGAAACCATTAACAAGATGAACCGTATCAGCCGCCAGATTCTGCAAGAAACTGGTTTGGAGCCTGATCCTGCAACCTTGGCTGAAAAAATGGATATGCCGGAAGAAAAAATCCGCAAAATCCTCAAAATCAGCAAAGAGCCGATCTCCATGGAAACGCCGATTGGTGACGACGAAGACAGCCACTTGGGCGACTTTATTGAAGACAACACCACACTGGCCCCAATGGACGCAGCTGTTTACGCCAGCCTGCGTGACGCCACCAGTGAAGTGCTGGAGTCACTGACCCCACGTGAAGCCAAAGTGCTGCGCATGCGCTTTGGTATCGAAATGAACACCGACCACACGCTGGAAGAAGTCGGCAAACAGTTTGATGTCACCCGTGAACGTATCCGCCAGATCGAAGCCAAGGCCCTGCGTAAACTGCGTCACCCGACCCGTTCGGAACGTCTGCGCAGCTTCTTAGAAAACGGTCAGGATTAGTTTATAATCCCACGCTTTCCGGCCCCTTAGCTCATGCTTGGTTAGAGCAGCGGACTCATAATCCGTTGGTGCTGTGTTCGACTCACAGAGGGGCCACCAAAAATCTCTTTAAATCAAAGGGTTACGTTAATTCGTAGCCCTTTGTTTTTTTGTCATCTCGCAAAAAGTTCAACCGAGAAATAATTTCGCTCATGCATTAAGCATAAAAGTCTCTTGTAAATGTACTGGGAAATGATGCGCATAACGCATTATCATGGTGAAAATCGTATTCACATGAGATGGTTTACCAAATGGAGATTTTCCGTATTAAGATTAACCTTATGAGCGGGTCGTGCTAAAACAAGCCCCTTACTTCAAACGTTATGCCTTATAGAACAATTAGGATTTGACCTGTTAGCATGAAAAAACATAAAAATGAAGTGTATTGGGTATTGCGAGGTGAGTCTGTTTCCGGCATCGCTTTCTCTTTTATATTCATGGCTTCTGTAGCATGTCTTTTTTATTTTTCCCCTGAGCTTTATTTCAAATTTTATGGCGTTCATACGAGCATATCTGGTAGATATCATTTTTTTGGTATGTTGATATTTGTTGTTGGATGCTGGATTTTGTATTTGGATGTTTCAGTTTACATCATTAAGAAGAATAAACAGAAGAATGAGAAACAAAGGCTGCACATCGCAAATGTTTATATGGAAAATGAAATTGAAGAGCGACTGGAAAATCAAAACAATTAATCAATCGACACCTACTAATGCGATTAAAAACTAAACCATGCCTAACCCATCATTCAAGTGGGATAGCTAACGGCACCCCTAATCTCAAATATTACGAGGGTTGATATCAGACTTTACAGAGGTACAACAAAAGTTCAACACTATAGTTAGGTGACGCATCTATTTAGTTGCATAACGTAATTTAAGTATATGTATTGTTGCGTAATGATAGGCATAGTGCTACAACAATGTGGACTCATAATCCGTTGGTGCTCTGTTCGACTCATAGAGGGGCCATCAATAGAATCAAGGGCTTAGGTTGAATCCTAAGCCCTTTTCTTATTGTGCTATGCGTAGAGGATGCGCATTCGGTACAGCTGAGAGTCATTATGTTTTTTCATCTACATTAGCACCTGTATTTTCAATGATGACTTCAACACGACGGTTTAACTGGCGCCCAGATGCACTATCATTGCCCGAGACTGGTGAGGTTTCACCCTTGCCAGCAGTCACGAGGCGATCTGAATGGATGCCCTGTTTCATTAGCCAGCCCTTAACCGAGTCTGCGCGACGCTGTGACAATGCTTGATTGTAGTCAGCATTGCCGACATTGTCTGTGTGGCCTTCGATCATCACAGAACGATTTTGATGCTGATTGAGGAAGGTCGCAAGTTTGGCTAAATTTGTCGTCGCACCACTTTTTAGCTCAGCTTTGCCGGTGTCAAACAACACGTCGCCTAGCGTTACAACGAGGCCACGTTCGGTTGGCTTGGCGTTGAGTTCTGCAATCTGGCGTTGCAAATCAGCAGCTTTCTGTTGCGCATTCGCTGACTCTTGTTGTGCAGCCAGTGTTTTGAGCCGTGAGGATTCTGCATTGCTGCGCGCGTTTTCAACTTCCTTTTGCGCCGCTAATGTTTCTATCCGCGCGGAATCAGCGTTGCTGCGTGCAATATCAACTTCTTTTGTCCGGGAGTCGAGGCGTGCAGTTTCCCGTTGCTGGCTCAAGGCCGTGCGTTGCTCAACGAGCAGGCGACTTTCGGCCAGTGCTTGTGCGGTATCGACTTTGCGTTCTGCGATGTACATCAGGTGCGCAACTTGTTCTTTGTCGCCTTGAGATACCTCGGCAGCACGGACTGCCACTTCGGCCTCCTTGATCGCGACGGGGGCCTGGCTTGCCAGTGGCTGATTAGATTGCAACATGGTCAATTTACTGCGGGCATTGTTGACCGCTTCTGGTTGTATTTGTCTGGCTGTACATGCCACCAACAAGATGGATGCCACAGCGGTGGATATGAGTGTTCTAGCGTTAAAAATTTGTGGTTTCATTATTGATCTCCTGTCTTGCGCTTCATTTCCATTTTTAATGTGTCAGTCCCTTTTTGCATCTGCTCGTTAACCACACGGGCTTTTGCCACTTCGGCTAGGGCGGAGGCCAACTCAGCATCAGAGCGTGCCTGTTGGGCGAGGCGTTGTGCCAGAATCATTTTTTGTTCTTGTACTGCGCTGTGCGCTGCAGAGAGTTTGTCGCGTGCTGTACTCAGTTCGACTGCAGCATAATCCGCAACACTTGCTCTTTCTGCACTCGCGATGGCTTGCTCCGCGGCTTGCAAAGCAGAAGTTGGCGGTTTGGGTGTTGAGGCGCAACCACTGAGCAGCAACAATGCTGTAAATGCGGGGGCCAAGCCCCAGGACAACAGGCGATGACTCTTTGCCTGTGGTAAATGTAATGTGTGTGCCATGTGTTTCTCCTTGTATGAATCGAGGCACTTAGTACCTAGTGCATACAAGTATTGCAGACGACGGTTGAATGCTCCGTGCACTGGCGTACATAAGCCATCGGGCTTAGTTGCTTAACTTGCATCGATCCGATAATCCTCTAACTGAATCTTCATTACCGCTGCAACACGGATTAATCCATGAAGTATTTGATTAAAAATCAAGCGCTCACTAGAATGAAGGTCCGATTTTTGGGAAAGGTAAACGATGGATAATCCTAAACAAGTCATTGCGGCTTTAGTGCTGGGTTTTTTCTATTTGACAGCTACAACGAGTGTGATTGCTGCGGATAAATGGAGCGATGGGCACGTGGACGAGCATGAGCACCACCATGGTAAAGACGGACACGCGGATGAGCATGAGCATCACCACGGTAAGGACGGCCATGCGGATGAGCACGAGCATCACCATGGCAAAGATGGTCATACGGATGAACATGAGCACCATCATGGGAGTGACGGCCATGCAAATGAACATGAGCATCATCACGAAGACGGCAGCAAAGAAAACAAGCATGAGCATCATCACTAACTGGCGCTGCCTCGCAAAGAAAGATGCTAGCGGTATGGTTTGAGCCATCACCAAATAGGGAGGGTTGTTTGGTGATGAATCAATTCGGGAAAAACTCCTATAGGCAACTTGGTGGTATCCCGGCATGATGCGACTGAGGGCTTGATTTACCACTAGGACCACTGAACGTAACCTCGGTTATGTGCAGCGGGGTAAACCAAACCCTGCATTCGATTAAACGCATATTGATCTCAATGCAAAAAAAGCATCTCTTCGGAGGTGCTTTTTTACTTTGTATGGCTGAAATCTTCTCATTTTAAATCAAGGTCACCACTGATCCTGGTTTTGTCCTGTCTTGTACGAAAATTCCTACAAGAGGTTCAGCCTGATGTGTATTCGTTCAGGTGGTTGATTATTGGATCATAGAGGCTGTGTGAAAACAGTCATCAGTGATTGGGGAGGTTAATATGCCAAAAACAACATCACCACGAACATTTACAAGCGCACTCTCTTTACTTGCCATTACAATGGGCGCGGTCTCTGCGGCCTTAATTGTGATGTGCATTGGAATGTACTTCACGATTCTGTCGGTAGATGATTCAACGTCAGTCAAAGTGCATGCAAAGGCGGTGGAAGCGACAGCGATCGTGCCTGCTGATACTCAAGTACTCGTTGGATTCAATGGCAAGTTGACTTACACGAATGCGCCCATGATCAATGAAGCTGGCGCGGATACGCATTTGAGAGATGCCTTGTTCCGTGAGGAAGCCGAGGAAGAGATGGCTTCGTCTGCAGAGCCGCGCTTGCAGCAAGAGGCACCCCTTGCCCGCACTTATCTTGCAACTGCTCATTTGCCTGTGCAGCCGGTTCATTTTCGTGCAGTCAAACGTGTGATGGCTTAAATGCGCTGCCTTGATTGGCTAAGCATTGGTGAGAATGTATGAAAAAGGGTGTAAACATAATGGCAATGATTGAAATTTATTTCTTTTTAAGGCATTGTTAGAGATTGCATATCCTATTGGCGTAAAACTATACCTGACCGAATTTGTGGAAATATGCATTATCTTCAACATCAAACACAACCCTTGGGGATAAGGGTTTGCCTACCATGATCTACTGCTCATATCATTTTGCGCCTACTCAGCGTGGCGAAATCCAGATTGGTAAAATCAATGTGCTATTGATAGGTGTGCTGATCGTCATCTTGCTCGGCCTGATTATCAAGGGTGAGGAGCGCGAAGAGGGCAGTGCAGCAACCCTGCGTATTCAAAATCAGGTCTCTGCCGTGGCTGCCCCCGAGGTGAGCGCACAAGTAACCAGCGAGCTGACACAGGCTGTGTCTGAGACGACGCCAGCCCCTGAGTCAGAGGAGATGCCGGTGAAAAAATCGGGCAAAAAAACGGATACCCTTGCTCACAAAAAAAATGCATCGCCTGAGCCAGCCACCGAGCAACCAGCCTCAACGACAGTTGTAGCACCCCATGCACATGTGGCAGCGAATCCGGTGCCTGCAGCAACAAGTGAAGAGAATTTACAAAAAGACAGCTCCAAAAAAATGATTGTTTTTAATATCTGGAGTGTATCCGAACTCAGGCTCAGAAGTGCCTATGCGGCCTATATGAACGATAGCGCGGTGCCTGCCGTTCAGCTTGAGGGCAGAAAAAAAGAGTATTTGAGTTTTGCCAGCCACCGTACAAAAAAATGTGGCGAATTGGATGGCAAGTTTGCCAGCAATATCAATACGGTAGAGAAGCTGACGCTGGTGAAGGGTGATGCTGAAGTGTTGCAATGTCATACCATAGAGAACAACCTCGAGATTGATCGGCTCAGTGCCATTCAGTAAGGGTGGTCTAACGATCTGATGCGATTCAATCTTGCTGAATGAGCGATTCTTTTACAGCAATCAGTGGATGCGGTTTTGCTCTTAAGTAACCTTGTGAGTAGTGACAGCCCATCTGCTTGAGCAGGGTTTCTTGATCCTGTGTTTCTACGCCCTCGGCAATCAGTTTGATATTGAGCTGATTGCCCATATAAATCATCGTTTTGCATAAGGCCTGATTTTTTTCATTTTCTGTCAGGCTGCTGATGAAGGATTTGTCGATTTTGACATAATCAATCATGAATTTATGCAGATAGGCGAGTGAGGAATAGCCCGTCCCAAAGTCGTCAATCGCCAGTTTAATCCCTGCATGATGCAGATTGTTGAGCATCGCCATTGTATTGACTGAGGAGTCCAGCAATAGCCGTTCGGTGATTTCAAAACAGAACTGTTCTCCGGGAATATGTTGTGCGTTGAGGGTGACGAGAAATTGCTCCAGGCTGGCAGGATGTGCAAATTGCAGGGACGAAATATTAATGCAGATTTCTACCTTGCCAAACTGTTGCTGGATCTGTTGCAGGTCTTGAATGATTTGTGCAAACACCCATTCGCCAAGCGCAATAATAAAATTATGTTCTTCTGCAATGGGGATAAACACGTCTGGCGGGATCATGCCCAGTTGCGGATGTTGCCAGCGTAACAAGGCCTCCAGTTTTTCACAGTGCAGATTACTCAAGCGAAAGATGGGCTGATAATGCAGTGACAGTTGCTGTTGGGGAATGGCCTCTTTAAGCGCCTCGATCAGTTGCATTTTGCGTGCAAACTCTTCATAAATGACCTGATTGAACAGCACACATTGATGTTTTCCTGACTTCTTGGCCTGATACAGCGCCTGGTCGGCAAACATAATCAGCTCGTCGGCATCTTGACCATGGTCGGGAAAAAGCGCCGCCCCTATACTCATAGACACGCTTACTGTTTTGGATTGAACCTCGAAGAGTGGCGACATTACTTGCAATAGTTTTTCACACAGAGCCTGTAGACCTGCTTGATCAATGCCTGGCAGCATCATCAAAAACTCATCTCCGCCAAAGCGGGCGGTGAGGCTGGGCGGTTGTATCATGCATTGTATGCGTGCGGCGACCTTGATCAGCACTTCGTCGCCAAAAGCATGCCCAGCCGTATCGTTAATCTGCTTAAAGTTATCGAGATCAATAATGATGACCCCTAGGGACTGCTTGGATTCGCGGGCCTGTTGCATGGCCTGGTCAATTTCATTTTTTAACTGAAAGCGGTTAGGGAGCTTGGTGAGAAAGTCGTGATTAGCCTGGAACCAAATCTCCTGCTGTGCGGCCACCGCCTGTTTTTTGCTGCTGCGGTAGACTTTTAGCAGTTGCAGAAACAAAAGCAAGGCAAGCACTCCCGGGACCGCAATCAGGTATTGTGTCCGCTCTGGCGCAGGCGAGGCTTTCCAGGTATTCATAATCTCGGGCGGATTGGTGCCAATCTGTTGTGTCGCTTTATTGAGTATGCTGACCAATGTTGGCAGATTTGCGTCTACCCCCATCCAGACGTCACTGGTGATAGCGGTGATGCCTACTTTCTTGATGTTCTGGATTTTATGCAAGTCGATGTGATAGTCCAGGACCAGCTCATTGCCAACGTAGGCATCGACATAGCCCGACTGCAAATCATCAAACGCCTCATCCGCGATATCAATCAGTTTGATTTTGATCGTGGGGACTTCATTTTTAAGTTTTTGTGCGACGGGGCCGCCCTTGAATACGGCAACCGTTTTGTCTGTGAGATCACGCAGGCTGATTTCATGATGTGCCAGAGGGTGATTAGCGGCCATATAAATGGCATTGACTGTGACCAGATAGGGTTGTTTGAGCAATTGAAAGCCGGCTGGCGGATTTTGACCACGTATCCCTGTCATGAGCGGCGCGTCAGCCGGGGTGAGGTTGTCATGATCGTTGACAATAACAAATGTTAAACCGGTGAGCTGGCTGATCTGCTCCAGATACTGGATGGAGACACCGGCATGGTTGTGATTTTCCAGCTGAAACTCTACGGGCATCCAGCCACTTTTCACTGCGACCTTGAGGCGTGGATTTTGCTGCAGCCAATCACGCTCTTGTGGTGTGAGTGCCAATGCATTTGATGGTTGGAACTCGCCTGGCAAAATTTCTTCTGCCTGTAGCATTGCTCCGCTAAAACCTATGCCTAGCATCAGACACAGGCGACCAAGAATATGGACGACCGAACATAGCCCTTTCACTCTGCGGCAAGCCATGATTCAACCCCCAATGGTTTTTGGATAATTTATCTGTAAATTGTATGTGACTATAACGGCGTGAAATGCAAAATATAAAGGCTTTTATACAGTTTTTTATATAACACTGTGAGTATGCGTTAAGTTAGACTATGATGGATAATGCGTGTTCGCGGAGGTGTCAAACTTCTGCCTACAATGGAAAGCACCTGTCATCAAAAATAAGTGAAGGACTGTTAGACTAATCATAACGGTGTTAACCGGTAAGGCTGCGCATGAGGGTGTGCATTGAATAAATAACTGGCTAAGGGAGTCCGGTGAATGAAAAAAATGGGTGTATTGCTGACAGCGATATTGCTGTTGGCTGGCTGTTCTGTAAACATGGTAAAGCTGGGCGTCTATAAAAATAAAGCGCAATTGATCGGTACGGATGGGGCGGTCTATACGGGAAGTATCATGATTAATGATATTAGTAACGATGGCGATATCGACTTCGACGACTCACCTTATGGCAAGCTTGCTGGCAAGTGGACCGCCACCAGTACGGTGGCCCCGGTGATCCGTACGGTGGATGCACAAAGTGCCTCTGATGCGGTGGTTCGTCGTGCCTATTCAGGCAAAAGCTTTTTAATTGCTAACCAAAAAGCCGTGCTTAATTGTGACTTTAAAATCAATATTGAGGGCGATGGCTTGCTCGGTAGCGTCTACGTGATTGGTGATGGAATCTGTGTGGATGATCAGAAGCGCAGTTTTCCTATCCAGTTTTTCAAGTCCTAACATCATCAAAAACGCATTAAAAAGCCACTCATTCACTGGGGCTTTTTGATGTTTGTGGCTCTGCGGTGAAACAGCATTAGGCATCACCTGCTTGAGCGCGCCTGTCTTTTCCCATCTGCGATGCTTGCCGGTTTTGTGCCTGTAGACATCGTTCCCCTTTCGTTGAAACCACTGTTCAGACCATACATAGTGCCGTTTAAATCAAGTATGATGCGCCAAACAAGCTAAGATAGCTGCAGTCAATGGATTGATTGCTGCAAACCTACGTTTAACCAATTGGGGGAGTTATGAGTCGCTTATTCGGAGAGATACATCGTCAGGTGCAAGATGCGCAGGGCACCAGAAAACTGGCTGACCGTATTGAGGAAATTGCCTGTAAAACTGAAATTGATGAGGATGCCAAGGGCTTTATTGAGTCACTGGATATGTTTTTCCTGTCTACGGTGGACCATAATGGCAGACCTACGGTGTCTTACAAAGGTGGTTTTCCTGGATTTGTCCGCGTGCTGGACAGCCAGACGCTGATGTTCCCGATCTACAATGGCAACGGTATGCAGCTGTCGGTAGGCAATATGGTGGGTAACGGCGAGGTAGGGCTGCTGTTTATTTCATTTGAGCGCCCGCATCGTATCCGCTTGCAGGGCGTCAGTGAGGTCTCAACCGATCCAGCTTTGTTGGCGCATTACAAAGAGGCTGAGTTTGTTGTCAAGGTAAGTTTGTCTGAGCTCTGGCAAAACTGTCCACGCTATATTCACCGCTATCAGCGCGAAAGTGCCTCGCGCTACGTCCCTTCTGCACAATGCGAAACCCCGTTGGCTGAATGGAAACGGTTGGAATTTGTGCAAGACGTGATCTCTGAAGCCGATGCACAAAAAGCACAACAAGCAGGCTTCATTCAGGTCGAAGACTGGATCGCCAGGATCAAGGCTGGCGCACCAGATGCTTAGTTCACACCAGACCTCATAAGGCTCTTATAGACTCTGCGAAAGCAGTATTCACTGGCCTCTCTCAGCAGAACGCAAATAGATTTGCGTTTTCTGATAGAGGCCTTTGCTATTTTCATGTATCTTTTCGGTGTACGATATGCATCATATTTCTCAAGATAAATAATTGTTCGACATAGAATTGTTATCAATCTATAAGGTGACCATCTCTATGGTGCCGCGGGGGTGGCGTCAACGTGATTCATCAGGGTGCAAAGAGATCTCTACGGTATTTCGCCATGCGAAAGGTGTCGATACTTGCTGGTTGCATGCTGTGCTTGATGGGCTTGATGCAGCCTGGTATCGGATGTGCAGAACAGACCATTACTGTTACCAGTGATGATAATTACCCGCCCTATTTGTTTAAGGACGCAAATGGCAATACGGTGGGCATTGTGGTGGATACCTGGAAGTTGTGGGAGCAAAAAACCGGGGTGAAGGTGACCTTGCTTGCCATGGTCTGGGAGCAGGCGCTACAGCAATTGTTGAGCGGGCATGCTGATGTGATCGAGATGATTTATCAGGATCCCGAACGTGAACAGCGCTTCAGTTTCAGTACCCCTTATGCCACGCTCCCGGTGGGCATTTATGCGCATAAAAGCATAGGTGGCCTGGCATCCTCCAGCCATCTGAGTGGCTTTACCGTCGGTGTGCAAAAAGGCGATGGCTGTATTTTTCACCTGAAGCAAGCCGGGGTTCAATCGTTTCGGCTATATAACAATTATGAAGAGATGATCACCGCCACGCTCAAGGGCGAAATCAAGATCCTGTGTATGGATGATTATCCGGCTAGCTATTATCTGTATCGCGCAAAGGCGGATCAAAAAGTACTGCGTGCTTTTACCCTTTATCACGGCGAGTTTCACCGGGCGGTAAAAAAGGGCAATGAGCCCATTCTGGCCTTGATTGAAAAAGGCATGGCGGCCATCACCCCGGCTGAAATGGCTGCGATTGAGGCACGATGGAAGGGCCGTCCCTTGCAGCAAGACCTCTATGAAGGGCAAGCGTTATGGATGTTGGCTGTGGCATTCATCGTTGCCGTGAGTTTGGTATTGCTGGTGTTTATGCTAAGACTCGCGGTGAAAAGAAAGACCGCTGAAATTGAAAGCAAGCGTGCCGAGCTGGAACTGGAGCGATTGCGTCTGACTGAAATCATTGATGCGACGCGTGCGGGCACCTGGGAGTGGAATGTACAAACCGGAGCGTGCCAGTTTAATCATCGCTGGGCAGAAATTCTGGGATATCAACTCGAAGATATCCAGCCTTTAGGCGTAGAGGCGCCAAAACGTCTGACGCATCCGGATGACTGGAAAATGGCCATGGCCTTGGTTGAACAGCACCTCAAAGGCGAGATTGCCTTTTATGAGTGCGATATCCGCATGCAACATAAAGACGGGCGCTGGTTGTGGATCGCGGATCGGGGGCGGCTGATTTCGCGTACAGCCGACGGGCAGCCGTGGATGATGCGCGGTACGCATATTGATATCACGGATAAGAAGCAGGCCGATGCTGCGATTTGGCAACAGGCCAATTATGATAGCCTGACCCAATTACCTAACCGCCATTATTTCAATCGCCACCTAAAAGAGGCGATTGCCGAGGCGGCAACCCAACAGCAAAAACTCAGCCTGTTGTTGCTCGACTTAGACCGCTTTAAAGAGGTCAATGATACGCTCGGTCACCGGCATGGGGATGAGTTGTTGATTGAGATCGGCCAACGGATACGCCAATGCTTGTATGATCATATGGAGGTGGCCAGGCTGGGCGGGGATGAGTTTGCCATTATTGCACCAGAGTCTGCCTGTGCCGATTTGCAAGCATTCGGCCAGCAGTTGATGCAGGAGATCTCTAAAGCCACCATTCTTGGCGGGGAGCGCGTCTATGTCACGGTCAGTATCGGCATCAGCCAGTATCCCGAGGATGCCATCAATGCTGAAGAAATGATACAGCATGCGGATCAGGCCATGTATGAGGCAAAAAGTCGGGGCCGTAATAACCTGCGTTTTTTCTCGCTAGCGATTAAAGAGGCCATGTCGCAACGCGTGATGTTGGCACGGGACCTGAAGGCGGCCCTTGAAAAGAATGAGTTGCGCGATTACTACCAGCCGATTGTGAGTTTGAACACGGGCAAGATCGTCAAAGCCGAAGCGCTGATGCGCTGGCAGCATCCTGAACGCGGACTGATCAGTCCGGCGCTCTTTATTCCCGTGGCCGAAGAAACGGGGGACATTGTTGCGATGGGTAATTGGATTTTTTCTCGGGCGGTCGCGCATGCGTCCAAATGGCAGCCGCTGGTGGGGGAGGCATTTGCCATTAGCGTCAACAAGTCTCCGGTGCAATTCGTTGACCCGCAACGCTTTCATCATGACTGGGGAAAAATCTTGCAGGATAACGCGCTGGCAGGCAAGCATCTGGTGGTTGAAATTACCGAAGGCTTGTTACTGAATCCCGACCCGGTCGTCGAGCAGCGCTTATTGTACTATCGCGACTTGGGGATTCAAGTTGCGATCGATGATTTTGGAACTGGCTATTCTTCGCTTTCTTACCTCAGTAAATTTGATATTGATTATTTGAAAATTGACCAGTCCTTTACCCGTAACCTGAATGCCGGCAATGAAAGTTATGTCTTGTGTGAGGCCATCATTGTCATGGCGCATAAGCTAGGCCTGAAAGTGATCGCTGAAGGGGTGGAGACCGCACTGCAGCGTGATTTGCTGATGGATATCCATTGTGATTTTGCCCAGGGATTTTTCTATTCCCCGCCTGTGCCTGCTGAGGCCTTTGAGCAAATGTTGGTGCAACAATCGCGGCAAGAAGCTGCGCTGCTGCAGGGTTAGTTTGCGCATATGAAAAAAGCCCAAGCTTTGCTTGGGCCTTTTTATGAACAAGCCGCGAACTTAGAACCGGAAACGTACACCGGCACCTACCGCCTTCACGTCCTGATACCAGGTCGAACGCGGAAACTTGTCCCCTGAAAAGTGGTTATTGGTGTAAGCAACATAGGTATCAAAACGCTTGTTGATCTTATAGTCAATCACTGAAGTCCAGGTGTCAATTTTACCTTGTGAGTTGGTAGAGACTGTTGGGCCGTCAATTGCATCAAACCGGGTTGCATAGTAACCCACAGAAGCTGTCAGACCTGCCAGCGCTGGGATGCGCTGCGAAAAGTCGTAGCTGGCACCAATGTAGTAGACATTGTTATCTTGTTTGTAACCTGGTTGTAATGCAGAGGTGGCGACGCCGCCAAATACGGTCTGGTCAAACAGTTTGCTGTATTTGATGGTCCGGTCTGATGAAGGCTTCAAGCGGTACCATTCCCAGCCGCCTGTGAATTTTATTTCCTTGTTCGGTGTCCATTTCAACGCGATCAAAGTGGCTTCCGTGTTATACAGGGACGCAGTAATGGTATCGTTGGCGGCTGGATTGCCAGCGGCGGCAGAGCCTGCCTTGACGGCATTGTTAAAGCCGTTAAAGGCAAACTGAACGCCAAATACGCTATTTTCAAAGCCCAGTTGACCGGTGTAGCCATAACCCTCGGAAGTGCCTGCGGTATTGCCAAACTGATACATGCCGGCGTAGTTGACCTTACCTAACCCTTCAACATCGTAAGTATTGCCATATTTCACCGTGTTTTTCATGCGGGAGTTTTCGGAGATGCCGCCACCGCCGCCAATCGTGCCGCTCTCACCCAAGGGCGAGAAGGTATCTGCCTTGCTATTCGGGTCATAAGGGTTGGTGATTTCAAAAAATGGGTTGTACTGGGTACCGTATGACACACGCCCCAGCTTGCCGCCATCAATCCCTACCCAGGCCTGACGCGCAAATAACTCACCGTTCATGGAGGAGTCCGCGCTGACGCTAGAGTTGGCATTGGTCCCGGAGTTGTCTGCCAGCGTCTGTGCCGCATCATGCAACTTCATATCAAGCGGGTTGAAGCCAGCTTCAAACTGGTACATGAATTTAAAGTCACGATCCCACATTTGTAGTTTGCCGACTTCGCCCTTGATGCCCAGACGGGAGGCTTGCAAACCACCATTGACCCACTCGGTTCTTGAGGTGGTTCTCGGTGTGATTTTTGCACCATTGTAAGGATAGAAGTTGTTAGGTAATTCGTAGTTCTCAGGCAACGAGTGGTTAACACTGGTGCGCGCAATATCGATGATGCCATACACTTGTACGTTCGATGGATGGTCTCCGACGTTGAAGTCCAGACGCAACGGGTTGTCATCATTCATGAAACGTGTCATGAACGAGCTTGGTGCCTGATCGTTTTGGTTGGCGGACGTTGTAGGCGTTTCTGCCTGGGCGGTCAGGGCCTGACCGATTGCGACTGGAAGTAATGCCAGTTTAAAAAAATGTCTGATGGTCATCTTAATCTCAATGTTTTATGCGATATTGCGGGTTGTCACAAGACAACGCATTCTCGTGCTGGCAAATGACGATTAGATGACATGCGGCTTACATGAAGCTTACGCCCGTCATAATTGACTTGTCACAAATGTGGGAGCTTGGTTGAGCGCTGCGTGCGCAGCACCCTTAAGCCTTAGAATTGGTGGTTAAACTGCAGGCTGAGAATATCAGCACTGCCATTGTATTGACCGGCCACCAGCCCCCTGCTTGGAGTAAGCGCCCGCTGGTCGTCATAGATACTGGCTTCTTGGATAAACAAATGTGCATAGCCAACATCCAGTTTTGTTTCATGGCTATATTGCCAGCTCGCGCCCAAAGACAGCCAGATACGGTCATTGCCAGGAATGCGGGGGGTTCTATGTTGCTTGTCTATGGCTTCTTGATCGTAAGCAATGCCGGTTTTGAGTTTGAGTGTGTCTGAGTAATGATAATTGAGCCCGACCGAATAACGTAAGGTATTATTCCAGTGTTCCTGCGTGGTCCCAATGGCAGTATTTGAGCCATTATCGCGCATGATGCTCAAGGCTTTGAACCGGCTCCAGCGTGTCCAGGTGATGTCTGTCAGTAGCTCCCATCGGTCGTCCAGTCGGCTGAAACTACTGAGCGAAAGCGTCTCAGGCAAGGATAAATCTGCTGTAATGTCGGCATTCAATGTGCTCGATGGACTCGCATTGGCCAACGTGAAAGGGGAGCGCGCTTCTCCCTTCAAGTGCTGGTCGACTTTTGAACGGAAAGCCAAGCCTAGCCGGGTATCGGGCGTGACTTGGTAAATGGCGCCCAGATTGTAGCCAAATCCCCAGTCGTCCCCCTTGGTTTTAATCGATGATTCTGCGGCCCCTAAATTCACTGCACTGGTCAGCTCTGCCTGTGCCCACATGGCAGACACGCCAAATCCCAATGACCACTGGTCATTAAGTTTCCAGGCCAGTGATGGGTTGATGTTGACGGTTTTAAGCTCGGATTTAATGGCTTGAAAGCGGCCAATCCAGTTGTTGTCGTATTCGGTTTTGAGCCCAAATGGGCTGCCAATACCGAGGCCGATTTTGAGTTGATCGTTAATGTCCTGCTTGTAATAAAGATTGGGAATCGCCGCAAAACTGCCCAAATTACCGCCTTCTCCATTTAGAGATGGATTTCTGGCTGCTTGACTACCTTGATTATCAAAATTTCCCCTGACATTAATCAGGTTAACTGCACCCACGATCTGACGCCCCTCCAGGTAAGTCATCCCAGCCGGGTTGAAGAAAATCGTACTGGCATCCTCTGCCACGGCAGCCGCTCCGGCAAAGGCATTCCCAAGCCCGCTGCCACTTTGTTCGGATAAGGCAAAGCCTGCTGCCTCAGTGACTTGATGGGTGCTGACCAAAGCCAGCCCCAGCCAGAAACTGGTAGATTTCAAACGTAACATGGATCCCCCTAAAACGACTTTTTTGATTTTTTTAAGCTTGATCACTACACTCATGCGGCGTGATCAACGGCATTAATTTTCTGCACTCGCAATTTTTCTGAACACTGCCGGAATGCTTTCCGGGAAGTCTGCCATAAACGTGGTGGTTTGGCTCGCAGATAAGGCCGCACTGAACAAGTAACCTTGCACATGATGGCAGAGTTTGTATTGCAGGTATTCAAACTGGATTGCGCTTTCCACGCCCTCTGCCACCACTTTTAAATTGAGGCTGACCGCTAACGCAACCAACGCGTCGACAATCGCGATATCGACTTTGTCATGCGGAATGCCCGCCGTAAATTGCTTGTCAATTTTTAAAATGTCTACCGGCAATTGTTTCAGGTAGTTCATTGACGAGTGGCCAATGCCAAAATCATCAATAGCAATGCCTATGCCTAACTGCTTCAGTGAGTAAAGGATTTGTTTGGCAGAATCAATATTACGCATGACCATGGATTCGGTAATTTCCAGGTTCAGGGTGCGTGGCGAAATGTGGTAAAAATCCAGCGCATGGCGGATAGTGTCTGACAGGCTATCGTCATCAATCTGGCGCGAAGAAATATTCACATTCATGAACAGATCCTGGTCAAACATCTCTTGCCACATGGCCAGTTGCTTGAGTGACTGGTGAATCACCCAGGCACCGATACTGATAATCAGGCCCGAGCCTTCTGCCAGATGGATAAACTGGTCAGGGCTAAGTAAACCTCTGGTTGGATGACGCCATCTGAGCAAGGCCTCAAAGCCGATGGTTTTCAACAGCTGTGTATGGATGATGGGCTGATAATAGAGCTCCAGCTCCTGATTTTGCAGCGCGAAGTGCAGCGCCTCACGCAGATTGCGTAGCTCGGAGGTATTGGCTTCATCCATTTCACTGTAAAAGCGATAGGTGTTGCGACCCGCGTCCTTGGCTTGATACAGCGCCACATCCGCGTTTTTCATCACTTCGGTTTTAGAGTCAAATCCGGCTCTCAATTGCGCAATGCCGATGCTGACCCCAATATTAATTTCATGGTCATCGACGATAAATTGGGCAGAAATCGTCTGGATAATCCGTTTGCAGACTTGCTCTATCGTTTGTCGGCCTGCGGCATCCAGCAGAATTGCAAACTCATCGCCACCCAGGCGGAAAATCGCATCCTTTTGTGCCAGGTTGCCGCGCAGGCGGTGCGCCACTTGCAGCAACAATTTGTCCCCGGTGTTATGGCCAAACGAATCATTGACGATTTTAAAGCGGTCCAAGTCTAACAACAGCAGGTACACATTGGCTGGGCCATTGGACGAAGCGGTGATTCTACGCGTAATGGCTTCTTCAAACGCGTGACGGTTCAGTAATTGGGTATTTTTGTCGTAGTGCGCCAGGAACTGCAATTTTTCTTCAATGACTTTGCGATGTTCCAGTTCGGTTTGTAGCTGTGCGTCACGCTGCCGGATGCTTTCCAGCATATTGTTGATGTCATGGCCTAGCATGCCGATTTCATCCTGACTGCGGATGCTGATGCGTTGGTCATAGTGATGGTTGCGAGTGATATTGCTGACAAAGCTTTGTAAGGCGTGAATCGGGTTGACGATATTGCGGTTAAGTCGCCAGATAATCAGACAGCCGACCAGCGCGGCTGCCAGTACCGCAATGGCGTTAGACCAGGCAAATCCAATCAGGACATCGACAATTTGCGCCTGCTTGATGGTTGCTTGCAAGGTGCCCACCGTTTTTTCATTCACCACGATAGGCGTCTCAACTTCCAGATCCTTGAAAAAAGGGTAGAGCCATTGCCAGACGGCAGTGGATTGTGGATGTTGCGGATAGAGTTGCTGGATCGCTTGTTGCTGCTGGTTAAAAATCGTGATGCTGCGGATATTCTGATTATCCGTCAGCGGTTCCAGTGTTTTGGTCAGTGAGTTGACCTCCCCAAACATGACCGCGGGTCCAATCGAAGTGGCCACGACCTGAGTTTGCACCAGTATGTCACGAATCATGTGGGTGCGCAGATTGTGATAATGGCTGCCAAATGCAAACACGATAAACACCAGAAACATACTCAAAGTCATCACCAGCTCGGTGAGCAGCAGTTTATGGGCAATCTTAAGGTGAGGCAGCAGTTTTAACATACAAAATCACTGAATAAGGTTAGTCGCCAGTTTCATCAAGCGGGAGTCGAACACGATGCCGGCCTGTTTGGCCGCGCCCAAACGCAGCATGAACTGATAGCGTTTGTCTAGCTCGCTGATTTCTACATGGCCAAACTCGGCAAACTTGTTGCCCTGATGGACAACCGTGAGCACGGACTCTTTTTGAATAATCTGCTGCAATTCTAACGGCTTTTGTGAGACGACATCTTGAATATATAGCAAATTACAGCGTTTCACATCGGCTTGTGTTTTCAGTGTCACCAAAAAAATCGGAGATTGTTGTAATTTTTGCGATTCCAGCGAGGTGGCCTTGAGATGGCCAATGTCTTCCTCAAACGCACATACCGTGTAAATCTCCTGGCGTGGGCGATAAGGCGTCTGACTCAACAGGGCCAGATTGTAGAGTAACTCACTTTTTGAGGTGCGTGCCTCTTCCACGCTGGCATGTGCTTGCTGGATAAAGCAGGGGTAAAGCAGGAGAAGCAGCAAGCGTGGAAAAAAACAAGACTGGCGCGCTGAAATCATCTTGATCTGACTCCAAAAGGGTGAGGGATCTGATCGAACGGTTTAGATTAAAATGGGTTGCGGGCCAGTTTTAAGGCATTGCCATGACCAGCTTACCGTCTGATGCAATGCCTATCATACCTTGCGGCCAGCTATCTATAATCAGCAAAATTGATAAATTCTGTATCGGTTTGATAAATTCATCAAACTAAAGGATTTTTTCTGGCTTGTGAACCTGCAGGAGATTAATAGTCACTACGTGTGAAGCCGGTTGGCGTCGCGGGTTTTAAATCAAAGGCAATGCAAATGCGCTCTGCGTCTGCCTGAAACGGGATCGTTCTATGAAAGAGCGAGGAGGGAAACAGCACAATATCTCCAATCGCCGGCTTGATATAACGTGTTGGAAACCGATCATGCAATTGCGGGTATTGGTCGCCATGCGTGCCATATTCAAAGGCGCCTTCCTTTTCATCCTCAGTCTTCGGCATGGCCAGGTAAACCGCGCCGCTGATCCAGCCGATTTCATGGATATGCGCATCCAGATGCCCGCCTGTTTGCATCTTGACATACCATGAGCTGGTGAACTCCAGTGCTGAGGGGAAATGGGTAATTAAGGCACAGTCCGCATGTTTATAGTGTTCGTGGTATGAGCGAAACTCTCGCTTGACGATTTCGCCCAGTGCCCTGAACGAAGCTTCCGCACGTTTGAATAAGTTGCCAGCAGACTGTTTGCCGTGAGTGAGCCGCGCTTGTTTGCGTTCAGCAATATCTGCTTGCGCGATATCGTTCAATAACTGTGTGAGCAAGGGGCTGCCAGGGGCCAGCTCAGGCAGGCTGCGGTGATAGACAAACGAAAAGCCATCCGGGCAAAACTGGTAAGGGTCGGGCTCGCCATGATTGATGCTGTAGTGCGTAGAGAGGGTGGCGATAAACGGTGCCGTGTGCGGGCCTTGCGCAAGCATTGCATCGCGACGTTGTTTAAAAACCTCAAATTGTTCGGCGCGATATAAACAATACAAGACTCTGGCTTGCCAGTCTTCCAGTTGCGATGTCTCAAAGTAAGGGATCGCTTCTTCGAAGCGCTTGGCCAAATATAGAAACTCGCCCATGTTGTAATTGGCTGCAGCATGTTGGGGATTGCGCTGCAAGGCTTGCTGATAGCAGTTGACCGCCCGTGTCATATCGCCCTGATCGCGCCAGGTTTCCCCCAGATTGTTATAGGCATCCGTGTAATTTGGGAACAAATCGATGGCACGCTCATAGCTTTGTACGGCGGCTTGCAAGTCGCCTTGATCTCGTAGCACGGTGCCCAGATTAAAATGACCGCGTGCATCTTGCGGCTGGATGCGCAAGCCGCGCTGATAACTGGCGACAGCTTCGTCCAGCCGGCCTTGCTTTTGCAATATCGTGCCCAGATTGCCGTGGGCTTCAAAAAATTGCGGATTCAAGGCAATGGCTTGGGCATAAGCTTGCTCCGCGGCAACCAGGTCATTCAGATGTGTTTTAACAATCGCATAGTTGAACCAAAGCTCAGGGACTTTCGGGTTTAGGTTTAAAGCATGTTGGTAAGCCTCAGCCGCTTGCGGGTAGGCTTGCTGTTGATCGAATGCTAGCGCCAGCAAATGATGCAAGATAAATTCGCGAGGATGTTGCGCCACTAAAGGGCGAGCACGTTGAATCACTGCCTCGAATTGGCCGCGATTCAGTTGCTGTATTAATGCATTGATCTCTTGTGAGAGTGGAATAGCCATCATGAAAAATTCCCAATATAGTTACAATTTTGTAACAGATATTACAATTCCGCAATGATTGCGTGTGTTGATCTCCCGCAAATGGTGATTGTCTAAAAGGGGATTGGGTGCCAAAAAGCAGGTGGGTTAGTGGGGGCGGGGATGGTCTGAGCGCTGTTTGAGCAGTCTAACGGCAATTTCAGGGGCTTGTTCCAGCAAGCTGTGCATGTAGTCGCTTTCTATGCGGATGACGGATGCCCTCTCGGAGACTACCACCACACTGGCGGTTGCCGCTTGTTGAGAAAACAAGGCCATGTCACCAAAGAAATCGCCAGACTGCAAAATGCGCACGGTGCTTTTCTGCCCATTAGCGTGCTGTGTCATATGCAAGGTGCCCTCGACCACCATGTAATAGTAGTTACTCAATGCGCCTTGCCGGATGATGTGGTCGCCTTTGCTATAGGACTGTCCAAAGATCTGTGTCAGCGCTTGCAGGTAATGCTGCTGATTGGGCACATCATCAAACAGACCTTTCAGTAGCAATATTTCTTTTTGTTTCAGCGTGACCATCAATTCTATGCCCGCCAAAAAGACGGCAAAGTTGAGATATAACCAGCTGATCGAGACAAACATGGCTTTCATGCTGCCAAACACGGCGCCAAAATTTTTATTCACCGTTAAAAATAACCCGAAGGCAGGGCGCATCAGCATCCACACCGTCGCCGTCAGCAAGGCTGAGATGAGCAAATGACGCCACTGGATGGGGAGAGGGCAAAAGCTATGATAAAAGCCGGCGATCAGCAAGGTGGTCAACAAGAGTGAAGCCAGCCAGCCGACCACGCTGATCATCGCTGTTGGCAGGTGCTGCGCCAAAAAGACAATCACTGATTCCAGCACAAAGCCAGCCGCGGTAAACAGGAAGAACACCAGCAACACGCCCAGTACCGCCATGATGTCCCGCAGCTTCTTATGCCAGAATGAGGGGACATCCTGGCGGCTGGCAATCAGATAAAAGCTGGAGCGCATATGTGCAGCCAGAGGGGTGATGGTCCATAGCAGAATAAAGAAGCCGACAGCACCCCAGGCGGCTTCG
The DNA here is from genome assembly GCF_042676145.1 of Methylophilus glucosoxydans. Taxonomy (NCBI): domain Bacteria; kingdom Pseudomonadati; phylum Pseudomonadota; class Betaproteobacteria; order Nitrosomonadales; family Methylophilaceae; genus Methylophilus; species Methylophilus glucosoxydans. Next base: position 173,531 of record NZ_JBHTJW010000001.1, read on the forward strand.
GTTTGAGTGTTGTGATACACCTCTACCATGATGCGCTGGCTAAATTCCGGGAGCAGATTGCTGGTCAGGATGGCAAGCTTCACGATCGCATAATCCGATGAGTACACCAAGTGGCTGAGTAAAAAGAAAATCAGCACAATCAGCGGGATCAGCGCAAACAGGGCATAAAACGACAACGCTGCCGCCAGCGCCATCAGGCGGTGGCGAATCACACCATGCCAGGTGGTCTGCACCACAAATAGTGGCGTGCAATAGGTATAAGCCGACAGCTGCTGTTTCAAGCCTTGCCATTGCTGCTGCAAGGTTGACCATAATACGGATGGCATCATATTGCGTTTAGTGGCTCAGTCTGCGTCTGATAAATGCTTATATTGTTCTGTGGCGTTCAGCAGGGCAAGGCAGGTACCTGCCTCCATCGCGGAGTGACCAGCATCCGGCACCATCACAAACTTGGCGTGAGGCAGAACTTGGCTCAGTGCCCAAGCCGTTTGCGGTGGGCACACCATGTCATAACGGCCCTGAACAATTGTCGTTGGAATGTGCGTCAGTTGTTTGCCCGCATCGGAGAGCATCTGCTCACCATCCACAAAACAGAGATGCCGGATGTAATGAATTTGTACCCGTGCGCGGGCGAGCTCCACCTGGCCATCCGGGGCGCTGCTGTCAGCCTTGGGCAGCAGGCTCATGATGCTGGATTCAAATGCATTCCAATGAATTGCCGCCGGAATACTGACGATAGGGTCAGGATCGAACACCTGGGTTGCATAGTACTCCAGTACCTGGCTGCGCTGCGCTTCTGGGACTGGGGCTAGTAATGCCTGCCATGCTTCAGGAAAAAACAATGCAACCTGTCCCAGAAACCAGTTAATTTCATGTGGCCTGCTTAGAAAGATGCCACGCAAGGTCAGGCTGATCACCTGATTCGGATGTTGATTGGCATAAGCCAGCGCCAGGGTGCTGCCCCATGATCCGCCGAAGACATGCCAGCGTGAAATATTTAGCCTGGTCCTAATCTGTTCAATATCGGCAACCAGATGTTGGGTTGTGTTGTCTTGAATTTCTCCCGCCGGCATGCTGCGGCCGCAGCCGCGCTGATCAAACAGAATGATGTGGTAATGCGCAGGATCAAAAAAGCGCCGTTGCGCAGGATTGCAGCCGCTGCCCGGGCCACCGTGCAAAAAAATCACGGGAACCCCTTCTGGATTCCCGCACTGCTCAACATAGATAGAATGTAACGAAGTGGCAGCAAGATGCCACTGTTTGAATGGTTGGCATTCGGGAAAGAGGGCGAGGTTCTTCATAGAGGGTTTTCTTTAACTATTTGATTTTATTTGTAAAAATTTATTTCCAATGAGACGGTGGAAAAATTCAAAAAATAATTTGAAAAAATTGTAACCAATTTGTAACCAAAGTGTTGCAATTGAAAACAAATTGTTCTATATTGCAATCCTCACATGTGGCAAGTGACAATTTCCAAGTTAGTTCAGGATAATTTCCCTTGTCTCTGGTGTGTAAAGTGTGTGCCTTTTATGCTCATTCCTAGTGTCAGCAAATCAGGTGCACACCTAATATTAAACCCTTAGTACTAACTTTGGAGATCAATATGCAAGTTAACAAAATCAAACTGGCCCTGGGTCTGGTAGCTGCTTTGCCAATGGTTGCATTCGCTGCTGCTGACCAAGAAGCTGCGATGAAAGATGCCAACAACTGGGCACACCCACGCGCTAACCATTTCAACCAAGGCTACAGCAACCTGGCTCAAATCAACAAAGGTAACGTTAAAAACCTGAAAGCAGCCTGGACATTCGCAACCGGTGTAAACCGTGGTCACGAAGGTTCTCCAGTGGTTGTGGGTAACATGATGTATGTACATACAGCATTCCCAAACAACGTATACGCTCTGGATTTGAACGACAACCAAAAAATCGTTTGGTCCTATTTCCCAAAACAAGACCCAAGCGTACAAGCAGTTCTGTGCTGTGACAACGTTTCTCGTGGTCTGGGCTACGGCGACGGCAAAATCTTCTTGCAACAAAACGACGGCATGCTGGTTGCTTTGGATGCAAAAACTGGTGCTAAAGTTTGGGACGTTAAAAACACTGATCCAAAAGTCGGTGCAACTAACACCAACGCACCACACGTGATCAAAGACAAAGTACTGACTGGTTGCTCAGGTGCTGAGTTCGGCGTACGTTGCTTTATTGTTGCTTATAACATTAAAGATGGTTCTCTGGCATGGAAAGCCTACTCTACAGGCCCAGATAGCGAAACATTGCACGACGCTAACACTAACAAAGAAAACCCACAGTACAACGCGCTGTCTGTTTATGAAGACGTGAACGGTGGTAACAAACAAGGCGGTTCTTTCAAAAAGATCCCTAACGACCAACTGAAAATCGGCGAAAAAGAACTGGGTACACGTACTTGGTTGAAACCACAAGCTGTGAAAGACGGCTGGCAACATGGTGGTGGTTCCGTATGGGGCTGGTGGCCATATGATGCCAAGACAAACTTGGTATACTACGGTTCAGGTAACCCATCCGTTTGGAACCCAGACGTACGTCCAGGTGACAACAAATGGTCCATGACAATCACTGCACGTGATCTGGACACTGGTGTTGCTAAATGGGCAATGCAAATGACACCACACGATGAGTGGGACTACGACGGTATTAACGAAGTGATCCTGTTCGACAAAGGTGGCAAAACATACGCATGGCACCATGACCGTAACGGCTTTATCTACACATGGCAAGCTAACAACGGTACATTGGTTGCTGCTGAAAAAGTGCACCCATTTGTTAACTGGGCTAACAGCGTTGACCTGAAAACAGGTGTACCAGACAAACTGGCATCTGCTTCTACACACCAAGACTACAACGCTAAAGGTGTATGTCCAGCGGCTCTGGGTACTAAAGACCAACAGCCAGCGGCTTACTCACCAAAAACTGGTTTGATGTACACACCATTGAACCACGTATGTATGACATACGAGCCAGTTGAGTCCAAATACGTTGCTGGTCAACCATGGGTTGGTGCGACACTGACCATGTTTGCTGGTCCAGACGGCGTGATGGGTGGTTTCGGTGCTTACGACCCAATGACCAACAAAAAAGTTTGGTACAACAAAGAGAAGTTCTCTGCTTGGGGTGGTGCTCTGACTACAGCTTCTAACATTGTGTTCTACGGTACATTGGATCGTTGGTTCAAGGCTGTTGATGCACAAAACGGTAAAGAACTGTGGAAATTCCAAGTGGGTTCCGGTGTGATTGGTAACGCATTCACCTACGGCCATGCTGGTAAACAATACGTTGGTGTATTGTCTGGTATCGGTGGTTGGGCTGGTGTTGCGATGAACTTGGGTATGACTAACGACACAGACGCACTGGGTGCTGCTGGTGGTTACAAAGAGTTGACCAAGTACAACGCTGCTCCTGGCGGCGGTGCATTGAACGTATTCTCACTGTAATTTGAGCTTGTCTTAAATTATCTAATAGAAGTACGTTGACTCCTTAACACCCTGCTTAGGCAGGGTGTTTTTTTTCATGAATTTCATGATTAAAAACCATGAACAGGAATTTAAGTAGGGCTTCCCTACAAATCAATACGTATTCGCGATAAGATGATTGAGTTTGTCGTGAATTCATCGAACTTTTGCATATGATTAAGTTCAAAAAACGACAGGAAACAATCACAAAAAGGAACGAAATCAAAATGAAAATATGGAATATGCTGGGTGCGGTGGGATTGGTGTTGGCAACGCAATCATGGGTGTCTGCTGAGGAGATCGAAATCCCTTCAATCAACCCGGATGAAGGCCGGATCGGTGAAGTACGTCGTGTGGCTGATGAATCAGAGTTCAAGGTTTGTTCTGATCCCGATAATATGCCTTACTCTAACTTGAAGCTGGAAGGATTTGAAGACAAGATTGCAAAAGTACTGGCCGATGACCTGGGCAAGAAGCTGAGCTTCCAATATGCTTATAACCGTCAAGGGTTTCTACGTAATACCATCAATGCGATGCGATGTGATGTGATCATCGGTATGACCTCAGACTTCGATGGGTTGAGAACGTCCAAACCCTACTATCGTTCAGGACATGTATTTGTCTGGCGCAAAGACAGCAATTACGACATTACCAACTGGGATTCGCCAGATTTGAAAAAAGGCATTATCGGGATTGTTGACAAGAGCCCAGCGACTATCCCGCTCAATGATTACAACTTGATGACTAATGCGCGTCCTTACCGTTTGCAGCGCGATCTGAATTTGCCAACCAGCTTCATTATTGATGATTTGGTCAAAGGCGATATTGATGTCGCTGTGATGTGGGGTCCTATCGCTGGTTACTACGTTAAAAATTCCAAAGTCCCGCTGGAAATGCGCTTGATTCCTGAGTACAACAAAGTCAACCTCAAAGGTAAGGAGTATTGGAATATTTCAGTAGCTGTCCGTATGAAGGACAAAGACCGCATCAAAATGATTAATGAAGCTTTAGAGCGCAACAAAGACAAGATTGATGCGATTCTTAAGGATTATGGTATCCCCACCGTGCCAGTTGTTGAAGGCGACAGTGTGTATAAAAAATAACAGTACTGTTGAAAAAGTTTTATAAACAGACAGTTGCTAATGACAAGGAAAAAAAAACACAGTAAAATCGTTGGCTTGTTTTGAGATGGCTGTGTGATAAATTCTGTCATTATTAATGAATTATTCGTCAACCGTTTCTGGAACGATTCGTTAAATGAGCATGCGGTAATTGTTTGGTTTACCACTTGTCGCCGCTCATTTTGTTTAGGATTAGGAGAAAACATGTTAGGCAACACACTTAAATCAGCATTGTTGATTTCCTTGATGGCATTTGCCACAGGCGCAATGGCTGATATCACTTTTTCAGCAACTCAAGACGGTTCCACCTTGAACATTGACAAAGCTTTGTTCGATACAGATGCTGCCAAAGAATTTTTGGCTACTGGTAAAAACCCATACATCGGTAACGAAGACGCTATCAAAAAAGGTAAAAAGATTTTCAACATGTACTCATGTGTTGCCTGTCACGGTGGTAAAGGTGAGGGCGCTGTGGGTCCAGGCTTGATCGGTGCTAACTTCCGTTACGCTAAAAACGCAACGAACAAAGGCATGTTCGAAACCATCTGGCACGGTACCAACGGTGGTATGGGTGCTAAAGGTTTTGGCCTGATGGCGCCAGATGATGGTTTGAAACCAGATGAAGTATTGAAAGTGATTGCCTTTGTGCGTAGTAATAGCAACGTAGGCATGACAGGTAACGAATAACTCGTTACGAATAAAAACGGTCACTTAGGTGACCGTTTTTTGTTTTTATGGCACAATTAAAGCGTGCTGTGTGAAGCTAAAATAATAATAGACATGGCAGGATTTTAAGGAATAACACTATATAAAACCTGGGGGTAACGATGAGAAGTTTATTATTGACGACATTGCTGGCAGCAATGTTGGCGGCATGTAACAACGGTGGGCAATCTGCTGGCGCTTCAGCAGAAGGTGGCGATATCAAGGCGATACAATTTGTCACCACCCAAGATGGTCAACCTATGGAAATTGACCATAAAATGTTTGATACACCTGCTGCGAAAGAATTTTTGGCGACGGGTAAAAACCCTTATATTGGTAACGAAGAGGCGATTAAAGAAGGCAAGAAAAAGTTTAACCTGTTCTCTTGCGTTGCTTGTCATGGTGGTCATGGTGAAGGCGCTGTCGGGCCTGGTTTGATTGGCGAGAATTTCCGTTATGCGAAGAATGCAACCAATAAAGGCATGTTTGAAACGATCTGGCATGGCACCAATGGTGGCATGGGTGCAAAAGGTTTTGGCTTGATGGCGCCAGATGATGGTTTGAAGCCTGACGATGTATTGAAAATCATCGCTTTTATTCGTAGTCATGCCAAAATTACTGGTAACGAATAGTCGTGTTATTTGAGGTGTTGTGCGCGCTTGGCAGTACGGCAGGCGCGCTTTTTTATTGAAGGATTAATGTGAGCGTGACTGACGAAAATGATTTACACCATGTCATTATTGTAGGTGGTGGTGCAGGTGGCCTTGAATTGGCGACCAAGTTGGGTGACTCCTTGGGCAAAAAGAAAAAAGCAAGGATCACGTTGATTGATGCAACGCGAACCCATGTCTGGAAGCCGCTGTTGCACGAAATTGCAGCGGGTAGTATGGATCCGGATCGCCATGAGCTGGAGTATCTGGCACAGGCACATTGGCATCACTTCAAGTTCAGGCTGGGCCGGATGGATGGGCTGAATCGTGCAACACGTGAAGTGTTTTTGTCGCCGGTACATGACGAAGATGGGAATGAAATTATTGCGCGCCGTTCATTCAAATACGATACCCTGATTATCGCGGTGGGTAGTACAACCAATGATTTTGGCATTAAAGGGGCACGTGAGTATTCGCTTGCCTTGGATACCCAGGCGCAGGCGCAAAAATTCCATCGCTATCTGCACAACGCATTATTGCGTGCACAAACACAGCCTGAACCATTAAAACCCGGTCAGCTTGAAGTGGCGATTGTGGGCGCTGGGGCGACGGGTGTCGAGTTGGCGGCTGAACTGCACAATACTACGCGTGAGCTCGCCGCCTATGGTCTGGATAAAATTGATGCAGATCGTGACGTCAAGATTTCTCTGATTGAAGCAAGTGACCGTATTTTGCCAGCATTACCACCCAAGCTTTCTTATGCGGTCGATGTTGAATTGCGTAAACTGCGGGTGAATGTGTTTACTGGCGAGCGTGTGACTGAGGTGTCTCCCAAAGGCATCACGACGCACAGCGGCCGTACGATTCCTGCGGAGTTGGTAGTGTGGGCGGCTGGCATCAAAGCACCGGATTTCCTCAAGGATATCGATGGGCTGGAAACCAACCGCATTAACCAGCTGGTGGTGAATCAGCATTTGCAGACCACTCGTGATACGAATATTTTTGCGTTTGGTGATTGTGCAGCCTGTCCATGGCTGGGGCATGACGCGACGGTACCTCCACGTGCGCAAGCGGCACACCAGCAGGCTTCGCTGCTGCTCAAGACGGTAAAGGCGCGTGTGGCTGGTAAAGAATCGCTGCCAGAGTTCCACTATACCGATTACGGCTCACTGGTCAATTTGGGCAAATACTCTACCGTGGGCAGCTTGATGGGTGCCGTGGCGGGGGGCAGCATGTACATTCAGGGCTTGTTCGCACGCGTGATGTACCGTTCCTTGTACAAGATGCACTTGATGGCATTGCACGGTGTGCTGGCGGTGATTGTTCATACCATCGGTCGTATTATCTCAAGACGTACCGAGCCACATGTCAAATTGCATTGATCGCTAGAGAGCAAAAAGGGCGCTCAGGCGCCCTTTTTTGTTGATTGTATCAAAGCTGCGTTGCGCTTATCGCCGGATATGTTTGCGATAAACCAGTGTGATCAATGACATGCTGAAAATAATAAATACCCCGAAGATGGCCACAATGGTATTAATGTCTAGCTTGGCGCCTACCATCCAGGTGTAAGCGCCCAACAGCAGCAAGATGCCTATATTCTCGTTAAAATTTTGTACGGCAATCGAGTGCCCGGCGCCGAGTAAATGATGGCCCCTGTGTTGTAATAAGGAGTTGAGCGGCACCAGAAAATAGCCTGAAAGCACACCAATCACAAATAGCAGGATCCCTGCCAGAATGGGGCTGTGGATCACCATCATGCTCATCACCAGAATCCCCATGTAAATGCCTGCCGGTAACACTTTCACGGCATTCTCCAGCTCGACATACTTGGAAGCGATGATTGAGCCGATGGCGATGCCAACGGCAAGGATGGCGATCAAATAAGTCGCTTGTTGCTGAGAGAAGCCCAATCTGACATCTGCCCACTGTAATACCACGAATTGCAAGGTGGCCCCGGCGCCCCAGAACAAAGTGGTGACGGCCAGCGAGACCTGGCCTTGCGGATCTTTCCACAGCGTCATAAAGGCATGCCAAAAATCTTTGAGTAAAAACCAGAGCGTTTTTTGCGCTACTTTGTGGTCAATCGGTACTTTGGGAATGTAGTAGTTGAACGCTGCGGCCAGCAAATATAGGCACATGATGCAGGCTATGCCCATGTATGGATTGTTGGCAGATAACGTAGAACCCAAGACCGGCCCCAGAATAATGGCGGTGACTGTGGTGCCTTCCATCCATGCGTTGGCCTTGATTAACAAATGCGATGGCAGCATTTCCGTCAAAATGCCATATTTCGCTGGCGAATAAGCGGCAGCACCTATCCCCACCACAGCGTACGCATACAGGGGCGGCACGCCCGCCAGTGCCATCAGGCAACCGATAAACTTCAACCCATTGCTTAAAAACATGACCCGGCCTTTGGGCAGCGCATCGGCAAAGGGGCCGACAAAAGGCGCGAGCACGATATAGGAAATCACGAAAAATTCGCGTAGAAGTGGTTCGTGCCAGCTGGGTGCGTTAAGCTTTGCCAGCAGGGCAATCGCAGCAAACAGCAGAGCATTATCTGCGATTGCCGACAAAAACTGGGCAATCAGTAAGGTATAGAAGCCTTTGACCATAAGAAGCGAGCAGACGACTGTCTACAAGACCTCTGCCGCAAAGTCTGCCAGACGTGAGCGCTCACCACGTACCAGGGTAATATGCCCGTTATGCGCCCAGTTCTTGAAGCGGTCAACCACATAGGTCAATCCCGAGCTGCCCTCCGTCAGGTAGGGGGTATCAATCTGGGCAATATTGCCCAGACAGACCACTTTGGTGCCCGGTCCGGCCCGCGTAATCAGCGTTTTCATTTGTTTGGGGGTGAGGTTTTGTGCTTCGTCTATGATCAGAAATTTGTTGAGAAAGGTACGCCCACGCATGAAGTTCAGCGATTTGATTTTAATCCGGGTACGAATCAGGTCTTGGGTGGCTGCACGGCCCCACTCACCCACATCTTCATCGGTTTTGTTGAGCACATCGAGGTTGTCCTCAAGGGCACCCATCCATGGCGCCATTTTTTCCTCTTCCGTGCCAGGTAAAAAGCCAATATCTTCGCCGACCGGTACCGTCACACGGGTCATGATAATTTCAGAATAACGTTTTTTATCCAGGGTTTGCGTCAGGGCGGCGGCGAGGGTGAGCAAGGTTTTACCCGTCCCGGCCTGCCCCAGCAGCGTAACAAAATCAATGTTGGGATCCATCAGCAGGTTGAGCGCAAAGTTCTGCTCACGATTGCGCGCAGTGATGCCCCACACATTGTGTTTGGGGTTCATGTGGTCCTGCACCACTTCAAGAATGGCGGTATTGTCTTCAATCTTGCGCACAATGGCGTGAAACGGTTTGTTGAACTCATAAAACACGAATTCATTTACTAGCAGTGACTTGACGATAGGCCCGCTGACTTTGTAATACATGCGGCCAGATTCTTGCCATGAATGCATGTCCTTGCTGTGCAAGTCCCAAAAGTTTTCAGGCAGTTCGCGCAGGCCGGTATACAGCATGTCGCTGTCTTCCAGTACCTTGTCATTAAAGTAATCTTCTGCCGCCACGCCCATGGCACGGGCTTTGATGCGGATGTTGATATCCTTGCTGACCAGGATGACATTGCGTTTGGTGTGTTGTTTTTTGAGTGCCAGCACCACGCTGATGATCTGATTGTCTGCCTTGCTGCCAGCGAGGCCTGGTAAATCCGTCGGCACATGTTCGGTTTGGAAAAACAGCTTGCCCGTTAAATGACGGTTGCCTTGAATGGCAAGCGGACAGCCTTCCTCAAGATTGCTTGTTTCATTGCCCCCCATGATTTCTTCAAGAAAACGGCTGGCCTGGCGCGCGTTACGTGCAACTTCGGTCAAGCCTTTTTTATTGTTGTCCAGCTCTTCCAGGGTGACCATGGGAAGGTAGACGTCGTGCTCTTCAAACCTGAATAGCGACGAAGGGTCGTGCATCAAAACGTTGGTATCGAGGACAAAAAGCTTGGTTTGTGGAGCACGGGCCATAGAAAATCACTTTTATGAGTGGGAAGACTGTATGCTGGCTAATACCTCAGCGGCATGACCATCGACTTTGACACCGCGCCATTCGCGCACAATGATGCCTTGTGGGTTGATCAGAAACGTACTGCGCTCAATGCCGCGAACCTGTTTGCCATACATGTTTTTCATTTTGATCACATTAAACGCCTGGCAAGCGATTTCATCGCTGTCCGAGATCAATTCAAAGGGAAAGCTGTATTTGGCCTTGAAGTTTTCGTGCGATTTGAGCGTATCACGCGAAATGCCGAAAATGATGGCATTGGCTTCGAGAAATGCGGCATGCATGTCACGGAACTGCATCCCTTGCGTGGTACAGCCTGGGGTGGAATCCTTGGGGTAGAAATACAGGACGAGGAACTTGCCCAAATAGTCTTTGCTATTGAATTGCAGGCTGGAGGTCGCTGGTAAGCTGAGTTCTGGAACAGGTGAATTTAACATAGTTGACATCGCTATCACTTAATCACATTGTTGATAAAAATACAAAATTAAGCAAGCACAAATCGCATATTCACCGCCTGCGATCAAGCATCTCACGAGAGGTGGATGATTATTGCGGTAATAAGATGGTAATGCGGGTACCTGTGCTTGCGCCACTTTCAAAAGACATGCTCCCGCCGAGCTCTTCGCAAACTTTAAATGCAAAAGGAATGCCGAGACCCGTGCCGAACCGTTTGGTGGTGGGGCCCGGTGTCAGTGCATGCGGATCAGGCTTGAACGGCATGCCTGGCCCCTGGTCGATAATCACCAGGGTTAGCAGGTGATCATGTAGCGCACATTGCAGCTGAATCTCGGCGCCTTTGGGAGAAGCCTCTGTCGCGTTTAGAAGCAGGTTGTATAGCATTTGTTCCAATAAATGCTCGTCGGTCAAAATCAATTGTTGCACCGTGTCACTGTTTTCTTGCAGCCTGATCTGCTTTTCATTCAGTTTGGGATGCAAGGTAGTGACCGCACCTTGAACGATATTGGATAGCCGCAGCTGATTAAGCATAGGCTTGATCGGATGCAGATAAGACAGCAGGCTGCCGGTCCAGCGCTCAAGCCGGTCTACGGTATGGATAATGCCTTGAATCGATTCCATGGTGTCCTTGTCCAGCTGCGGGTCATCGATGACCTGCGCAGTAGCGCGGATACTCGCCAGGGGATTGCGGATGTTATGCGCCAGCATAGGCACCAACAGGCCAAGTGCCGCCTGTTTCTCGCTCTTGACCAGGGCATCGCGGCTGGCGGCCAGGTCTTCGGCCATTTTATTGATTTCGCGTGACAGCATCGCCAGCTCCTCGGCGCCAGCTTCTGGCACCTGATGGGTGAGGCTGCCGCCACTGATGGCATTGGTGGCTTGCATAATGTCATTTATCGGGCGCACGATAGACTCTTTGAGGATGCGTCTGGAATAGACAATCAGTACGCAAGCCAGTAACAGCGGCAAAGACAAAACGGCAATGGAGTTACTCCTGGCTTCATCCAGCCTGTGCTTGATTTCACCTTGCTTGATCATGAGCAGGCGTTCTGCCCGCTTGGACACCTCTTCATAATGCTTGAAGATGCCGGTTTCAATATCCTGATAAATCGACTTCTGGGCATTACGGTCGGGATTGTTCTGGTAACGATAGAACAGCGCAGGTGCTTCATTCACCAGGTTGCGGTATTTGTGCTCAATCTCCATCAAGGCATCACGTTCTTCCTGGTCCAGCGCGATCGACTGCAGGCGCTCCATATGGATCAGAATCGACGTGGTGTATTGGTTGTATTCATTGAGCGCATTCGTCTCTTGCAAAAAAAATGCATCAAACAACTCTTTCATTTGCCGGTAAAGGTCGCCACGTACCAGGTAGATTTCCTGGATCACGACATTGATGCGCTGGGATTGTTTGGAGGCTTTGTCCCACAAATAGATGCCATAAGCGCCACTGGCGACGGCGAGGACGATCAGTGCAATAAAATAGATGTCATGAAAAAGCAATAATAAGCGCAGCGGCTTGTCGTGTTGCCAATGGGGAGAGGAGCTTGTCTGCTTGCGCTTGAACAGCATGTGCACCTAACTGGACAGTTTGAAGCTGACCGTGACAATAATGTTATTGATTCTGCCACGTAGTATTTCATGAAAATGCGGTTTCAGCTGCGATTTTTGCGCTGCCGCCAAGGCTGCGTCATCAATGGCTTTGTTGCCGCTGGACTCGACGACTTCAATATTGGTGATATTGCCATGATCGTCAATGCTGATGCTTAATTTGACATCGCCCTCTATGCCTCTGTCTTGCGCAATCCGCGGGTAGCGCTGGTTTTTCTTCAGCTCCCTATGCGCCGCACTTCTAAACGCATTACGCGCGGCGTCAATATCCCCTTCGCTGGGCCCAGAGGCTTTGACTGGTTCTGGTGGCACAGGGGGCGCGGGGGGCGGTACCACGACTTCAGACTTGGTTTCACTGACGCTGGGCTTGGCGGCAATCACGGCCGGGGCTGGTGATTCCACTACGGGGCGGGGTGTTTCTACCGCTTGCTCTGGCATAGGCGACGGTTTTTGCGGCGTCACAGGTTTTTGCTCTACGGGCTTGGGTTCTAGCTTTGGAGGCTGTGGCTGCGGTTTGGGAGGGGTGGGTTTGACCACTTCAGGTTCTGCTGGTGCAGGTGGCGCGGGCGTGACAGCGGGTGGTTCTGGTTTGACCAGCTCAATCCGTATTTCTTGCTTGTTTGGGGGCGGCAGGTCGTAATCAGGTTTGGGTAGAGTAAACATGATCAAGGCATGTATCAGGAGTGAGGCAATCAGGCACCACTCTAATAAATGACTGAATTGTTTTGTTTCTTTTAAAACGGCTTGCACGCCAATATCCCTTTTGATGACCCCCAACGCAAGCCGACACTATAAGCTATTTTTGAATCTTCTTGCCAGCTTGCAGATACAAGGATGCCTTAGAAAATGCCGGTGAAAGGTTGTACTTCAACCCAACTGCCTGCGGGTAGCGGCCCTGAGGCTTCATCGAGCAAGATAAAGCAATTGGCCTGACTCATGCTGCTTAAAATACCGGAGCCCTGCTCGCCTGTGGTTTTTACCTTCCAGTCTGTACCGTCCTTAAACAGGATACCGCGCTGAAATTCGGTGCGGCCTGCGGCCTTTTTAATCGGGCTCACGCACTCGACCTTGAAGGAAGGTTGTACGCGCTCATGGCTTCCCATCAAGGTTTTTAACGCCGTTTGCACAAACTGGTAAAACGTTACCATCGTGGCGACCGGATTGCCGGGCAAGCCAAAATAATGCGCTTGTCCCAGCTTGCCATAAGCCAGCGGTCGCCCTGGCTTCATGTTGATTTTCCAGAACAGCACCTGACCATGGGTGGCGAGCAGTTGTTTCATGAAGTCCGCTTCCCCCACGGACACACCGCCACTGGTGATAACCACATCAAAGCGGGCGGCGGCTTGCAATAGAGTGTGCTCCAAGGCTTGGGGATTGTCGGCAATATTGCCCAGGTCCTCCACCTCTGTGCCCAGGGCTTGCAACATGCCCCACAGGCTATAGCGGTTACTGTCGTAAATTTGTCCGGCTTGTAAGGGCTGGCCTACGCTCACCAGTTCATCGCCCGTGGTAAAAAAGGCCACTTTAAGACGCCGGTAAACCTCAATTTCTGCGACACCCAGCGAGGCGAGCAAGCCCATATCTGCCGGTCGCAAGGTATGGCCAGTAGCAAGGACGGTTTGTCCGATAGCAATGTCTTCACCCAGTAGGCGAATATTGGCGCCTTTTTCAGGCAATTTTTGGATGCTGACATGCTCGCCGGTCACTGTTGCATGCTCTTGCATCACGACGGTGTCCGCGTCTGCCGGAATCACTGCCCCGGTCATGATTTTGATACAGCCACCCTCAGGAATCGTGCCGTTAAAAGGCTTGCCGGCAAACGCCGTGCCGACGATACGCAATGGCTGCGAGGCTTCAGCGAGCCTGAAAGCAAAGCCATCCATGGCTGAATTGTTGTGACCTGGCACATTGAGTGTAGAGGCGATAGGGCTGGCGAGCACCCGTCCCAAGGCTTGTTTAATCGAAAGGCGTTCGGTCTGTTGCACAGGCGTCAGGAATTGTTGAATGTATTGTCGCGCTTGCGATACCGACATTGCATTTGGGTCATAATCCTCTGCGCCCGCCGGGTCGTGGGCCAATTGACGTAATAAATCTGGTGTCTGGTTCATAGCGATGATGATGGCCGTTCATTAATGTTAGTAAACGCTTGCTCATCTTCAAAGCTCACGAATACATGTGGATGTTGCGCTTGCCATGCGCTCACTTTGCGCTGGCCTTGCTCGAGAAAATGATCCAAATCCTCGCGCAGGGCGCGTGGCATCAGGCAGAAAACGGGGTGTGTTCCACTCTGGCTGCGTGCAATGGCCAGCCCATGGTCTTGCTTGTGCAGGTGTTGTGTTTGTTCCAGGGCAGTCTTGAGGCGGCTGACCAGATCTAGCGGCAGCAGCGGCGAATCGCAGGGGACACTCACAATCCACTCGGTGCTGGCATGATGCATCCCTGCTTGCATCCCTGCCAAAGGCCCGTCAAATTGTTCATTGGCATCGGCGACCACAGGGATGCCAAAGCGCTGGTACTCGTCCAGATGGCGGTTGGCATTGATGATGACATGATTCACTTGCGGCTGGATGCGCTCCAGCACATGTGCGACCAGTGGTTTGCCTTGGTAGTCCACCAGACCTTTGTCCACGCCCCCCATGCGCAAGCCACGCCCCCCGGCAAGAATCACTGCGGTAATCTGCATTAACCACCTGTGTGCGACATAAAGCGGATCACAGCGGGTCCTGCACGTTGTAAATCAAAGTCATGGCCTTTGGGTTTGATATGCATGCCGTGCAAAATCGCTTCTACCAGGGGCTGGTCATCGTCTGGGTGCGCACGCAACAGCGGCAATAAATTCACCTGATGGTCCTGGCCCAGGCATAAAAATAATTCTCCTTGGCAGGTAATGCGTACCCGGTTGCAATTTTCACAAAAATTGTGGCTATGCGGTGAAATAAAGCCGATCCTGGTCGCTTGGCCATTGACCTGCCAGTAGCGTGCGGGGCCGCCTGTTTGATGGGTACTTGGCGTCAGTGAGAACTTACTTTTAAGTAATGCCAGGGTGTCTTTATTGCTGACGCAGCTCTGTTCACGGTCGTGCGCCACTTCGCCCAAGGGCATCTCTTCAATAAAGCTGATATCTATGCGTTTTTGAATGGCGAAGTTCACCAGGGCTTCGGCTTCATCGTCATTGATGCCGCGCATCAATACCGAATTGAGCTTTATGTTTTCAAAGCCGGCGGCGATGGCTGCTTCAAGACCGCCCAGCACTTTGGATAACTCACCTACCCGGGTGATCGCCTTGAAGCGGTCAGCCTGCAAGCTGTCGATGGAAATATTGATGCGTTTGACGCCTGCCGCCTTCAATGCCTGCGCGTATTTATCCAGTTGGCTGCCATTGGTGGTAATGACACACTCCTCCAGACCGGGCAAATGTCCAATTTCCTCAAACAGCCACAGTGCATTTTTGCGCACTAGTGGTTCGCCGCCGGTGATGCGAACTTTACGCACGCCCATACGGACAAACAATTTAACCAAGCGTGCGCACTCTTCCAGTGACATGACCTCGTGACGGGGCAAAAACGTCATGTCCTCTGCCATGCAGTATTGGCAGCGAAAATCGCAGCGGTCAGTAATCGACAGGCGTATGTAGTCCACCTGTCGGCCAAACTGGTCGATCAATTGGGTGGGCAGAGTGGCTGGCGTATGCATTGCAATCATTAAAATTTAAAGTAATCAGCATTTTATGCCCTTTTTTTGCTTTAACAAGGCATAAATAGAGGATATGATGCCAGGGTGATAGAATGTAACTGAATTGTAACTCGTTAAGATGTGAGGTCGGTTTGGATAACACATTAAGCCATGAACAGCATGCGCAAATTCAAGCGCATATTCAAGCACACCAGCATGTACCGGGCGGCTTAATGCCTCTGCTACATGCGATTCAGGAGGATATTGGCTATGTGCCGGAAACCGTCTATCCTGACATTGCCAAAGCCCTGGCGCTCTCGGTGGCCGAGGTGCACGGCGTGGTGAGTTTCTATCATCATTTCCGTACGCATCCGGTCGGCAAGCATGTGTTGCAAGTCTGCCGCGCGGAATCCTGCCAGGCCATGGGTTCAGAGAGGCTTGAAGCCGAATTAAAAGCAAGGCTAGGCGTGGACTATCATCAAACCACCGCTGACGGCACACTGACCTTGCTCCCGGTCTATTGTCTGGGTAATTGCGGCTGTTCCCCGGCCGTTATGCTCGATGAAGAGGTCTATGGCCGCATGAATACGCAAAAAGTGACTGAACTGATTGCCGAGGTATGTCATGGTTAAGATCTATGTCCCAATCGACTCGACAGCACTGTCTTTGGGTGCTGAGCGTACCGCGAAAAAAATCATCCAGGAAGCCCAGGCGCGAGGCCTCGAGATTACGCTGGTGCGTAATGGCTCTCGTGGCCTGTTCTGGCTGGAACCTCTGGTAGAAGTAGAGAGTGCGCAAGGGCGCGTCGCTTTTGGCCCGGTGTCGCCCGCAGATGTCGCAGGCTTGTTTGATGCCGGGTTTACTCAGCCCTTGGCAGACCAGGCGAAAGCCCATCCCTTATATCTCGGCTTGACTGAAGAGCTGGCCTGGCTCAAAAAACAGCAACGACTGACCTTTGCCCGGGTGGGGATCACTGATCCATTGTCTCTTGAGGACTACCTCGCGCATGATGGCTATCAAGGACTCAAAAATGCGCTGACCATGTCCGGCGCTGACATAGTCAAAGCGGTGACTGACTCAGGCTTGCGTGGCCGGGGTGGTGCCGCTTTTCCGACCGGCATCAAGTGGAACACCGTGCTCAATGCGCCCGCTGAACAAAAATACGTCGTCTGTAATGCGGATGAGGGCGATTCTGGCACCTATTCTGACCGCATGATCATGGAAGACGATCCGTTTGTGCTGATTGAAGGCATGACCATCGCCGGCATTGCGGTCGGCGCAACGCAGGGCTATATCTACTTGCGCAGTGAATATCCGCATGCCTTGAAAACACTGAATGAGGCGATCCGCAAGGCCAATCTTGCCGGATATCTGGGCGAGAATATTCAGGGCTCAGGCCGAACGTTTCACCTGGAGGTGCGCCGTGCGGCAGGCGCTTATGTGTGTGGCGAAGAGACTTCTTTGCTGGAAAGCCTGGAAGGCAAGCGAGGGCTGGTGCGCTTCAAGCCGCCACTGCCTGCCATTGAAGGCTTGTTTGGCAAGCCGACCATTGTCAATAACGTGATTTCGCTGGCTACCGTACCGATTATTCTGGATAAGGGTGCGCAATACTATGCGGATTACGGCATGGGGCGTTCGCGCGGCACCTTGCCTATCCAGCTGGCGGGCAATTTAAAACACACCGGCCTGGTCGAGCTGGCATTTGGTGCGACCTTGCGCGAATTGCTCTACGACTATGGTGGTGGTTCAGCGACCGGGCGGCCGATTCGCGCCGTGCAAGTCGGCGGTCCGCTGGGGGCCTATTTGCCAGAGAGTCAGTTTGATACGCCACTGGATTATGAAGAGTTTGGCAAAATCTGGGCGGTACTCGGTCATGGCGGCATCGTCGCCTTTGACGACAGTGTCGATATGGCGAAAATGGCCCGCTATGCCTTTGAGTTTTGCGCCGAGGAAAGCTGCGGCAAATGTACGCCATGCCGGATCGGCTCTACCCGTGGCGTAGAGGTGATGGACAAGATTATGCTGGGCAACAATCGCGCCAAGCAAGTGCATTTGTTGCGTGATTTGTCTGACACCATGCTTAACGGTTCCCTGTGCGCCTTGGGCGGGATGACGCCTTACCCGGTCTTGAGCGCATTGAACCATTTCCCTGAAGACTTTGGATTAAGTGGTAAAGAGGCTGCAGCCTAGGCAGCAAAGGACATTATTATGGACGATATCAAGTATTCCTCTTCGCAGCCGCAATCCCTCAAGTATGACCCAGACAAGGATTACGGTACGCCAAAATCAGACAGCGCAGTGATGGTGACCCTCAATATCGATGGGGTGGATGTTACTGTGCCCGAGGGCAGTTCTATCATGCATGCGGCGCAGTTGGGTGGCGTCACCGTGCCCAAGCTCTGTGCTACCGATTCCCTCGAGCCGTTTGGTTCCTGCCGTCTGTGTCTGGTCGAGATCGAAGGCCGTCGCGGCTATCCGGCCTCTTGCACGACGCCAGTCGCCCCCGGGCTTAAGGTGAAGACGCAAACCCCTAAATTGGCGGATGTGCGCCGGGGCGTCATGGAATTATATATTTCTGACCATCCGCTGGATTGTCTGACCTGTGGCGCCAATGGGGATTGCGAGTTGCAGGACATGGCAGGTGCGGTCGGTTTGCGTGAAGTCCGCTATGGCTACGAAGGCGAAAATCATCTGGGCCAAGCCAAAGATGAGTCCAATCCCTACTTCACCTTTGATCCTTCCAAATGTATTGTCTGTTCACGTTGCGTGCGGGCTTGTGAAGAAACACAGGGCACCTTTGCCTTGACCATTCAAGGTCGCGGCTTTGACAGCAAGGTTTCTGCAGGCAACAAAGACTTTCTGGAGTCAGAATGTGTCTCCTGTGGTGCGTGTGTGCAAGCCTGTCCGACCGCCACATTGATGGAAAAAACCGTGATTGAGGCAGGCACGCCTGAGCACAAAGTGACAACGACTTGTGCCTATTGCGGCGTTGGTTGCAGTTTCGATGCAGAAATGAAAGGTGAGCAGGTTGTCCGCATGACGCCGAGCAAAGCAGGCGGCGCCAACCATGGTCACAGTTGCGTCAAAGGCCGCTTTGCCTGGGGCTATGCGACGCATGCGGATCGCATTACCACGCCCATGATACGCAAGAGTATTCATGATCCCTGGCAAAAAGTGAGCTGGGATGAGGCAATTAATTATGCCGCTAGTGAAATTCAGCGTATCCAGCAAACCTATGGCAAAGAGGCCGTGGGCGGAATTACTTCCAGTCGTTGCACCAATGAAGAAGTCTATGTCACACAAAAACTGATCCGTGCCGTGTTCGGTGTGAATAACGTCGATACCTGTGCCCGTGTGTGCCACAGCCCGACTGGCTATGGCCTCAAGCAAACCCTGGGTGAGTCCGCGGGCACACAGACCTTCGATTCCGTGATGAAATCAGATGTGATTTTCGTCATGGGGGCCAACCCTACCGATGGTCACCCGGTGTTTGGCTCAATGATGAAACGCCGTCTGCGTGAAGGGGCCAAGTTGATTATCGTCGATCCACGTGAAATCGACCTGGTTGCTAATTCTCCCCATATTCGCGCCGACTACCATCTCAAGCTGCGGCCTGGGACCAATGTGGCCATGATTTCAGCCATTTCACATGTGATTGTGACTGAAGGATTGGTGCAAGAGGACTTTGTTAAAGCGCGCTGCGAATGGGATTCTTATGTGGCCTGGCGTGATTTTGCCGCCAAGCCTGAAAACTCTCCAGAAGCACTGGAAAAAGAATTGGGCGTGCCAGCCAACGAGGTGAGAGAAGCTGCACGCCTGTATGCCAGCGGCGGCAATGCGGCAATTTACTACGGGTTAGGGGTCACCGAGCACAGTCAAGGTTCGACCACGGTGATGGGCATAGCCAACCTGGCGATGGCAACCGGCAATGTCGGGCGTGAAGGCGTGGGTGTGAATCCCTTGCGTGGTCAAAACAATGTACAAGGCTCTTGTGACATGGGATCCATGCCGCATGAGTTTCCTGGCTACCGTCATGTGTCTGATGATGAAACACGGGCGCAGTTCGAGCAGGCATGGGGCGTCAAACTGAGCGCTGACCCCGGGCTGCGTATTCCCAATATGCTGGACTTGGCCGCTGAAGGCAGTTTTAAGGCGGTGTATTGCGTGGGTGAGGATATTGCCCAGTCAGACCCTGACACCCAGCACGTGACCCATGCACTGGAGAATATGGAATGTGTGATTGTGCAGGACTTGTTCCTGAACGAAACTGCCAAATTCGCGCATGTATTCTTCCCGGGCGCGTCCTTCCTTGAGAAAAACGGGACGTTTACCAATGCCGAACGCCGCATTTCCCCGGTGCGTAAAGTCATGACCCCCAAGAATGGGATGGAAGATTGGGAGATTACTGCAAGATTCTCGACCGCCTTGGGTTACCCCATGCATTACGCCCATGCCAGCGAGATCATGGATGAAATCGCTGCCTTGACCCCTACATTTGCTGGGGTCAGCTTCAAGAAACTGGACGAGTTGGGCAGTATCCAGTGGCCCTGCAATGACGAGGCGCCAGAGGGGACGCCGACCATGCATGTGGATGCGTTTGTGCGCGGCAAGGGCAAGTTCTTTGTTACTCAATATGTGCCTACCACCGAGCGCGTCAACCAGAAATACCCATTGATCCTGACCACCGGCCGTATCCTGTCACAATACAATGTGGGTGCACAAACCCGACGCACACAAAACGTGGTTTGGCATCATGAGGATGTGATCGAGATTCATCCGCACGATGCTGAGGATCGCGGGATTGTTGAAGGCGATTGGGTGGGAATTACCAGCCGCGCCGGGCAGACCGTGCTGCGCGCCAAGATTACCGAGCGGGTACAACCTGGCGTGGTCTATACCACCTTCCACCATCCTGAGTCCGGTGCCAATGTCATTACCACCGACAATTCGGATTGGGCGACCAATTGCCCAGAGTACAAGGTCACGGCAGTACAGGTGTCTAAGGTGAACCAGTTGTCTGATTGGCAGAAACAGTATCGTTCATTCAGCGATACCCAGATTGAGTTGTCCGGCATGGATCCGCAGACGGTTGTTTCCTGATGAGCGAGGCCATTAAGGAGGCTGAGGCGCAATGTCGCCTGTCAGCCTATCAGGAAATGCCGATGCAGCCTGCTGAGCAGGCAGTCACGACGCTGG
The DNA here is from genome assembly GCF_042676145.1 of Methylophilus glucosoxydans. Lineage (NCBI taxonomy): Bacteria > Pseudomonadati > Pseudomonadota > Betaproteobacteria > Nitrosomonadales > Methylophilaceae > Methylophilus > Methylophilus glucosoxydans. The sequence goes on from NZ_JBHTJW010000001.1 coordinate 194,497, forward strand.
CGGTGACGCGCTGGCGTCAGGGCGAAGTGACTGTGGTCGCCGACGCCTTGGCGCAAGAAGTCCCGATTGCGTTTGTGTACAACGGGATATCGCATGTGGTGATGATGGCCACGCCGGCAGACCTCGAAGATTTTGCCTATGGCTTTTCGTTTACCGAAGGCATTATTACTGCGCGCAAGCAGATTTATGGTGTAGAGGCTAAAGCGATTGAGGATGATGATGGTCAATTACAAGGCATTGAGCTGCACATAGAGTTAGCCACAGAACAATTTGTTTTGCTTAAGGCGCAGCGCCGTAATCTGACTGGCCGCACGGGTTGTGGCTTATGCGGTGCAGAAAGTTTGCAACAAGTATTCAAGCATCCTGGCATGACGGCATCCGCCCCCACGACACTGGATGCGTCCGTGATAGCCACCGCGCTGGCTGGCTTGCAATCACAGCAGCCACTGCAACAAATGACAGGCGCAACGCATGCCACAGCACTTGCCGACAAACAGGGCAATATTGTGTGCGTGCGGGAAGATGTCGGCAGGCATAATGCGCTGGATAAACTGATCGGTTGCTTGTTGCGCCAGCAAGTCGAGTGGTCTGCATGCTGGCTGGATCACTGGGTGCTGACGACCAGTCGCGCCAGTTATGAAATGGTACAGAAAGTGGCGATGGCCGGTGGTCAGGTGTTGGTGGCCATGTCTGCGCCCACCGCCCTCGCCGTCAATCTGGCCAAGGAATATGGTTTTTTACTGGTTGGCTTTGCCAGAGCAGGCCAATGTGTTGTGTATAGTGGTGAGCTTGGCCAAACAAGCTAAGCTGGATAGTCACTGGAAAGCGTGTAGAGAGATGGATGTCGAAAAGTTAATTAAAATGGCTAATCAGATTGGCGATTTTTTTGAGGCAAATCCTGATGCCGAGGAAGCGCAGCGTGAAATTGCCAGCCACCTGAAAAAATTCTGGAATTCGGTCATGATCAACAGCCTGGTTAGCCATGTGCAGCAGCATCAGGGGCAAGGCTTGCATCCGCAAGTGATTGCGGCCGTGCAGCAATATGTAAAATTGTCTTGAAGTGAAAACGGCGACCTGAAGGTCTGGTCGCCGTTTTCTGTATTACTTGTGGTGTCGCTGTAATAATCTGAAAGACTCGCGATTCTGGCGGGTCTGCTCCCCCTCCCAAATGACGCGCCATTCATCCCCGGGCAACACGTGGCGTTTTCCAGGCTGGTCTTCAATCAGGTACAAATCACAGTCTGCCGGTTTTGCAGTCGCCTGGGTTTGCAGGCGTATCTTGGCATGATAGTGCAATAACTCCTCTTGCGAGCTGCCTATATTTTGCGCATAAATACATTGGTAATGCGTGGGCAAATGCTTGCGCAAGTCTTCAAACAGGGGCTGATAGGTGCGCGCCGCTTCTATCATCGGGAGCCAGAGACTCATGAATACGGTCCAGGCACAGGTCATGCCGATGGCCCAGTTCGTGGCGCTGGATCGGTTGGAGTGTTTGGAACGCAAGACAATGGACAACCAGATCAGGGTCACGGCTACCGCAATCGCACCGTAGAGCAGGCTGAATGGAATCATTTGCAGGCCGGACAGGTAGCTCAGACGCTGATACAGTTTGACGGGGGTGCCATTGAGCATGGCCCACCAACCCAGCCAGGCAATGGCAATTAACAGGCCAAACAAGATCAATCCAAACCAGTTTAAGGCACCCGCTGCGCCACGTTTGAGCGTTTCTATGCTGCCAGCTGCCAGCACGGTCAGCGGGACCAGCAAGGGCAAGGCATTCACTTCACTGCGGTCGCTATAAAAGCCGATCAGTACAAAGGCCACGGTAAAAAAGATCAGTCCCAATTGAAAGCGGTAGGTGCTCAGCACGCTCTGGCGAAAGCGCCAAACGCCCCACATGGCAAAAGGGAGTGCTGGCCAGGCATACCAGGCCAAGGTGCGGACAAAGTAAGCATGCTTTGTCGGGAGTTGCACTTGCCATTGCGATTGCCACCAGGTCTGCCAAAGTTCGGGAGCCCATTGCTGGCATAGCGAGCACCACAGCCAGATGCCAGGTACTGCAAGCAGCACGCCTGCCAGTAAGGCCTGGGATTGTGCACGATGTTGACGAATGGCAGGCAATAGCAGCAGGCAAACCGTCGTCCCGATAATGGTGAGTGCAGGCAATACGCCACCCGCCAGAAATGAGATCAGCAAGCCTGCTCCTAGCAAACCTGCAGCACGTAATGGCTTGCGGATGACGAGTGCCAGGGCGTAAAACGCCATGGTGATGCCACTCAAAGCCGCCACGGCCGGCATCATGGTGTGTGCGCTCACCACCAACCCCAGGCAACCTATGAAAATGAAATTGGTTTGTCTGCCAACACCAAAGTTCCACAGCTCCCGCCCACTCAAGCCCATCATGATCAGTGTCAGCAACATCCAGACACCAACACTCAGTCGGGCTGCATCATGTATAGGTAAAAATGGGGAGAGCAGATGCGCAAAACCAGTTGCGACCCAGTAAAACAAGGGCGGGGTTTCCAGGGCAGGGTGGCCTGCCGATACTGGCGCAATCCAGTAGCCTTCGGTCCAGCTTTGCATGGACAGGAACGGATGTTCAAACAGGCTTTGGACGATACTGGCCGTCTGCGACTCGAACGGCTTCCAGGGTGAATGCCCTATCAGGCCCACGCACAACCAGATGGCACAGAGCAGGATCAGCAAATGTGTTTTTGCCCGCTCACCGACCTTGGCGCGCGGGGTAGCCATGTTTTCTTGCCAGTCGTGGTCAATGTAAAACTGCATGGTGGAATACAGATCGCGAAGTAAACGCCCTTAACAAGAACAGATCATTCAGCTCAAGCTTAATGCCTATAGATTAAAACAAAAAAGGCAGCCATGCTGCCTTTCTGGACGATCTTCGCCGAAATTACATGCCGTATTTTTGGCGGAATTTCTCAACGCGACCAGCGGTGTCCACGATCTTCTGTTTACCAGTGTAGAACGGGTGGCACTGTGAACAGACTTCAATGTTCAAGTCTTTACCGTTAGTAGAACGGGTTTTAAATTTGTTGCCACAGCTACATGTGACGTTGATTTCCGGGTAATTTGGGTGAATATCAGCTTTCATGCTTTCTCTCTAATCTTAAGCAGTTGCAGTAAACGCGCGATTATCTATGAATTCTTCTGCTTTATCAAGCACAATCTCAAAAATATTTGTATCGTTGGCAGCATTAGCCGCGACGCATACTGTCAAAAAAGTCGTTGTTGCTCTTGGTGGCCTTGATTTTATCAAGCAAGAACTCCATCGCCTCGAGGTCGTCCATGGGGTAGAGCAATTTGCGCAATACCCAGATTTTCTGCAATACATCTTTATCCAGCAACAGCTCTTCGCGGCGGGTGCCCGACTTGTTGACGTTGATCGCCGGGTAAGTGCGCTTCTCGGCCATGCGTCTATCCAGATGGATTTCCATGTTGCCGGTGCCCTTGAATTCTTCGTAGATTACATCGTCCATGCGTGAGCCGGTATCAACCAGTGCCGTGGCAATGATGGTCAGCGAACCGCCTTCTTCGACGTTACGAGCCGCACCAAAGAAACGCTTGGGTTTTTGCAGGGCATTGGCGTCCACACCACCGGTCAAGACCTTGCCGGAAGACGGGATCACCGTATTGTACGCACGCGCCAAACGCGTGATGGAGTCGAGCAGGATGACGACATCTTTTTTGTGCTCAACCAGGCGTTTGGCTTTTTCCAGCACCATTTCAGCCACTTGTACGTGGCGGGTGGCCGGTTCGTCAAAGGTTGAAGCCACCACTTCGCCACGCACTGAGCGGGTCATCTCGGTCACTTCTTCCGGGCGCTCGTCGATCAGCAACACAATCAGAATACAGTCAGGATGGTTGGCCGTAATCGCGTGTGCAATATTTTGCAGCATGACTGTTTTACCGCTTTTCGGACTGGCGACCAGCAAGGCGCGCTGACCTTTACCAATAGGTGCAATCATGTCGATCACACGGCTGGTGATGTTCTCTTCACCGCGGATATCGCGTTCCAGCGTCAGTGGGATGGTCGGGAATAGCGGAGTCAGGTTCTCAAACAGAATCTTGTGTTTGGTATTCTCGGGCGCCTCGGCATTGACGCTGTCAACCTTGACCAGGGCAAAGTAACGTTCGCCTTCTTTAGGTGTGCGGATTTCACCTTGAATGCTATCACCTGTGTGCAGGTTGAAGCGGCGAATCTGTGAAGGGGAGACGTAAATGTCGTCGGGACCTGCCAGATAGGAGGTGTCGGGTGAGCGCAAAAAGCCAAATCCGTCAGGCAACACTTCCAGCGTGCCATCACCAAAAATGCTGTCGCCCTTTTTTGCCTTGTTTTTAAGGATGGCAAAAATGAGATCCTGCTTGCGCATACGGCTCGCATTTTCAATGTCGTTGGCGATCGCCATTTCGACCAGTTCGGTCACAGGAAGGTGTTTAAGGTCGGATAGGTGCATGAATAACTCGCAAGATTGAAAAACATCTGAGAGATTGAAAAGAAAACCCGGTTTCGCAGACGTTGAAACCGGGTAAAGAAGTTAGATGTTGCTGTCGATGAACGCGCTGAGCTGAGATTTGGACAAGGCGCCCACTTTGGTGGCTTCAACATTGCCGTTTTTGAATAACATCAGTGTGGGAATACCACGGATACCATATTTAGGCGGTGTGTTCTGGTTGTCATCAATGTTGAGCTTGGCAACTTTCAGGCGACCCGCATACTCTTTGCTGATCTCATCCAAAATCGGCGCAATCATCTTGCAAGGTCCGCACCATTCTGCCCAGTAATCAACCAGTACCGGAATCGTGGATTGCAATACTTCTTGTTCAAAGCTGGCGTCGCTTAAATGGGTAATGTTGTCGCTCATTATTGCCTCTTAAGATTGGTGAAGGATGTAAGTCAATAGTAGACAGGGTATCAACAGAAAAATTCTGAATGTGTTTGACTAAATATTGTTTAGGCTAAACGTTATTTGAATCAGTTGAATCAATTATTTTTGAATGAGTAATTTGCTGAAAACTGAAATTACTAAAAAGATTGCAGCTAGTATAGCAACAGTTTTCAAGCATAATCAAGTTTTTCCCTGCATTATTGTTTGTAAATGCGGCATATCTTCATTAAAAACAAGAGGGCTTGATGTTATTTAACATGTTGCGCATCGGATGGCTGAGTCTATGGCTATTATCAAACATGAGCGAGACCCTGGCGCAGGAGGTGACCCGGGACTGGGTGATGCAGGATATGGCTGGTCATAAACATCAGCTTTCCCAATACAAGGGGCGTTGGCTGGTGGTGAATTACTGGGCCCCCTGGTGTCCGCCCTGTCTTGAAGAAATGCCTGAACTGGTGACGTTTTATGATGCCCATGTTAATCAAAACGTGATGGTGCTCGGGGTGGCGGTCCAGTATGAGTCTGTGGCCTCAGTCAAGAAGTATGCCGATGATATGCTGATTTCTTATCCGGTGGTGCTCGGTGAGGCGCAAAAGCCGACGGCTCACAAGCCTGAAGTTTTGCCGACCACCTATATTTATGCGCCAGATGGCCGCTTGTATCAAGTTAAACGCGGCGCGTTGAGTCGCGCCTGGTTAGAGCAGTTACTCAAGGAATCCGCGTTTAATGTCCCCGTAAAGCCCTAGTCTAAATGTTGACTGCTTCGCCGGCTGGGTTGATCACGCTCAACTGGTTCTCTTTTGCAAACTGCATCAGCTGCTCAAAGCCAGCCGGATTCACGTCTTTAAGCTTCATATCCACAGACAGGCTGCGTACATTGTTGACCAGTTTCGGTTTCAAATAGGGCGAGTAGCGCAGCTTCTTGTCAACGCCAAAGCTGGCATAGGTGCTGCACATACGGTCTACCCAGTCGCTCGGGCGGAAAGGTTTCCCCGCCAGTGTGATGCCTTGAATAATAATTTCCTGAGTTTCCATGCGGATTCCTTAAAAAATACAAATTAATAGTCAGGGGTAAGCGTTATCAGTACGAGCACTGGGATGCATAAAAACCTCACAGAAGGACTGCAATGTTTGCGCATCGCGACTGATGCCGCCTATCCTTAGTTGGTATATTCAAAAACCTTGACCACCTTGCTCACGCCTTCGGTGCTTCTGGCGATTTCGACGGCATCATTGGCCTCTTTTTCAGAAACGATGCCCATCAGGTAAACCACACCGGCTTCGGTCACGACTTTAACGACATTGGCCGGAAACATATTTTCGCTGACAAAACGGGCTTTGACCTTGGTGGTGATGTAAGCATCATTGGTGCGGTCACTGATAGAAGAGGCAAAGCCTATGGTTAAGGCATTGTGTATGCTGCGTACGTTTGAGATTTCGCGAGTCAGCGTTTCAGCCTGGGCTTGTTGTCCGGCGTTAGGCACTTCGCCAGTCAGCAACACGATGCGGTTATAGCTGGTCACATTGATATGTGAGGCTTTATCCATATATTGCGACATGCGCTTCATCGTTTTGAGTTCAATATTCTCGTCTTCAACATAAATGCCTGAGGTGCGACGGTCTGCCGCCATTGAGCCACCGACTGCGGCACCGCCAACGACCGCCGGGAAGCAGCCTGTCAATTGCACGGTTAATAATACCAATGCGATCAGTGAGAGTTTTTTTGTCATGAGAATTCCTTGTGATGACTTAGGTGAAACAAACGGATGAGCTAATGTGACAGGCATTCAAGCATAAAATTCTACGCTTTTTATGTGTCGATTGCATTACGAATCCATTCTGGCGATTGGTAGCTGCTGTTGTCAAACAGAATGGCATCAAACCGGCATGGCGGCTGGCGGTCCAGGCTTTGCAGGTAATACTGCGCGGCGCGCAGCAGTTTTTGCTGCTTGTGATAATGAATACTGTCGGCCGCACTGGTAAATGCCCGGTTGCTGCGCAAGCGCACTTCTACAAACACCAGCGTGTTCTTTTCGTGCATGATGAGGTCAATTTCGCCATAGCGGCAGCTGTAATTTTGTGTCACCAAGGTAAGGCCCTGCTGTTGCAGAAAGCGCACGGCGGCTTGTTCCGCAGCCAATCCCTGATTGTTTTGATTCAGCTTCATAGGGTTCTCACCAGAATAATGCCTGCATTTGGGTTGTTGAATACGCAATGAAACAACTTAGCGAAATGCCTGCGATGGCATAAAATAGCGCGATGACAGAGTCAGGCACATTATATGTAGTTGCGACGCCTATCGGCAATCTGGGCGATATCACGCAGCGCGCAATCAGCACATTGCAGCTGGTGGATGCGATTGCCGCAGAAGATACCCGGCATACGGTCGGGTTGTTAAGGCACTTGGGCATCAGCAAGCCCTTACTGGCGGTGCATGAACACAACGAGCAGCAATCGGCACAAGGCTTGATCAAGCGCTTGCAGGCTGGGGAATCGATTGCCCTGGTGACCGACGCCGGTACGCCTGCTGTCAGTGATCCTGGTGCGCTGGTGGTGCAAGGGGTGAGGCAGGCAGGATTGGCGGTGGTGCCGATTCCGGGCGTGAGCGCCGTCATTACGGCATTGTCGGCCGCAGGCATCGTCCAGCCCGGTTTTTACTTTGAGGGTTTTTTGCCTGCCAGTGGCTCGCAGCGGCGCAAGCGGTTAGAGATATTGAAAACGCTGCCAACCACGCTGGTTTTTTATGAGGCGCCGCACCGTATTGTGGAGTGTGTCACTGACCTGGCTGCTGTGCTGGGTGGCCACCGTCAGCTGACGCTGGCGCGCGAGCTGACCAAGACCTTCGAGACCATACACACCTGTGGCTTGGCCGAAGCGGTCGCCTGGTTGCAGGCAGACCCCAACCAGCAACGTGGCGAGTTTGTCTTGCTGGTGCATGCTGATGTGCAGGAAAAAGCCGAGGGCCTGGATGACGAAACATTAAGGATACTGCAGCGCCTGTTACAGGAGTTGCCCCTCAAGCAGGCGGTGGCACTGGCAACTGATATCACTGGCCAGAAAAAAAATGAACTCTATGAAGCGGCGCTGGCGTTCAAGGCCGCCAATACTCATGAATAAAGGTATGAATGCATGACAACCAAAATTACCCTCACCCGTCCCGATGACTGGCATTTGCATCTCAGAGATGGCGAAGGCTTGAAAGCCGTATTGCCGGATACGGCTAAACAGTTTGCACGCGCCATCGTGATGCCTAACTTGCGGCCACCTGTGACCACCGCCGAGGCCGCGCTGGCTTACTATCAGCGCATTAAGCAAGCCTTGCCAGCCGGCATGGTGTTCGAGCCCTTGATGACGCTGTATCTCACAGATAATACGCCTGCCAGTGAAATTGCTGCGGCACGTCAATCTGGGGTGGTGCATGCGGTCAAACTGTATCCGGCGGGCGCGACGACCAACAGTGACTCAGGCGTGACCAGCCTGCAAAAATGTGCAGCCGCATTGGCCGAGATGGAAAAGCAGGGCATGCCCTTGCTGATACACGGTGAAGTCACCGATGGCGATGTCGATGTGTTTGACCGTGAAAAAGTATTTATCGAGCGCCATTTGCAACCGCTGCTCAAGGATTTTCCTGGCCTTAAAGTGGTGTTTGAGCATATCACCACGCAAGACGCCGCCGAGTTTGTGGCGGCCGGGCCAGCCAATCTGGCCGCCACCATCACCGCCCATCATTTGCTGATGAACCGCAACGCCATGTTTACTGGTGGTATCCGTCCGCATCATTACTGCCTGCCGGTGCTCAAGCGCGAAACGCATCGCGCCGCACTGGTCAAAGCCGCGACCTCCGGTTCGCCCAAATTCTTTTTGGGGACAGACAGCGCACCACATCCAAAATCTGCCAAAGAAGCTAGCTGTGGCTGCGCAGGCATGTATACCGCGCATGCGGCGATTGAGCTATACGCCGAAGCCTTTGAAGAGGCGGGCGCGCTGGATAAGCTCGAAGGTTTTGCCAGCTTTTATGGCCCGGATTTTTACCATCTGTCACGCAATACTACTCAGGTGACCTTGCACAAACAAAGCTGGCTGGTGCCTGAGAGCATTCCTTTTGCGGATGATGCGCTGGTGCCCTTGCGCGCCGGGCAGACTGTGGCATGGAAGCTGGTTTAAAGTTGCCAGTTGATCGGCGCTTGGCCCTGTGCAGCCAGATAGTCATTGATTTTGGAAAACTGGTGATTGCCAAAAAAGCCACGGTGCGCCGAGAGTGGTGAAGGGTGCACCGATTTTAAAACCAGATGTTTATTGGGGTCTATCATGGCCCCTTTCTTTTGTGCGTAGCTGCCCCACAGCACAAACACCAGGCCTGTCCGCTGTGCATTCAATGCAGCAATCGCCGCATCAGTAAACTGCTCCCAGCCACGGTTCTGGTGCGAACCGGCATTGGCCATTTGTACTGTCAGGGTGGCATTCAGTAACAGCACCCCTTGATCCGCCCAAGGTGTCAGGTCGCCACTCCCACTCATGCGCACCCCAAGATCGGCTTCAATCTCTTTAAAAATATTCATGAGTGATGGAGGAAGTGCGACGCCCGCAGGCACGGAGAAGCTTAGGCCATGGGCTTGCCCCGGCCCATGGTAAGGGTCCTGGCCGATAATCACCACGCGTACTTTATCGAAGGGCGTGTGATTAAAGGCATTAAAAATCAGGGGGCCTGGCGGGAAAATGGTTTTACCGGCCGCTTTTTCCTGTTGCAAAAAAGCCTTGAGCGAGTGCATATAAGGCTGATCGAATTCTGCGCCAAGCACGGCTTGCCAGGTCGGGTCCAGTTGGCCGGGTTTTTCTGTTGAGGTCATGAGCATTCAAGTCCAGGATAATTCCGCACATTATAGGGTGTTCGTTCAGGCATGGTAAAATAGTGGTGAAGCCAACCAGACAGTCGCCGCCTGTGCAAACAGGGGGAGGAAAGTCCGGGCTGCACAGAGCGGGATGACGGCTAACGGCCGTACGCTGAAAGCTGGCAACAGTATAAGGCGAGGAATAGGGCCACAGAGACGAGTAAGCCTCTTTAGTGAGGTGGATGTGAAACGCGGTAACCTCCATCTGCAGCAATATCAAATAGGCTGGCATTTTACGCAAGTAATAAGGCGTGGCTCGCGCTGCCAGCGGGTAGATAGCTTGAGCGTGTGAGTAATTGCACGCCTAGAGGAATGACTGTCAGCTACGCAAGTAGTTACAGAACCCGGCTTACCGGTTGGCTTTACTTTTTTATTTCGCGATCACTTTCCAAGTGGTCGCTTCCTTGGCCGTAGATCAGGCCGCCTCACCCATCTATCCCTCAATGAGTCATGTGCTTGGGGCTGTTAAAGCATGCTGGGCCTCGACGGGGCTCTTCCTGACGCAGATGAAGACGCTTAAATCAACAATATAGTAGAGTCTCTACAACGGCTTGATATTCCTTTTAGTTCTACGGGAAGGTATTCGCGGGCTGTCACAGTTGCGGTGATTGATTTTCGATCAGTCTGGCGTTTTGAAAAGACGTGTTAAGGGCAGTCTGGCAGGTAGCCTTTGAAGCTGTGCGTTCGCGAGACTTTCTTGTATAGTTTGCGTATTAATCAATAAAAACGGTGATGGATGATGGGGATGTTGAGTAGCTTGGGCAGGGGGATCATAGCGATCATCATCGCTGTGCTGTCCATTGGCTTGGTGCAGGCCTCTCCTCAATCGATAGAGGGTGTCTGGTCGCTAGTCCATGCCTATAAAGGCGGGCAAAGTCCCCAGCAGTTTCTCTCTGATCCACTGCGTCAAAAGTACGCGCCTGTTGCGACGGTGAGTCCGAGAGGCGGGCATTATCTTTATATTGCTTCGTTTGAAATCAAGACAAACAACGCGTATGTGGTTGATTTCAAAAATACCAGTACCATAGAGTATTTCCAGCATCAGGTGTATGACGAGCGAGGGCATGAGGTGGCGAAGCTGGAAGGGGGGATTGGCCGTCGAATTGAGAATCCCTTTTTCTTGAGGCATGGCCGCAGTGTCAATCTGGCACCAGGCAAATATGTCTTGGCCACGCAACTGATTTCTATCAATTATTTGGCGATTCCCGAGCCTTATTTAGATGATGAGGCCAGTTACATGCATGCCATCAAGCGTGGAAATGCGCTGACGCTGTTTGGTTTGGGGGTCTTTTGGGGGTTGGGCATCTACTATACGGTACTGGCGACTAGCCGTAATCGTAAAGTGGAAGCCATGTATGCCATTTTTATTGCGGGTAATTTTCTTTTTAACAGTGCCGCCCTGCTGGTCCTTTCCGACCTGTTTAATCTTCACTCCATCTATTGGGCTTCGATGCCTATCCTGTTTTCCAGTATTGCGTACATCCTGTTTGTGATGCATTTGCTGGAAATCAATCCGTATCAACACAAGCGACTCTATGCGGCGGGGCGGGTGATTTTGGTGGTGATGGTCTTGTTTTTGTTGTTGTCCATTGCTTTCCCCAATTGGGCATTGGAATTTTGCCGCTATGAAGTTGGGCTGTTTTTATGCTATGGGCTGGCTACGGCCATCAGGCAAAGCCAGCGTAAAAATGCCACTGCCAAACGCTATTTAATCGCGATTAGCCTGTTTTTTGTGTCGGGCATTATTACGATCAGCCTCAGCAAAATGCATCAACAGTTTGATTTGTATATCGAACATCTGGGCCTGGTGAGTGTGGCCATTGAGGTGGTATTGCTGGCGTTGGTGCTTTCTTTTCAATTTGCCCAATTGCATAAAGAAAAAGAAGAGGCATTAGAGGCGCTGGGCATGACGGAGAAAGTAGCCAATTCGGATGCTTTAACCAGCCTGCCTAATCGCTATGCGTTTGTAAAAGCGCTGGATCGGCTACCCATGCAGAGTAGCCTGACCTTTATTGATCTGGATGGACTTAAGTTTTATAACGATCATTACGGGCATGCACGTGGAGATGAGTTGCTGATCTGCTTTGCAAAAAAATATCAGCATTATTTAGGCAGTACGCTCATCTTGTATCGATTGGGTGGGGATGAGTTTGCCGTATTAAGTCACAAAGGTGAGGTGGTCGTTGTAGAGCAGGCGCTGCAAGAGGCGGTTGAAAATATGCGCCGTGAGGGGTTTGAGTTTTCCGGGGCCAGCGCAGGGTCCGCCTATTATTATGAGGTTGATAATATCTCTGAGTTTATGCGTTTGGCGGATATGCGCATGTACGAAAATAAGCGCGTGCGCAAAATACAATAACAAAACAAGAGCCGTAACATGGCAAGATCAGTTGCGCTAAGGATGCCATGTTCATCAGTGCGCAGCATTGGGGCAACACATTGTTAGTCAATCAAGGGGGAATTTATGTTTGCAGCTGCAACAACACGTTCTGCGCTGGTGATGACCATTTTGGCGATGATACTCATCCCATTGATCTCATCCTGGTTTGCTTATCCATCTACGCATCTTCCGCCTGGCTTCGGTATTTTTCCGCCGCAGTTTGTTGAAGACCCGCCTGGCTTTAATTTGATCGTGTTTGTTGTCATTGCTCTGCTCGAAGCCGCGGTCGCGATTTTTTTACTCTTCCCGCAATGGTTTGGCTTTAAGCCAGTCGCACCTTCTCCGCAGCCTGTCCAGCGCGCCCTGCCTTGGTGGTTTTGGGCCGGGATGGTGGTCACGCTGTTTTTCTGGTGGTTGATGTTGGCGCGTACGACTCCGTTTGGTGATCTGGTGTATTACGCGTTCACCCCCATGTGGTGGGGATTTATCTTTGTGCTCGATGGCCTGACATTTCGCTATGCGGGCGGCTACTCGCTGTTTGCCAGCCGCCCCAAGACATTTCTGATCAGTGCGGCTGTCTCGCTAGGCGGCTGGTATTTCTTTGAGTATTTTGATTATTTTGCCTTGGGTAACTGGTACTACCCCAATACAGATGATATTCCTGCATTAAGCCATGCCAAGATCGTATGGATTTTTCTGTTTGCGTATACCACTGTGTGGCCGGCAATTTTTGAGTGGTATACCTTGCTTAATGCGTTTCCAAAATTTGTCGCACGCTATGCACAAGGTCCAGCGCTCTCACTGCCGGCCAAGCCGATGTTATACCTGAGCTTTGTCTTGTTGGCTGCCGTGCCGTTCTGGCCATATCCATTATTTTGGGCCATGTGGATTGCGCCTTTAATCGGCATTAGCGCCATATTGATAATGCGTGGCATCTGGACGCCATTTACCGATGTCGCAAAAGGCAATTGGAGTCCAGTGCTATTAATGGCGCTGAGTGCAATCATTAACGGCTTGTTCTGGGAGGTGTGGAACTATGGTAGCGCGCATCCCGTATTGCCGGTCACCAACCCTAATTATTGGGTATACGACATCCCTTACGTGAATGTGATACATATTTATGTCGAAATGCCGCTACTGGGCTTTGCCGGGTATTTGCCGTTTGGGGTGCTCGCCTGGGTCATATTTCTCTGGGCGGGCAAGGTATTTGGATTTAACACTGACCTTCTTAAAAGCGGTCAGGGACATTAAGGGCTAGCGCCATTGTCCAGTGAACGTCATCTGGCAGGTTAAGCTGAACTCAGCTTAACCTGTGTCTGTTTACCACTGTTTGCTCAGCATCATGTGCAGGAAAAAACCGCCGTTATTCGCTTCGGTATTTTGTCCGAACACATTGCTATTGTAAGTCACGTCTTTGGGCAGCAACCATTCGATACCACTGGTGATTTTCCAGTTGGAATCAAGCTTGCGAGCCATGCCCAGCGTGATGTGTTGTTCTAGGGTCGCCGCCAGCAGCGCGCTGGAATTTTGCCTGGGTACCGGATTCTTACCATAGTTGTAACCTGCATATAGCGTCGTTTTGTCGTCGTAGCGATAGGCCGCGCCCAGGGCATAGACCAGTTGATCATGCCAGTTCTGCGGGTTGACCGTTCTCAGTTGACTCGCTGCTGATGAGTTGTCAGGATCTTGCCAGGTGGTGGTGACATCCTTAATGGCATCGCTCCATTGTATCCAGTTGATTTTGGCGGAGAGCAGCCAACGGTCATCCGGTTTGAATGCAGCACCAATTGCTACCTCGCGCGGCAGAGCAAAGCCCTTAATGCTCAAGTCACGATAACGGACCACCCCAGATGCGCCATTATTCACCAATGATGTCCCGCCAGTCAGTGGCAATTCTGTTTTTTCGGTGTAGCTAAAGCCCAGTGTCCATTGCTCATCCAGTCGATATTGCACGCCTACCTTAAACCCTGGGCGTATCGTATCTGCACCTTTGTTTTTAAACCCTGAAAATACGTTCGGGACAGAGGTGTTGTAAAAAAAACCTTGCTTGATGCTGGCGTAATTGATGCTCAGTACGGCGCCGACGGATAAACGGTCATTCACCTGGCAAGCCATGCCCGGCGTGATTTTGGCGATACCAAACAAAGAGTACATTTCGTCATTGGTGCCAAACGGCGTGTTGATATGCTTAAACACCGCCCCGGCCCCGCCTTGGGTAAAAAAGCCGATGCCCGCAGTACAGGGTAGATCCTCCAGTGCTTGTGCATATCCGCCACCAGCTAATAAGGTGTAACGATTATCTGCGTGTTGGTCGTTGCGCCCGTCAACCTGTTCGAGATGGGTGGTGCGCAGCACTGAGCCGTAAGCATCGAACTGCTTGCTTTTGATTTGCACCAGCCCGGCCGGGTTGGTATTCAGTGCGCTGGTATCCCGTGCCACAGCGGTATCCGCTCCGCCCATGAGGGTGGATTCAGCGCCGTAACCAATGAGCAGAATGCCATTGGTTGCCCGCACTGGCAGGCTCAGTGCCATTAAAAGAAGTGGGAGTAAACGGATTGTGCGGAATATCATCGGTGGCATGACTGGGGTCTAATTTTGGCTAGGGTCTAATTGATAAGTTAACTTTTTAACTATGTATTCGGACCCGCCAGTTATACCGCTTTTACAGCCTATTTGATTGGGCGATTAAACAGGGATGCATGGGCCAATTTTGCAAAAGCATATCTTTTTTAAGGAAGTTTTCCTATATGTTTATAGCGTTAATCATTGCTGAGTGGTCTGTTTGAGAGGGCCTTAGGCTAAATAAGCGCATGTCAGGCATTGTTAATGGTTTAGCGTCAGTCGTATTCTTTGGTTAGAGCCGCTGGTTTGTGTTCCCGTTGCCAGGCATCCAATAGGGCTTCCATTCTCTGCTGGTGGTAGCCACGCACCACCTCTCCTGCCACTAATAAGACGGGGACGCCGTTTGCCGCCAGCCGCTGGTATTGGCTGCGCGCTTCTTCTGAGGTTTCGATATTCATTTCCTTATAGTGAATGCCTTTCGTTGCCAGCAGTGCGCGCGTTTTTTCGCAATAGGGGCACCAGTCGGTGGCGTAGAGCACCACTTGCCCATGGCTAAAATCTGGTGGCGGGTTCAGGTAAAACCACCAGGTATGCCATTGCATGGCCAGCAAAATCGCTGTCCCTAAAATCAGGAAGTTTAAGCGTGGGGAAAGTTTCATCAAAAGAGTGTATGTGGGATGGCGGACATGCTTGCCTAGACCTATTTTTTGCCTAAAAAATCGCCAGAAAATACTGTTTTTTAATTATTCAATAATTTCAATGGGATAGCTATCCTTATTAAACAACTTTATGTATTAATTGCGCCAATGCGTTGATTTGAATTGCTTTGTTAAAATGCTCTAAGTCATTGTCTTTAAAAGAGATTTTTTCACCCAAAGTGCTTGCCAAGCACTTTTTTTTTATCTATAGTGTGCAAAAGGGTGATTTTGTGTTGAATTGTGGGAAATTATTCCTTTTTTCAACAAGAAATAGGGTTAAGGATCAAAATTGATGTTTCGCGGGGCGGTACAGTTGAGTTTGGATGCGAAGGGGCGGCTAAGTGTGCCGGCCAAGCATCGTGACGCCCTGACGGCCGGTGGGCAGGGGGAGGTTGTGCTGACTGCGCATCCTCACCGTTGCCTGATTTTGTATCCCAAAGCAGCTTGGGAGCCGATTGAGACCAAGCTGACCAGTTTGTCCAGTTTTAATCCTCAAACCAGTGGTATTCAGCGCATGATCGTCGGTCAGGCAGATGTGATGCATCTGGATTCTGCGGGCCGCTTGCTGGTGAATGCTGTACTGCGCAAATTTGCCAAGCTCGACAAGGAAGTGATGATGGTCGGGCAGGGTAGTCATTTTGAATTGTGGGATCTGGCCGCATGGGATCAGCAGCTGGAAAGCCTGATGGCGGCGGATCAATTACAGATTCCACAAGAACTCGAAGGATTCTCGCTATGACGCGGGGCGCGAAGTCAGCGCCCGCGTCCTTGACGGAAACGTCAGTGTCACCAGCCGCCGCCAGTCATATCACCGTGTTGTTGCATGAGGCGGTGGACGCCTTGAATGTGCGGGCGGATGGCGTGTATGTGGACGGGACGTTTGGCCGTGGCGGACATAGTCGCCGCATTCTTTCCCAGCTGGGTAGTGAAGGCCGTTTGATCGCGCTGGACCGTGATCTGGCGGCTGTTGCGCATGGGCAGGCGATTGCCGATGCGCGTTTTAGCATGGTGCATGCGCATTTTTCCTCCATGGCGGAGGTGCTTGAGTCGTTGGGTGTGCAGGCGGTGGATGGCATTTTGCTCGATCTGGGGATTTCGTCGCCACAGATTGATGAGGGTGAGCGTGGTTTCAGTTTCCGTTTTGACGGGCCGCTGGATATGCGTATGGATCAAAGCCGCGGCAAGACTGCGGCGCAGTGGCTGGCTGAAATGCCAGAAAAACAATTGGTGGAGGTGATTAAAGATTATGGTGAAGAACGGTTTGCTAAGCAGGTTGCAAGGGCGCTTGTTAAAGAGCGCGAAGATGGGCATGCCATCACCACTACAGGACAACTTGCCAAGATCGTGGCAGGCGCCATCCCCAAGAATGAGCCGGGCCAGAACCCTGCAACGCGCACATTTCAGGCTTTACGGATTTTCGTCAATCAAGAGCTTGAGGAACTCTCGCTAGTGTTGCCGGATTGCTTACGTTTGTTGCGCCCGCAAGGCCGTCTGGCGGTGATCAGCTTCCATTCGCTGGAAGATCGCATCGTCAAACGCTTTATTCAGTCGGAAGCCGATCGCGACAACCTGCCCGCAGGCTTGCCTGTACGCGCCAAAGACTTGCCACAGCCGCGCATGATGCCCGTGGGCAAGGCGATCAAGCCAAGCAAGGCTGAAGTGGCAGCAAATGTACGTTCACGCAGCGCGGTTTTGCGCGTGGCTGAACGCACCACGGTGCAGTAGTTAAATGATGCCATCGTTTGAACAAGGCTTAGACCAGTGATCCGGCTCAATTTGATTTTGTTTGCATTGACGATTGCGATGGCGCTGGGTGTGGTCACGGCCCAATACAAGGCGCGCAAACTGTATTTTGAGCTGGACCGGCAAGAAATGCTGACCAAACAGTACATGACCGAGTATGACCAGTTGCAAATTGAGCAGAGCACCTGGGCCATGCATTCGCGCCTGGAAGAGTTTGCGACCACCCGTTTGCATATGCACAGCCCGAGCATGCAGCAAACGCAGGTCATTCTGCTGGATGCGCCAGCGGCGCCCTGAGCAGGCGTGACGAGGATCAACAGTCATGTTGCTTAAGGAAAGCCAACACAAGCTGGTCAAGCTGCCGGCCTGGCGCAGAAGAACGCTGCTGGTCTTGCTGCTATTGAGTTTTGTCCTGTTGCTGGGGCGCGGGTTTTACCTGCAAACCTTGCATAAGGATTACCTGATTAAAAAGGGTGAGGCGTTTTCGCGGCGCAAAGTGGTGTTGATGCCACATCGCGGCAAGATTTATGACCGTAACTTCAAGCCATTGGCGATCAGCTTGCCAGTGGAGTCGGTATGGGCTAACCCGACCGACGTACAGTTTACGGCGGCACAGCTCAAGCAAATGGCGAAATTGCTCGAGATGCCGCCCAAAGAGCTGCAACAGAAGTTGCAGAAAAAGAAAAAAGAATTTGTGTATATCAAACGGAGAGTGGCGCCCGATGTGGCAAAACAGGTGATGGCGATGAAAGTGCCCGGCGTATTCAGTCAAAAAGAATACAAACGCTTCTACCCAGCGGCAGAAGTGGCGGCGCATATCGTCGGTTTCACGGGCGTG
This sequence comes from Methylophilus glucosoxydans, assembly GCF_042676145.1. NCBI lineage: Bacteria > Pseudomonadati > Pseudomonadota > Betaproteobacteria > Nitrosomonadales > Methylophilaceae > Methylophilus > Methylophilus glucosoxydans. The sequence goes on from NZ_JBHTJW010000001.1 coordinate 212,511, forward strand.
GATGACACAGGCGTAGAGGGCATGGAGCTCTATCGCAACAATGTTCTGTCTGGTACACCCGGCAAGCGTGACTTTGTGCGTGACCGCAAGGGCCATGTTGTCGAGGATCTGGTCGCGGTCAAACTGCCGCATGATGGTCAGGATCTGGTACTCAGCATAGACCGCACCGTGCAATATGTGGTGCACCGCGAGTTGTCGCGTGCGGTTGAAAAACACAAAGCCAAAGCGGCCGCAGCGGTGGTGCTGGATGCTAAAACCGGCGAGGTGCTGGCCTTGGTGAATATCCCGACCTATAACCCGAACAATCCGGTCAATGTCGCCAGCAAGCTGCGCAACTCGGCCATCGTCAATATTTTTGAACCGGGCTCGACCATGAAGCCGGTCACTGCGGCGGCAGCCATGGAGTTTGGTCCTTATCAGCCCGATACCAAAATCCAGACTGCCCCCGGCTTTTTGCGTATTGGGACCGCCACCATTCACGATGCACACCCGAATCAGGTATTGACGGTGTCACAGGTGATCCAGAAGTCCTCCAACGTTGGTTCGGCCAAAATGGCGCTCGATTTAAACCGCGAGCAATTGTGGAACACCTATGTGCAACTCGGCTTTGGCTCTCCGACCAAAATCGGGTTCCCGGGCGAGGCCTCTGGCAAGGTGCGTGATTACAAGACCTGGCGTCCGATTGAGCAGGCCACCATGTCTTACGGTCACGGCATCAGCGTGACCTTGTTGCAGTTGGCGCGTGCTTACACCGTATTTGCCAACGAGGGCGAATTGCTGCCGGTGACTCTGAATAAACTCTCCGAGCCACCTGTCGGGCGTCAGGTGTTTTCAGCCAAAGTGGCCAATTCGGTCAAGGATATGCTGGAGCTGGTCGTGCAGCCTGGCGGCACCGCGATCAAGGCGCAGGTGACCGGTTACCGCGTGGCGGGTAAAACCGGCACGGCGCACAAACTCGGTGACCATGGCTATGAGCACGACAAATATGTGGGTTCGTTTGTTGGCATGGTGCCCGCCTCTAATCCGCGCCTGATTATGGCGGTGATGATAGACGAACCGAGCAATGGCGAATACTACGGTGGTAGTGTGGCGGCGCCGGTGTTTAGCGCGGTGATGAATGATGTGTTGCGTATGCTGGTGATCCCGCAAGACGGCAATGCGCTGCCTGTGACGCCGCCTGCGGATGCGGCTGAAGTCAAGGAGGCGATGTGAGTAAATACATTATTCCCGCGCCCGTCCATGGCATCACGGCAGATAGCCGCAAGGTGGAAAAGCATGGCTTGTTCCTCGCTTATCCTGGTCAGCACAGCGATGGTCGCGATTACATCGCCGATGCCATTGCCAAAGGGGTGAATACTGTGATCTGGGATAGTGAGGGCTTTGACTGGAACCCTGACTGGCAAGTCCACAATATTGCGATTCCCGAGCTGAAATATCAGGTGGGCCATATCGCCAGCCAGTTTTACAAAAATCCATCCGAGCAATTGTGGTGTGTGGGTGTTACCGGTACTAACGGCAAAACCACGGTCACGCATTGGCTGGCGCAGGCTTACCGCTTTTTGCAGCGACAGTCTGCTGTGATTGGCACACTGGGCAATGGCGTACTCGAAGACTTGCAGCCCACGCAAAATACCACACCGGGCCCGGTAGAGTTGCAAAACATGCTGGCCAACTTTGTGCTGGACCAGGTGCAGATGGTGGCGATGGAAGTGTCTTCGCATGGCCTGGACCAGGGGCGTGTGAATGGGGTGGCCTTTGATGTGGCTGTATTCACCAACCTGACGCGTGATCATCTGGATTACCACCTGACCATGGAGGCTTATCAGGCTGCAAAACGCAAATTGTTTGACTGGCAGAGCCTGTCAGCCGCGGTCATCAATCTGGATGATGCCTTTGGTGCCAGCCTGATTGCCGAACTGCGCAAGCAGGGCAAAACCGTGATCAGTTATGGTTTGCAACCAGAGGCAGATATTTGTGCCACGGCCGTGACCATGCATGCCACCGGTTTTGAAATCAAGGTGCGTACACCGCATGGCATTGGCGAAGTGCAATTGCACGCGCTGGGCCAATTCAATGTGTATAACGCATTGGCGGTACTGGGCAGCCTGCTGGCCAACCAGGTAGCCTTGCCTGCCGCCTTGCAGGCTGTGTCGGGACTGGTGCCGGTGGCTGGCCGCATGCAGATGTTTGGGGGTGGCGACCTGCCGCTGGTGGTGGTGGATTATGCCCATACGCCGGACGCGCTGGAGAAAGCGCTGCATACCTTGCGCATGCAAACCCGCGGCAAGCTGACTTGTGTATTTGGCTGTGGCGGTGACCGTGACAGTGGTAAGCGCAGTGAAATGGGGCGCATTGCTGATGAATTGGCCGATCTGGTGTTGATGACCAATGACAATCCGCGCAGTGAGAATCCCTACGCCATTATTGCGGCGATTGCCGAGGGTATGCGCCGTGAAGCCGCGGTCGAGACTGACCGTGCCAAGGCGATTGCATTGGCGGTCAGCCAGGCGGGCAAAGGCGACGTGGTGTTGGTGGCTGGCAAGGGGCATGAAGACTATCAGGAAATCCAGGGTATCCGCTATCCGTTCAGTGATGCGGAGTGGGTGCAAAGCGCATTGAAGAAAAAGGTGAACGCATGATTGCGCTGAAAACCATCGCCGAGGTATTGCAAGGCACTTTGCTGGGCAACGACGTCACAGTGACTTCGGTAGATACTGACAGTCGCCGCGTACTACCCGGGCAATTGTTTGTGGCCTTGCCGGGTGAGAAATTTGACGGCCATGACTTTTTGCCGCAAGTGGCTGCGCAAGGCGCGGTGGCAGCGCTGATCAGCAAGCCCGTAGAGACCGATTTGCCTGCCGTGCTGGTGAAAGACACCCGCCTGGCGTTAGGCCAGCTGGCCAGCTGGTGGCGCCAGCAATTGGCATTGCCACTGATTGCGGTCACTGGCAGTAACGGCAAAACCACCACCAAAGAAATGATTGCCGCGATTATGCAAGTGCATGTCGGCGGCACCGATCTGGTGTTGGCCACGGCCGGTAACTTTAATAACGATATCGGCATGCCGCTGACCCTGTTGCGTTTGCGCGCAACGCACCGGTGCGCCGTGATCGAGATGGGCATGAATCATCTCGGTGAGATTGATTACCTGACGCGTCTGGCGCGGCCAAATGTGGCGGTCATCAATAATGCAGGCACTGCGCACATTGGAGAACTGGGGTCGCGGGAAAACATTGCCAAGGCCAAGGGCGAAATTTTTGCCGGATTGGCTGTGGACGGGGTCGCCGTGATCAATGCCGATAGCGACTTTGCCGATTACTGGCGCGGCTTGAATCCTGCGCGCCGGGTGTTGAGTTTTGGCATGCAGCAGGCCGCCGATGTGCAGGGTGAAATGCTGGATGGTGACAGTCAGTTCAAGCTTAGCTTTCAAGATGAGTCTGTCGAGGTCACGCTGGCCGTGCCAGGTGCTCACAACGTGATGAACGCACTTGCCGCTGCTGCGAGCTGTCTGGCCGCGGGTGTCAGCCTGACCGAAGTGGCGCAAGGCTTGGCCCGGTTTGCAGGCGTCAAGGGCCGTTTGCAACAAAAAACCGCGGCCTGTGGTGCGCGCCTGATTGATGACACTTATAACGCGAATCCGGATTCGATGAAGGCGGCGCTCGATGTGCTCAGCAGCCTGGGCGAGAATACCGTGTTCGTCATGGGCGACATGGGCGAACTTGGCGCGGATGCTGAGGCCATGCACGCACAGATTGGCCGCTATGCCAAAGACCGGGGCATACGTCAGTTTTATGCACTGGGCACCCTGACTAAAGCCGCTGCGCAGGCGTTTGGGCCGCAGGCACAACATTTTGAGTCACTGCCCAGCCTGGTCGAGGCCTTAAATCAGGCGGTGACTGCGCAAGACATCGTATTGGTCAAAGGGTCACGCTTCATGCAAATGGAGCGCGTGGTACAGGCGTTGGTTGAGGCGCAAGCCACTGAACAGGTGGGGAAATAGGGAAGAGTATGTTACTAGAACTAACAAAATGGCTGGCTTCGGATGTGCATGGGTTTCATGTATTCAACTACATTACCTTCAGGGCGGTGCTGGCGACACTGACGGCCTTGGCGATTTCATTCCTGGTCGGCCCGGCCATGATACGCAAGCTGACCGAATACAAAGTCGGTCAGGCGGTGCGTGATGATGGTCCACAAACTCATCTGGTCAAAGCCGGCACCCCGACCATGGGCGGCGCATTGATTCTGGTCGCCATCGCCGTGTCTACCTTGCTCTGGGGCAATTTGCATAACCGCTTTATCTGGGTGGTGTTGATCACTACCTTGGGTTTTGGTGCGGTTGGCTGGGTCGATGACTACCGTAAAGTGGTCTTTAAAAATCCCAAGGGCCTGTCTGCCAAAGAAAAATATTTCTGGCAAAGCCTGATCGGTTTTGGCGTGGCAGGCTTTCTGTACGCGACCTCCAGCACCCCTGTAGAAACCACACTGATTGTGCCTTTCTTCAAGCACCTGGTGTTTCCGCTGAGTGCCACCGGTTTTATTGTGCTGACCTATCTGGTGATTGTCGGTAGCAGCAATGCCGTCAACCTGACCGATGGTCTCGATGGTCTGGCGACCTTGCCTACCGTGATGGTGGGTAGTGCGCTGGCGATTTTCTCGTATGTCGCCGGGCATGCCGTGTTTTCAAAATACCTGGGGATTCCCTATGTGGCTGGCGCCAGCGAGTTGATGGTGTTCTGCGCGGCAATGGCTGGTGCGGGCTTGGGCTTTTTGTGGTTTAACGCTTATCCGGCTGAAGTGTTCATGGGCGATGTCGGTGCATTGGCGCTGGGCGCGGCCCTGGGCGTGGTCGCCGTAATTGTACGTCAGGAAATCGTGCTGTTCATCATGGGCGGCGTGTTCGTGATTGAGACCTTCTCGGTGGCCGCGCAAGTGCTGTATTTCAAATACACCAAAAAAATGACTGGGACCGGCAAACGCATTTTTTTGATGGCGCCTTTGCATCACCACTACGAACAAAAAGGCTGGAAAGAGACACAGGTCGTCGTGCGTTTCTGGATCATTACCATGATGCTGGTGCTGGTGGGATTATCCACCCTGAAATTGAGATAAGACGAAAACGTCATTGTCAGGCAAACACATGAAAAAACACTTCGAACACCAACGCATTGCTGTCCTGGGACTGGGTGATACCGGCTTCTCGGCGTTGCGCTGGCTGCGTGGTATGGGCGCAGAAGTGGTGATGTTTGACTCACGCCCGCATCCGTCAGGCCTGGATCGCCTGCAAGAAGAATTTCCCGAGGTCGAATACCATCTTGGACCTTTTAATAGCAGTTTGCTGGCGGCGATGGATTTGATTGTGGCCAGTCCGGGTGTGGCACTGAAAGAGCCTGTATTGGCCGATCTGATGGCACAAGGCAAAGCCGTGGTCGGTGATGTCGAGCTGTTTGCGCGCTTCCGTGCGCCTTATGCCAAGGTGATTGCCATCACCGGCTCCAACGGTAAAACCACCGTGACTTCGCTGGTGGGCGAAATCTGCAAACAGGCCGGACTCAATACCATTGTGGCTGGCAATATCGGTTTGCCCGTGCTGGATGCATTGCACATGCCTGCGCCAGACGTTTATGTGCTGGAGCTGTCCAGTTTTCAGCTGGAAACCACGCACAGCCTGGAGGTTGATGTTGCCACGGTGCTCAATCTGTCCGAGGATCATATGGATAGATACGACAGCATGACCGATTATGCGCAGGCCAAGGCCCGTATCTACCAGCATGCCCGCATTGCCGTGGTAAATCGTGATGATCCTGCCAGCATGGCCTTGGCCGGTGCCATGCCGCAGATTTCATTCGGCGTTAACCCGGCCCCTAGCATCAATGATTACGGCCTCAATGACGCAGGCTGGCTGTGCGCGGGTAATCGCCACTATATTGAAGCCGATACCCTGCAGATCCGCGGCAAACACAATATTGCCAATGCGCTGGCTGCCATTGCGCTGGCACAGGCCATCGGCATAGACAAAGTTTCCATTCTGCATACCGTGCAGTCGTTTGCCGGCTTGCCGCACCGCGTGGAGTGGGTGGCCAATATTGAGGATGTCGACTTTTACGATGACTCCAAAGGCACCAATGTTGGCGCGACCTGCGCTGCCATCAGCGGCATGCTCAAACAGGGCAAACCACAAAAAGTGGTGCTGATTGCGGGCGGCGACGGCAAGGGCCAGGACTTTAATCCTTTGCGTGATGCCGTGTTGCACCATGCACGCGCTGTGGTGTTGATCGGCCGTGATGGTCCCAAAATTCAACAGGTTTTGCAGCATTTGCAATTGCCTGTGGTCGATGCCGTTGATCTAACCGCGGCAGTGCATATTGCCAAAACACTGGCTGAGGCGGGCGATGCGGTCTTGCTGTCCCCTGCCTGCGCCAGTTTTGATATGTTCCGCAACTACGAACACCGCGCACAGGTATTTGTCGAGGCTGTGAAAGCCATGGAGGCCGCATGCTTGGGCCGTTGATGATGTCGCGTGAGCGCTATAACTCGCCCAGCTATGATCAGTCGCTGGTGTGGGTGGTGCTGTCACTGCTGGCGTTTGGCATGGTCATGGTGTATTCGGCCTCCATCGCCTACGCAGACTCAAGCAAGATGTTTGGCCATAACAGCACCTACTTCCTGGTGCGTCAGGCTTTGTATATTTCTGTCGGCTTGGGGGCGGCCATCGTGGTTTTTCAAGTGCCCATGGCCTGGTGGCAAAAGATGTCGCCCTACCTGTTTATTGCCGGCATTGTGCTGCTGATTCTGGTGTTGATCCCCGGCATCGGCAAAGTGGTCAATGGCAGCCGCCGCTGGATTTCCCTGTTGATCATGAATCTGCAGCCTTCAGAACTTATGAAGCTGTTTATTGCCATGTACGCCTCGGACTATGCCGTGCGTAAGGCCAGCAGCATGCACAGCTTTAAAAAAGGCTTTTTACCCATGCTGGGTGTGATGGTGTTTGTCGGCGTGCTGCTGTTGAAAGAGCCCGATTTTGGCGCGTTTGCTGTCACGGCCTCGATTGCGTTTTCCATCATGTGGCTGGGCGGCGTCAATCTCAAGGTGTTTCTGGCCATGCTGGGCGCCTTGCCATTGGCGGTGATTGGTCTGGTGGTGATGGAACCCTATCGTCTGGAGCGCATGAAAGGCTTTTTGAATCCGTTTGATGATCCATTTGATACCGGTTATCAGTTATCGCATGCCCTGATCGCGTTTGGTCGCGGTGAGTTTTGGGGCGTGGGTCTGGGCGGCAGTGTGGAAAAACTGCTCTACCTGCCAGAGGCACATACCGACTTTTTACTGGCTGTGGTGGCGGAAGAGTTGGGCTATGTGGGTGTGCTGGTCGTGGTCTTGCTGTTTGCCTGGCTGGTGATCCGCGCCTTTAGCATTGCCAAAGAAGCCGTTGCCAATGAGCGTTATTACTCGGCCTTGCTGGCACAAGGCATCGGCGTCTGGATGGGCGTGCAGGGTTTTATCAATATGGGCGTGAACATGGGCCTGTTGCCCACCAAAGGCCTGACTTTGCCACTGTTGTCTTACGGTGGTAGCGGCATTTTGGCCAATTGCATCGCTTTGTCGGTGCTGCTGCGCATTGATTTCGAGAACAGACGTCTGCAGAAAGGCTTGCAGTCATGACCCGTGCATACACATTACTGGTGATGGCGGGCGGCACTGGCGGCCATGTCTATCCTGCGATGGCCGTGGCCGATGCCTTGCATGCACAAGGTTGGCAAATTGTCTGGCTGGCCACCGAGGGGGGCATGGAAAACCGCCTGATTGCAGACAAACCCTATGCAAAAGCCATGATGACCATGCAAGGCGTGCGCGGTAAAGGGGTGATGGGCTGGTTGACTTTACCAGTCAAGCTGCTGCGTGCATTTGCCCAAGCCAGGCGGGCGATTGCGGAACATCAGCCCGATGTCGTGTTGGGCATGGGCGGCTTTGCCGCGTTTCCAGGCGGCGTCATGGCCAAGCTGGCTGGCGTGCCGCTGGTGATTCATGAGCAAAACTCGGTGGCGGGGTTGACCAATAAAGTACTGGCCAAGCTGGCAAATCGGGTATTGACCGGCTTCCCCAATGCGTTGGGAGCCAAAGGGGAAATGGTCGGTAATCCAGTACGTGAAGGCATTACGACCTTGCCTACGCCAGAACGGCGCTTTGCCGAGCATCACGGCGTGTTGCGGGTCCTGGTGGTTGGCGGCAGTTTGGGTGCGGTGGCATTGAACACCTTGTTGCCACAGGCTTTTGCGCAGTTGCAGCCCAATGCGCGGCCACAGATCATTCATCAGTCTGGTGAAAAACAGATTGAGGCTTTGAAAAAAGCCTATGCCGAGGCAGGTGTGGCGGCTGATTGCCGCGCCTTTATCCATGACATGGCAGAAGTGTATGCCTGGGCGGACCTGGTCATTTGCCGGGCCGGGGCCCTGACCGTGGCGGAGTTGGCTAATGTGGGCGCTGCCAGCATTCTGGTGCCCTTCCCGTTTGCGGTGGATGATCACCAGACCACCAATGCCGCGTATTTGGCACAAGCAGGCGCGGCGCAGCTGATACAACAGCGTGACCTGGACATTGGGTCATTGGCCGCCTTGTTGCAAACACTGGATAGAGCCACTTGCCTGGCGATGGCGCAAAAAGCGCGCGCACTGGCCAGGCCACAGGCCACGCGCCAGGTGGCAGCGATTTGCCAGCAACTGGCCGAGAACAACGGAAAACTTAAAGCACTATGAAACATAAAGTCAAAAAAATTCATTTTATCGGCATCGGCGGCTCGGGCATGAGCGGCATTGCCGAAGTGCTGCTGAACCTGGGCTTTGAAGTCAGCGGGTCAGACCTGGCCAGCAATGCCACCACCAGACGCTTGCAAGGGTTTGGCGCCACCGTGTTTCAGGGCCATGCCACCGAGCACCTGGGCAATGCGGATGTGGTGGTGGTATCCAGTGCGATCAATGAAGAAAACCCGGAAATCATCGCCGCGCGTGCGCGCAAAGTGCCCGTGATTCCGCGTGCGGTCATGCTGGCCGAACTCATGCGCTTCAAGCAAGGCATCGCCGTGGCAGGGACACATGGCAAAACCACCACTACCAGCCTGATTGCCAGCATTCTGGCAGAGGCCGATATGGATCCGACCTTTGTCATTGGCGGCAAGCTCGAAGCGGCCAGCGCCAATGCGCGCTTGGGTACCGGTGAATTGATCGTGGTAGAGGCGGATGAGTCTGATGCGTCGTTCTTGCACCTGACGCCGATCATGGCAGTGGTGACCAATATCGACCAGGACCACATGGACACTTACGAGCACAGTTTTGACAAACTCAAAACCGCGTTTGTCGAGTTCTTGCAGCAGATTCCTTTCTGGGGCATGGCTGTGTTGTGCATCGATGACGCCAATGTGCGTGAAATCCTACCGCGCGTCACCCGGCCAGTGACCACCTATGGCACGCACGAAGAAGCTGCGATTCGCGCGGAAAATATTGTTGCCGACAACGGCAAGATGCATTTCACCCTGGTGCGCAAAAACGGCGTGACCGTACGTAATGAAGTGACCTTGAACCTGCCGGGCCACCACTATGTGCTGAATGCGCTGGCGGCGATTGCGATTGCTACTGAGTTGAATGTGCCGGATGCCGCCATCCTCAAGGCGCTGGCTGAGTTCCGCGGTGTGGGCCGTCGCTTTGAGCGTTATGGTGAAATCCCGATCAGTCAAGGCGAGCATGCCGGTGGACACTTCACGCTGGTGGATGACTACGGACATCACCCGATTGAAATGCAGGCGGTGATTGCAGCCGCGCGCGGCGCCTTCCCGGGTCGCCGTCTGGTACTGGCCTTCCAGCCGCACCGCTATACCCGCACCCGCGACTGTTTTGAAGATTTTGTAAAAGTACTGTCGACCGTGGATGCCTTGCTGTTGACCGAAGTGTATTCGGCGGGCGAATCACCGATTGTGGCGGCGGATACGCGCAGCCTGATCCGCGCCATCCGCGTCAACGGCAAGGTGGAGCCTCGCTTTGTGGAAACCACCGAAGAGCTGCCGGCAGCCATTCTTGAGAGTGTGTTGCCTGGCGATGTGGTGGTGGTGATGGGCGCTGGCAATATCGGTAGCGTGGCGGCCAAAACACGGGAGCTGGCTAGCGTATGAGTGCCACCCGTGTGAAAACCTCAGGCTTGCAAGTGCTCAAGAACGAGCCTTTGGCCCGCTATACCAGCTGGCGTGTCGGCGGCCCGGCGGATCGCCTGGTGCTGGCTGACAGCGTAGAAGCCTTGCAGCAGTTTTTGCAGCAGTTATCAGCCAGTGAACCGCTGACCTTTATTGGCTTGGGCAGCAACCTGCTGGTACGCGATGGGGGCGTGCGCGGGACTGTGGTGGTCATGCATCAGGCGCTGCAAGCGCTGGAGATGCACGGTGAGCGTATTTATGCGGATGCTGGCGTGACCTGTGCCAAGCTGGCGCGCTTTGCGGCCAGCCAGGACCGCGTTGGGGCCGAGTTTATGGCTGGCATTCCGGGCACCGTAGGCGGCGCGCTGGCAATGAATGCCGGTTGTTATGGGGGGGAAACCTGGCAGTGGGTCAGTGAAGTGAAAACGATTAACCGTGCAGGCTTGGTACAAACGCGCATGAAAGCAGAATACCAGCCCAGCTATCGTCATGTGGCGCATCCGGCGGCAGATGAGTGGTTTTTGGGCGGCTGGTTTGCCGTCCCTGCCGGCGATGGCAAGGCGTCTGCCGAACAGATCAAGCAGTTGCTGGCCAAGCGTTTGGCCAGCCAGCCACTGAATATGCCGAGTGCAGGGTCTACCTTTAGAAATCCTGAAGGCGATTTTGCTGCGCGGCTGATTGAAGCTTCAGGGTTGAAGGGGGCCACCATCGGTGGCGCACAGGTCTCTGAAAAGCATGCCAACTTTATTGTGAATCTGGGGCAGGCCAGCGCAGCTGATATTGAAGCCCTGATTGAGCACGTGAAAACCACCGTGCGCGCCAAACAGGGCGTGGCATTGGTGCAAGAAGTAAAAGTAATTGGGGAGGGTGTTTTACAAGCATGAGTACAAGTCAGTCTCAATTTGGCAAAGTGGCCGTGTTGTTCGGCGGTCGTTCCGGCGAGCGCGAAGTGTCGCTCAAAAGTGGCTCGGCGGTGCTGGCGGCCTTGCAGCGCCAGGGCGTGGATGCGCATGCCTTTGATCCGGCCAGCCAGGACTTGTCAGCGCTCAAGCAGTTTGACCGTGCCTTTATTGCCTTGCATGGCCGCTTTGGTGAAGACGGCACCATACAGGGGGCGCTTGAGTTAATGGGCATCCCTTATACCGGCAGCGGCGTCATGGCGTCGGCACTGGGCATGGATAAGTGGCGCACCAAGTTGTTGTGGACGGCTGCGGGTGTGACTACGCCTAACTATGTGCTCATGGATGACAGTACCCATGTTGAAAATGTCGTGACGGCACTGGGTTTGCCGCTGTTTGTGAAACCGGCCAATGAAGGTTCCAGCATCGGTGTCAGCAAGGTCAAGCAGGCGGGGGATTTGCAGGCAGCCTATGCACTGGCCAAACAGTCAGACCCGCTGGTGATTGCCGAACAGTTTGTCGGTGGCGGTGAATATACCGTCGGCATTCTGGGCGAGACCGCACTGCCTGTCGTGCGCATTGTGCCCAAAAACGAATATTACGATTACGAAGCCAAGTATTTGCGCGACGACACCGAGTACCTCTGCCCTTGTGGCTTGTCTGCCGAGCAGGAACAACAGATCCAGGCTGAAGCCGTGCAGGCGTTCAAGGTGCTGGGCTGCAAAGGCTGGGGACGGGTGGACTTTTTGATGGATGAGGCCGGTAAACACTATTTTCTGGAGGTGAATACCAGCCCAGGCATGACCGATCACAGCCTGGTGCCGATGGCAGCGAAAGCGGCCGGCATGGACTTTGATGCCTTGGTGATCCGTATTTTGCAACAAACCTTGCGTGACGCATAACGAGGACGACTGAGACGATGTGGGATAGACCAACATTGCTGAACTGGATTGCCAATCTGTTGTTTTCACTGGCAGTGGTGATGCTGTTGTACGCCTTGTTGTTTGTGGTGTTGCATTTGCCCATCTTCCCGGTCAAGCAGGTACAGGTGGAGGGCAACCTCGATCATGTGAACCATGAGCAGATCCAGCTCATCGTGCGCAAATACCTGAAGGGCAATTTTTATACGCTGGATTTGCAACGCACGCGTACCGCTTTTGAAAAACTGCCCTGGGCGCGCAAGGTGGCCGTCCGTCGCCAGTGGCCAGACACTATTGTGGTACAGATTGAAGAGCATCAGGCCCTGGGTCGTTGGGGTGGTGTGGCATTGGTTAACAAGCATGGCGAACTGTTTCAGGCCGCCTCAGATGAGCAATTGCCCACCTTTTATGGGCCGGGCGATGCCGTGAAAGAAGTGGCGCAAGGCTATGCCAGTTTTGCACAGATGCTGTCAGGCACACCGCTACAGATACAGCAACTGAGCCTGTCCTCGCGCCGTGCCTGGGAAATTAAAACAGCGGATGGCCGCCAGATGATGCTGGGGCGTGAAGCCGCGAAACAAAGATTGCAACAGTTTGTGACGGCTTACCGTCAGCAAGCAAGTATTGCAGAGAGCGACTGGCGTTATGCCGATTTACGCTACCCGAATGGCTTTGCCTTGCGCATGCCACGGCCTGGGGCGTAGGCGGCACATTGCCAGAAAGAAGGTCAAGGAAAACACATGAGTAGAGTCAGAGAAGATAAAAATTTGATCGTGGGGCTGGATATCGGCACCTCGAAGATTGTTGCGATTGCGGCAGAGATTTTGCCGGAAGGCACCCTGAAAGTGATCGGGGTCGGGCAGCATGCTTCCCGTGGCTTGAAAAAAGGCGTGGTGGTGAATATTGACTCCACCATGCAGGCGATTCAGCGCGCGATTGAAGAAGTAGAGTTGATGGCGGATTGCAAGATCAATACCGTGTACTCCGGCATTGCGGGCAGCCACGTGAAAAGCCTCAATTCGCACGGCATGGTGAAAATCAAAGAGAGCGAAGTCTCGCAGATGGACATCGACCGCGTAGTAGAAACCGCCCGTGCGATTGCCTTGCCGGCAGACCAGCAGATTCTGCATATCCTGACCCAGGAATTCATTATCGACGGTCAGGAAGATGTGCGCGAACCGTTGGGCATGAGCGGCATCCGCCTCGAAGTGCGGGTACATATTGTGACCGGCGCCATTGCCGCGGCACAAAACATCGTCAAATGCATCAAGCGCTGCGGCCTGGAAGTCAGCGACCTGATTTTGCAGCCACTGGCTTCCAGCGAATCAGTGCTCACTGATGATGAAAAAGAGCTGGGCGTATGTCTGGTGGATATCGGTGGCGGTACCACAGACCTGGCGGTGTTCAAGAATGGCGCGATCCGCCATACCGCAGTGATCCCGATTGCCGGTGACCAGATTACCAATGATATCGCGGTGGCCTTGCGCACGCCGACGCAGTCGGCAGAAGAGATCAAGGTCAAGCATGGCTGTGCCTTGCGTCAGCTGGCAGACCCACGCGAAGTGGTGGAAGTACCTGCGGTGGATGGCCGTGAGCCACGCCAGTTGTCCTGCCAGGCGCTGACCGAGGTGATTGAAGACCGCGTCGAAGAGATTTACGAGTTTGTGCAGCAAGAGCTGCGCCGCAGTGGCATGGAATCCATGATTGCTTCCGGCATCGTCATTACCGGCGGCGCGGCACAAATGCGCGGCATGGTCGAGCTGGGCGAAGAGATTTTCCATACGCCGGTGCGTCTGGGTGTGCCGCGCTATGTGGAGGGCTTGTCAGAAGTGGTGGGCAATCCACGCTATGCCACCGGCATCGGCTTGTTGCTGATGGCCAAACAGCAGGTGGAGAAACAAATGGTAGGCGATCTGCAATCCGGGTCATTTGGCAGATTGTTTGAAAGAATGAAGCGCTGGTTTACCGGCAACTTTTAGGTTTTTGTTGTTTTTTTAATGTGTTTTAGGGCGAGTGTGCGGGGCAAACCAAGCACTCAAATAATAGGCAATGGAGGGTGAGTATGATTGAGATTTTTGACAAAGAGAATGATGGCGCCGTGATCAAGGTGATTGGGGTCGGTGGTTGCGGTGGAAACGCCGTAGAGCACATGATGACCAAGAGCGTGACAGGCGTTGAGTTTATTTGCGCCAACACGGATATGCAGGCCTTGAAAAAGAGCCATGCCAAAGTCGTGCTGCAAATTGGTTCTGACATTACCAAAGGCCTGGGCGCTGGTGCCAAACCGGAAATCGGTCGCGAAGCCGCGCTGGAAGACCGCGACAGTATCGCCGAAACCATTGATGGTGCAGACATGCTGTTTATTACCGCAGGCATGGGTGGCGGGACTGGTACTGGGGCTGCACCGATCATTGCAGAAGTGGCGCGTGAAATGGGCATCCTGACCGTGGCCGTGGTGACCAAGCCTTTTGCCTTTGAAGGCAAACGTGCCAAAGTCGCACAAGAAGGTCTGGAAGAACTTTCCCAATATGTAGACTCTCTTATTGTTATCCCTAACGAAAAGCTGATGGACGTGCTGGGTGAAGACGTGACCGTGGTAGAAGCTTACCGTGCAGCCAATGACGTTTTGCACAATGCCGTGTCTGGCATCGCTGAAATCATCAACTGCCCAGGCCTGGTCAACGTGGACTTTGCTGACGTACGCACCGTGATGTCCGAAATGGGCATGGCGATGATGGGCTCTGCAGAAGCCAGCGGACCTAACCGTGCACGGATTGCCGCAGAACAAGCGGTTGCCAGCCCATTGCTGGAAGACGTGAATCTGGCCAATGCGCGTGGCGTACTGGTGAACATTAGCGCCAGCGGCAGCTTCAAGATGCGTGAATACTATGACGTGATGAACACGATCAAGGAATTCACCGCAGAAGATGCGACCGTGATCGTCGGTAACGTGATGGATGAAAGCATGGGCGATAACTTGCGTGTGACCATGGTGGCCACCGGCTTGAATGGTTCCGTGGGCAAACGCCAGGCCAAACCTGAGCTCAAGGTGATGACGACCCTGCGTGATGGTACGACTAACCAGCCGATCTTCAACACGGTTGAAGAAGACGAGCCGGCCGTATTCACCAGCAACAGCCGTCGTGCGCAGGTCGAAGCCATGAAGAACTCCGGGATTGAGGAATACGATATTCCGGCATTTTTGCGCAAGCAGGCTGACTAATGATGCCCCTGGCGGAACCGAGTGCAACACAGGGAAGGCCAGATGAATCATGAGTGAGTACAGCGATTGGCTTATAATGTCGCCAATCATTAACAGTAGAGAAAACCATGTTAAAGCAACGCACGCTTAAACAATCGATCAGCGCCACTGGCGTTGGGCTGCACAGCGGTGAAAAAGTCACGCTGACGCTCAAGCCTGCGCCCGCCGATCACGGAGTGGTGTTCCAGCGTATCGATTTGCCCGATACGCCTGCCATGCGGGTCGCCCCGATGGCAGTGAATGACACTCGCCTGAGCTCCGCCCTAGAGTTTTCAGGTGCGCGCGTGGCTACCGTGGAGCATTTAATGTCTGCCCTCGCCGGTTTGGGGGTAGACAATGTATTGATAGAACTGACGGCCGCCGAGGTGCCCATCATGGATGGCAGCTCGGGACCGTTTATCTATCTGTTGCAAACGGCCGGACTGGCTGAGTTGGAGGCACCGAAAAAATTCGTGCGTATCCTCAAGCCGGTAGAAGTAAGCGAAGGCGATAAATGGGCAAAATTTACGCCGCACCATGGCTTTAAAGCCGAATTTACTATTGATTTTGCACATCCCGTGTTCGAGTTTTCTGGCAAAACAGTCACCATTGATTACGACAGCCAGAGCTATGTGGACGAGATCAGCCGTGCACGCACATTCGGCTTTATGCATGAGGTCGAATACCTGCGGGCCAATGGGCTCGCCAAAGGCGGCAGCCTCGATAACGCGATTGTGCTGGATGAATACAAAGTCCTCAACGGCGGTGGCTTGCGTTATGAAGACGAATTCGCCAAGCACAAAGTCCTCGATGCGATTGGCGATTTGTATATTCTGGGCTATCCGATTGTTGGACAGTTTACTGCGTTCAAATCGGGCCACGCCTTGAATAACCAGTTACTGCGCGCCCTGCTGGCCGATGAAAGCGCCTGGGAATACTGTACGTTTGATAACGACGCCCATGCCCCGGTTGGCTTTGTCAAACAACGCGACTATTTTAGTCCGGCGCCGCTGTTACCGGCGTAAACCGCGTCCAGGCAGATCACAATGTGGTGGATACGAATCTTGTTTGCCGTGCTGGTGTTGAGCACCCTGATCCTGGGTTTGCTGAGCTGGCAGACCGGGCAGCCACGCTACTGGCGCTGGCTCAAAGCAGTCTGGCGCGGTGGGTTTGTGGTCATCCTGTTGTTGCTGTTGTTCTTTTTCCTTAGTCGATTGGCCAGAATTTGAAATTGATCACGCCATCACGTGATCGTTAATGCATGAAGACTAGATTCCCCTTTTTCGTGGCACTGGCTGCTGCGCTGTTCATTGTGGCGACCGCTGCATTCGCTGGCGACGCCGAGGTCTATGCACAGGCCAAACAGGCCTATCAAACCAGAAACCTGGCCCAATTATCCGAAGCTACTGATACGCTCAGGCAAAAGCGCTCGCCGTTGCTGCCTTATCTGCAATACTGGCAGATGATCCTCACACTGGATCAACTCTCTTACAACCAGGTGCAGGCGTTTTTGCAAGAAAACAATGAGTCCTTGCTGTCACAGCGGGTGCGTGAGTTGTGGCTGAAACGACTAGGCCGCTTGCAGTTCTGGGACCAGTTTATTGAAATGCGTGCGCAAATGCCCATGTATTACAGCCTCAACGATGTGGGTAACCAGTGTTACCAGATTCAGGCTGGGATCGCCATGGATGATCCGAATGCCTACGAGGACGGCAAGAAACTGTTGCTGGCGGGCAAAGACCTGCCGCCCGATTGTCAGGGCATGCTGGAAGCCTTGCAGCAAGTGGGCGTGCTCGACGAGAAGTTGTTACTGACCCTGTATCGGGACGCGCTGTTTGCCAATAAGCCGGGCCTAGCCAAAGCGATGGCCAAACGTAGCAGCAAAACAGATGCTGCGCTGTTTAAACAACTGGACGAAGTCACGCAAAACCCGGCGTTAGCGCTGAAAAAAGGCACGATTCAGGACCGTAGCGCTTATGGCCGGGCGTTGTATATGTATATCCTCCATAGACAGGCCAAGGCTGAGATCGAGGTCGCGCGGGCCAGTTATCAAAAATATAACGGCTTGCTGGATGCTGAAGAAAAACAACTGGTTCAGGCTTATATCGCACTGGAGGCGGCACGTAAACACGCGCCGGAAGCCTTGCAAAGTTTTAACAAAGTGACTGCCTCTGTGCTCAATAACGAGCAGTGGGAATGGTATGCACGGGCCGCTTTGCGTCAGCAGGACTGGAACCAGCTGCTGAAAGTGATCTCTGACATGCCGCCGGTCTTGGGCGAAGAGGCTGCCTGGCGGTACTGGAAAGCACGTGCGCTGCTGATGAAGGGGACGCCTGCAGAAGCCAATGCCTTATTGGCTAAACTCTCGCAGGAGCGGCATTTTTATGGCTGGCTGGCCGCTGAAGAGTTGGGGCCAATGCTGGGTGAGCCGACGGCCACTTATCAACCCGCTGACGACGAAGTCCGGCAGTTTTCACGGCAACCGGCAGTCAAACGCATGGAAGCCTTGTTTGACGTCGAGGCACGCTACGAGGCGAGGCTGGAGTGGATGTACCTGCTGGAAGCGCTGGATGATCCCGGACGTATCGTCGCCGCACAATATGCCATGCTCAAAGGCTGGTTTGACCTGGCGGTGCTGGCGGCAGACAAAACCAGTCGTACCCATAATTTTGAGTTGCGTTACCCCACGCCCTACCGCGATTACCTGCAAAAAGCCTCTCGCAGCCGGGAGATTGATGAAGCCTGGGTCTATGGCATTATCCGGCAGGAGAGCCGGTTTATGCACTACGCCAAGTCATCGGTGGGCGCAGGTGGTTTAATGCAGGTGATGCCTGCTACCGCCAAATGGATCGCCAAAAAACTCGGCTTGAATAGCTACCATGATGGCATGCTGCATGACATCGAAACCAATGTGAATCTGGGCACTTATTACATGCGCTACACGCTGGATACGTTTAATGGCCAGGAGGTGATGGCCACCGCCGCCTACAATGCCGGCCCGAGCCGTGCACGGCGCTGGGCGGCCAGTACGCCACTCGAAGGCGCAATTTATGCCGAAACCATCCCGTTTAGCGAGACGCGCAATTACGTGAAAAAAGTGCTGGCCAATGCGCATATGTACGCTGCGCGTCTGGGCTTGCCGGTGGTGACCCTCAAGAAACGTCTGGGGACGATCCCCGCACGCAGTGTGGCAGAGGCTGACACGGTCACCACCACGATCACGATTTCAGAGCAAGAGTAAGCGGCGGTTTTTCGGTACAATAAGCAAATACGAACTCAGTTAACGCAAGACGCATCAGGAACAAGCAAATGAAGACAGTCACAGTGTTGGGTGGTAGCGGTTTTGTTGGTAGCAGTGTGGTCGCCAGGCTAGATCAGGCCGGTCACCAAGTCAAAGTGCTGACGCGGCGTCGCGAGCAGGCCAAGCACTTGATTTTGCTGCCTAATGTGCAGGTGGTTGAGTGTGATATTCATGATCACGCCGCTCTCAAGGCGCAATTGCAGGGCAGTGATGTGGTGATTAACCTGATTGGCATCTTGCATCAAACCCGTGATAACGCTTTTGAAAAAATGCATCACCAGTTTCCACGCCAGGTCGCGCAATTGTGCGAAGCGTTGGGGATTCCGCGTTTGCTACATATGAGCGCCCTGCAGGCTTCTGCCAGCGCCCCCAGTGAGTATTTGCGCAGCAAGGCCGCGGGGGACAGTGCCGTCATGGCGTTCAGCAAAAAACTGCATGTGACCATCTTCCGGCCTTCAGTCATTTTTGGCACGCGTGACCGCTTTATCAACCTGTTCGCCAAGCTGATCCAATGGATTCCCGTTTTGGCACTGGCCATGCCCAATGCCAAGTTCCAGCCGATTTGGGTGGAAGACGTCGCTGCCGCCATGGTGAATGCTGTCGATGAACCTGCGACCTATGGCAAGACTTATGAGCTGGGTGGCCCCGCCATCATGACCTTGCAGCAAATCATAGAGGCGGTCATGAAAACCATCCATGTGCAGCGCCCCATCCTGGGCTTGAGCCTGCGCATGTCCCTGCTGCAAGGCAGCTTTATGCAGCTGTTGCCCATCAAGCTGATCTCACGCGATAACGTCAAATCCATGCAGGTAGATAATGTGTGCCAGCAACCGATGGCCAACGAACTGTGTGTGGTCCCAACGGATATGTTCGCCGTGATTTCCGGGTATCTGGTCAAAAACAATCCGCGGGGGGCCTATGATCAGTTCCGCGCGGCCGCTGGGCGTGTCATCAACGCCAGACGTTGATTGCGTACAGGGTTGCCTGTCATGCAGATTTACCAGGTAGGGGGTGCCGTGCGGGACAGCCTGCTCGGCCTGCCCGTCAAAGACCTTGACTATGTGGTGGTGGGTGCCAGCCCCGAACAAATGCTGGCCGCAGGCTACCGCGCAGTCGGCAAGGATTTCCCCGTTTTTTTACATCCCCAGACCCAGCAAGAATACGCGCTGGCGCGTACCGAGCGCAAAACCGCCAAAGGCTACAAGGGCTTTAGTGTTCACGCGGATCCAGACGTGACCTTGGAGGAAGATCTCGCTCGCCGTGACTTCACCATGAATGCCATTGCCGAGACCGCGGAGGGGCAACTGATTGATCCGTTCGGTGGCCAGGCAGATATTGAAAAAAGAATCTTGCGGCATGTAACAGCCGCGTTTAGTGAAGATCCGGTCAGAATCCTGCGTGCTGCACGCTTTTTGGCCAGATTTACCGATTTTACTGTGGCGCCTGAAACCATGGTGCTGATGCGCGAGATGGTCGCCGCAGGCGAGGTGGATGCCCTGGTGCCCGAGCGCGTCTGGCAAGAGATCGCCAAAGGCCTCATGGAGTCCCAACCGAGCCGCATGTTTGAGATGCTGCGTGCTTGCGGCGCGTTGAAAATCATCTTCCCAGAGCTGGACCGCTTGTGGGGCGTACCGCAAACCGCCACTTATCATCCTGAAGTGGATACCGGCATCCATATCATGATGGTGATTGATTACGCTGCGACGCAAGCCTTTAGCCTGCCTGTACGCTTTGCGGCACTGACCCATGATCTGGGCAAGGGCACCACGCCGGCTGAAGTGCTGCCGCGCCATATTGGCCATGAGTTGCGCAGCGTTGATCTGATTAGGGATGTCGTGGCCCGCCTGAAAGTGCCCAATGATTGCAAGGATCTGTCATTGGTGGTGGCGAAATATCACGGCAAATTGCATGCGGCGCGGCAAATGAAGGCAAGTACGCTGCTGCATTTTCTAGAGGAGCTGGACGCATTCAGACAGCGCAGCCGTTTTGAGGATTTTCTCAAGGCCTGTGAATGTGACAGCCGAGGCCGGCTGGGATTAGAGCGATGCCCACTGGAGGATGCCGAGCACCTGAGCCGCGCATTGCAGGCGGCCTTGACCGTAGACGCAGGTGCGATTGCCAAACAATGCCAGTCACCTGTGCAGATCAAACAAGCGGTGGCGGAAGCCAGAACACAGGCCATCCAGCAGGCCATGCATCTGCATTAACCAGTCCGCGATCGTTTAGGGTCTAAACCTCTTCCTGCAAGACTATCCGGTTTCTGCCTTGATGCTTGGCGTGATACATCAGTCTGTCTACATCCGCCAAAAAATCATTCATCTGGTCTGTTGCTGAGGGGATGATACTGCCCACCCCCACACTGATGGTGAGCAGCTGACTGACGGCTGAGTGCGCATGCGGAATCTGTGCCTTGAAAATCAGATGGCGGCAACGCTCAGCGATCTTGCCTGCGGAAACAAGATCGGTCTCCGGTAAGATCCAGGCAAACTCTTCGCCGCCAAATCTGGCAAAAAAATCATTTGCACGCACGCCGGCATGAGACAAAAGACTGGAGACTTTCTTGAGTATCTCATCGCCTTTCAGATGCCCGTAAGCATCATTGAATTGCTTGAAATAGTCGATATCGATCATGATCAGTGCCAAGGGCTGCTGATGTCGGCTGGCTTCCAGCCATTCTTTTTCCAGCACGCTGTCAAACATGCGGCGGTTGGCGACCCCAGTCAGGCTATCCTGATAGGACAGCACTTCAAGTTGTTTTTGCAAATCCAGTAATTGTTGCTCTGTTTGTTTGCGTTCGCTGATATCAAACATAAAGCCAATCAGTGCCTCGGGCTCGCCGTTCGCAGCACGGATCACATGTACCACATCGCGTATCCAGACAAAGCCACCGTCAGCCGTCAGTGCGCGGTAGTCGGCTTCATGATCCAGGCCTTGCAGTGATTGCGAGATACAAAAATTGAATACCCGATCGCGGTCTTCCTCGTGCATGCGTGCGGCCCAGTCCCCTGCGGATTGCCAGCTGTCCTGTGTCCAGCCGAGTAAGGACTCAATTTGTGGACCAATATAAGTGAACCGTTTGGAGGCCCAGTCTAATTTCCATGGAATCGCTTTGGTGGATTCCAGCAATGTTTTATAAGTATCGTTATCTTGAGGGGGCAGTACGTGATCCATGGCGAAAACGGTGGTGTGATAAATTGATTAAGGGTAGCGGACGGACAGCAGGATCGCAATAGCCAATTCAGGCTTGCTGCCCTAGAAACGCGTTCACTTCATGGGCCAGGGCTTGCCCTAATTGCAGATGTTGTGGAGCATCCAGATGCACGCCATCTATTTCACTGGTGGTGACGATGTACCCTGCATCGACAAACAGGCAATCCATCGCCTGGCTGACTGCGCGGTAAGCCGTGGCCAGTCCCTGGCATTTTTGTGCGGCGCCAGCAAACTTTTCTGCAATCGGTCCTTGTGGTTGAGTGATGAGTGGTGGTGCCACGATCATGACTTGTGGGACAGGCATGCCTGATTCTATCGGGGCTTGCCGTATGGTGGTGACCAGGCTGGCCATGCCTTGCGCGGCGTGCCAGGCGGTGTGCGGATGCATGGACTGAAAGTCATTGGTGCCCAGCATGAGGATGACCAGCGCCAGCGGCGAATGGATTTCGATACGCTGCGCCAACCCTTGCTGGCCGTTGCGTCCGGGTTTGAACGGGTCTTCGAACACCGTGCGCCTGCCATTCAGGCAATCTTCAATCACGCGCACGCGTTGCTGCATTTGACTCAGGCTGATTTCGAGGACCCCAGGCCAGCGCTGCTCAAACGGCAGGCGCTGACGGGTATTGGGGATGATGCCCCAGCTTAACGAGTCTGAGTAAACCAGGATGTGCTGCATTGCTTCACCTCACCAAGGGAGCATGCAGTATAAAGCAGACGCTGGTTTTGATAAAACAGGTGAATATTCAGCTAGTGAATATTCAGATAGTGCTGAATGGCAAATTTGGCCAGGAATCCGACCAGCCCCAGCGTCAGGGCCAGAAACAAGGCAAAAGTGCCGGTTTTGCCCGCTTTGGATTTCCAGGCCAGGTTGCCCACAATAAAGACAATAAACAGCATGAGGAACGCGAGGCCCCAGGACATGCCAAACTCGGTGAGTTGGGCTTCATTCATGCCAAAAATAGTGGTTTCCATCCGTGATACTTTCTGTTGAAACTTATTGCAGGCAGCCCGTAATCAGCTGGGCCAAGTGTTGCTCAAGATTGTCGCTCGGTTTGCGTTTGAATCCGCTTTTGGCAAAAGCATGCCAGCGGCCCAGCACAAAACTGATCATGGTATTGGCCGCCGTGCCGGCATCATTGATTTTGTGACCCTGTGCTTCGGCAATACGCAACGATTGCTTGAGGCTGGCTTCTAACCTGTCCAGCAACTGGTTGATACGTAATTGCAAGGCGTCATCTTCATTGACCAGGGCATCGCCAATCAACACCCGTGACATGCCGGGATTGCGCTCGGCAAACTTGAGCATGGTTTGCAGCATCAGCTGTACTTGCTTGAGGCCATCGGTTTCGTCGGTGGTGATTTTGTTCATGACACCAAACAAGGCGCTTTCAATAAACTCGATCAGGCCCTCAAACATTTTGGCCTTGTTGGCAAAGTGGCGGTAAAGTGCCGCCTCGGAAACATCGAGTTTGGCAGCCAGGGCTGCCGTGGTGACTTTTTCGCCACGTGGCGTTTGCAGCATGCCTGCCAGGGTTTCCAGAATTTGCTGTTTACGGTTTGCGCGTGCTTCTTTATTGATGGTAGCCATAATGATGTGGGAGCCTGAGCCTGATCGTTAGGTGGTTATTTTGACCCGTATTTTAACCTTATTCACCGGCGGCGGGAATGTAAAGCGGCCCTTTTTTCAGGCCGCTGTGAGTGAGCGCCAACATATGCGCTAACCTATATTGCACAAAGTTTGGTTTGCGTAACTTGCGGCTGATCCACACCGTGCGCATCCCCAGCCGTTTGGCCGTCATCAGTGCGGGCAGGCTGTCTTCAAACAAGGTGCAATCTGCCGCACGGCATTTAAGCTGGCGTAGCAGCAATTGAAACCCGCGCACGCTGGGTTTGGCGTGAAAGCCACTGGATTCCACACTGAAGACCAGTGAAAAGCAATCCTCAATGCCCAGCACTTGCAGCACGCGCAACGCATAGTGACGCGGTGCGTTGGTGAAGACGCATTTACGTCCCGGCAGTTGCTGCAATAATTGTCTGAGCTGTTTGGTGGTATGCACCATTTCGTCCGTCAGAAAGGCATGGGTTTCTGCAAGAAAATGATGCGGGTTGACCCCGTGGTGGCGCATCAGCCCTTTGAGGGTGGCGCCATAGACCTGCCAGTAATGCTGGCGCAAGGCGCAGGCGGCTGGTTCATCCAGCTGCAAGTGATCCTGGATATATTGGGTCATGGCGCGGTTCATCACCGGGAAGATGTGCGCCGAGGCGTTGTGCAGGGTGTCGTCCAGGTCAAAAATCCACACCCTGCGCGTCATTACTGTCGTGCCAGATTAAAGGGCATCTGCCCGCAATTTGGCCGGGCGGTGCAGCAGGCGGTTTAAGTAGTCGTCAAAGACGGCACGCGGTGGATAGGCTTTGGTGTAACGCATGCCAAACGCCAGATGGGTCGCCAGATAGACATCGGCGGCGGTGAACTGGTCGCCACACACATAGGCATGCTGGCGTAAATGCGATTCCAGGGTATCTAGCGTCAGTGTCAGTGAGCCAAAGCCCAGAAAAGCCTGACAAGGCGTACCCAAAGGTGTTTTTTCCGGCGTTTGCCAGCCCAGAAACTCAGCCGTCGTTGCCGCTTCCAACGGACCGGCGATAAAAAACATCCAGCGGTAAAAAGCTGCCCTTTCCGGGGTGCCCGCGGCTGGAATCAAGCCCTTGTCGGCAAACGTGTCTGCCAGATAGGTCAGGATCGCGGCCGTCTCGGTGACCACGGCCCCGCCATGCTGGAGGGCAGGTACTTTGCCCATGGGGTTGATTGCCAGGTAGTCTGCTTTTTTCATGGCCGGACCAAAGTCCAGCCACACCGCCTGATACGCAAGGCCCAGCTCTTCGAGCAGCCAGTGCACGGCACGGCCACGCGACAGTTTGTTGCTGTATAAAATAATCTCAGCCATGGTTGGGCACTGCTGATGAGCGTGGCTGAATGGCTATTTCGCCTTGATCAGCGTGCCCACGCCTTCGTCAGTCAACACTTCCAGCAGCAAGGCATGCTCCACGCGGCCATCAATGATGTGCACAGACTTGACGCCACTGCGCGCCGCATCTAGCGCAGAACCGATTTTTGGCAACATGCCGCCACTCAGGGTGCCATCTTCTACCAGGTCATCGATTTGCTTGGGTGTCAGGCCGGTCAGCAGCTGGCCATTTTTATCCAGCACGCCTGGCGTATTGGTCAGCAAAATGAGTTTTTCTGCATTGAGGATTTCAGCCAGTTTGCCCGCCACCACATCGGCATTGATGTTATAAGTTTCGCCATCCTTGCCTACGCCAATCGGCGCGACGACCGGGATAAAGTCACCGCTATCCAGAAACGTAATGATGCTGGGGTCTATGCCGGAAATCTCGCCCACCTGGCCGACATCAATCATTTTGCTCGGGTCTTTGAGGTCTTCCATCAGCAGTTTGTGCGCATGGATAAAGTTACCATCCTGCCCAGTTAACCCCACCGCTTTACCGCCGTGACGGTTAATCAGGTTAACGATTTCCTTGTTCACCTGACCCCCCAACACCATTTCCACCACGTCCATGGTTTCTTCGTCGGTGACACGCATGCCCTGAATGAATTCGCCTTTTTTGCCCAGCTTGTCCAGCATTTCATTGATTTGCGGGCCGCCGCCATGCACCACCACCGGGTTCATGCCCACCAGTTTTAACAGCACCACATCCTGCGCAAAACACTCTTTGAGGCGGTCGTCCGTCATGGCGTTACCGCCATATTTGATCACGATGGTTTTATCAAAAAAGCGTTTGATGTAGGGCAGCGCTTCGGACAGGGTTTTTGCCTTTTGCGAGGCAGTGGCATGTTGCATCATCGGAGGTCCGTATTGAGTTCAAAACAGCGTGAATTTTACCGCAGAAATGTGAAGCGCTGATTAAAAAACAGCGCTTACACATCATGCGAATTTAGGGTAGCCAGTAGCTTAACCTGGATGCATCAGCCATATCAGGCTTGCTGAATCCCAGCCAATAACCATGGCGCATTGCTTGGCTGTAACGCTTTTTGCAAGTGCCAGATTTCATTGATGTGTTCAATCGCACCATTGTTTTCGCGCAACTGACCCGAGTAACGCACACTGGCAATGGTGTAAGCGCCTTCAGTGACCACCTCAATCAGCTCAGCATCAATATTCAATACCTCGGTTGTTTGTGGGGCATCGCCGCGTTCTTGCAATTGCAGGCTGATTTCAGCATAGACCTCAGGGGTGGTGTATTCACGAATGTCTTGGATGTCTTTGCGGTCGTTGGCGGCTTGCAGACGAATAAATGAAGATTTGGCACCACGTAAAAAACTATCCACCGGAAAATCGGCAGGAATATCAGCTTTGATTGTGGATGCAGCGCTGGCGTTGTATGTGGATTCAGATTGAAATCCGGCGGGGGCGTACGGTGCGCCTGCGCCGGCGTATTGTGGCGGCGAGGCTTGCGCATTTTTGAAGCGACGCACTAAAAACATCAGCAAGGCAAAGCCTGCAACCACCATCAATAATGTACTGAAATTATTGGCAAAATCGCCTAATCCGCCGTGTGAAAACAGGGTTGCCAAGCCGGCACCAATGGCAAGACCGGCCAATGGCCCCATCCATTTGCTCATCCCGTTACGTGGTGCAGCCGCAGGGGCTGGTTGTGGCGTCGCTTCGGGCGCACGTTGCATTTGTTTGGCAGGCGCAGGCCGATTTTTACCAAAACTGCCGCCACCGCCCAATCGCTTGGCCTCTGCCACACCAGACAACAAACTCATGCAGACCGTCAACACCATCAATAGCTTCCAAAACTGTTTCATGTTTTCCTTTTGTTTATGTGTATTAAATAAATGCTGGATTGCCAGAGCGCTTGCATGGCAATCGGATATCCAATGTAACGTAAGTGGGCATGAAATGGTTGCATTTCAAGAAGCTAAGGCCATTGTTTGTTTTTTAGGGGCCATAAAAGGGTCAGCCTTTGGGCTGCGGCCTTACAAAGGTTTCACAAATACCTTGGACTTGCGCTGGAAATTATAGAACTTGAGTTTCTCTTGCGGCAGTTGCTCCACGCTTTGTTCGCTAAAGCCGCGCTCCAGAAACCAGTGCTCGGTGCGGGTGGTCAGGCAGAAAAGCTGTTTAAAGCCTTTTTGACTGGCTTGCTGCTGGCAATAGTTAAACAGCTTGTCACCGCGGCCACCGCCACGGTAAGCGGGATCTATCGCCAGGCAGGCGAACTCTACCATTTTTTCCTCGTGAAACGGATATAAAGCCGCACAACCGATGACGCGGTTATCATGTTCCATCACATAAAAATAGTTGATCTCCATCTCGATGCGTTCGCGGCCGCGCCGCACCAGAATGCCCTCATTCTCCAGGGGTTCAATCAACCGCAAAATGCCGCCTACATCTTCGATATTGGCCTGGCGCATGGTTTCCAGTGACAGTTCAGTGATCATGGTGCCTATGCCCTGGCGCGTAAACAGCTCCTGAATAATGGCGCCATCAATGTGGCGCGAGATCAGGTGGGTTCTGGCCACGCCATGCTCGCAGGCACGCACGGCGGCGGGCAGGTAATAATTGACGTCCTCGGAATAGAAAATCGGCTCATCACTTTCCTGCACGTTACGAAGCAGGTTACGCGCCTTGGCCGAGGTCATTTCGCGCAACAATTCGCCGCGCAGGTTCTGGATGCCTTCTGAGTCCATCAGGAAAATCAGTTTTTCTGCATCCAGCGCAATCGCGGCACTCACCGCGACATCTTCCAGGGTCAGGTTAAAGGTCTCGCCGGTGGGCGAGTAACCCATGGGCGACAACAACACCATCTCGCCATCGTCCAGCCGTTTCTGGATGCCGACCGCATCAATCTTGCGCACTTCGCCGGTATGTTGCAGATCCACACCGTCGCGTACGCCCAAGGGTTTGGCAGTGACAAAATTACCACTGGCAACACGGATGTCGCTGCCTGCCATCGGCGAGTTGGCAATGCCCATGGATAACAGCGATTCAATCTCTACCCGGATGGCACCATTGGCTTCTTTTACCGCCTCCATGGCGGCATCATCGGTGATCCGCAAGCCGTTATGCAGTTTGGGGGTGAGGTGGTCACGTTTCAGGCGTTGCTCAATTTGCGGCCGGGCACCATGGACTAATACCAGTCTGACTTCTAGGCTGGCCAGAAGGTTGAGGTCGTGCGAAAGCGCCACAAACTGTTGTTCACTGACGACTTCTCCGCCAAATGCAATGACAAAGGTGCTGCCGCCAAAGGCGTGGATATAAGGCGCCGCAGAGCGAAACCAATGCACAAACTCTTTGCTATTCGTGCTAGACAGGATGGCGGGCGGCGTGTTGGTCAGTGAGACGGGGGTTAGGTTGGCATCATAGAGCCGGCCAGGCGTGGTATGCAGCGCCTGTGCGGCGGCGCGTAGCAGGGCTTCAGAGATGCCAATCTCACCGCGTTCAATGCGCGATAAATTGCTGGCATCTGTACCCATACGGGCAGCCAGTTGCTGCAAGGTTAAATTTTGCGATTTACGCAATTCCCTGATGTTTGAGCCTAGCATTTTGCATTTAATTTAAGGTTAATTTGCAAAATAATAAATAAAAATGGTTTTTATTGCAAATATTGGGGTGTTAATTTTTCACCGATGAAAGCAGATAAACGCCGATCAGGCGAAGCCGGTGTGAGTTTTTAGCGTAAGCAAAGCGCGCGCAGTTTCAAGCGCAGCAGAATGTTAGCAGTGGCAGTTCGCGCTCATCGGCGTGTATCGGTACTTAAAAAGTTTTGTGTTTGTAGATATTCAAGGGGAACGGCACATAAAAAAATGACGGCCAAGGCCGTCATATTAAGGTCAAGAACACAGAGAGACTACGTCAACATCAACTGACTGG
The DNA here is from genome assembly GCF_042676145.1 of Methylophilus glucosoxydans. Taxonomy (NCBI): domain Bacteria; kingdom Pseudomonadati; phylum Pseudomonadota; class Betaproteobacteria; order Nitrosomonadales; family Methylophilaceae; genus Methylophilus; species Methylophilus glucosoxydans. The sequence continues at coordinate 241,158 of NZ_JBHTJW010000001.1, forward strand.
CTGCGGGCGGATTGAGCGATACACACGGTTGCTCTGCCGTTTGCTCAATACCAGCTGCCAGAGTTGCCCTTGCCGGGCGCGGAAATAGCCTGCGCAACACATCAGGTAGTATTTCCACATCCGGTAAAAACTTTCATCATACTTAAACTGCAATTCAGGCCAGGCACGGTTGAATTTGTCCCACCAGGCCATCAGGGTGCGGTCATAATCCGGTCCGAAGTTATGCCAGTCTTCAATTAAAAACTTTTCTTCAATCGCCCCAGTGATTTCGCTGGCCGAGGGCAATTTGCCATTCGGAAAAATATAGCGGTCTATCCAGGCGTCGGTATGCAAGGCGGTTTTATGATTGCCTATGGTATGCAACAAAAACAGCCCGTTATCCTTAAGCAAGCGCTGTGCGGTGGCAAAATACGTTTCGTAGTTCTTTTGGCCCACATGCTCAAACATGCCAACCGAGACAATTTTGTCGAATTGACCATGCAACTCGCGGTAGTCCTTGAGCTGGATATCCACCGGCAATCCTGCACAACGTTCTCTGGCTAAGGCCTGTTGCTCAACTGACACCGTGATGCCGAGCACCTGCACCCCATAATGTTGTGTCATATGCTTGGCCAGCCCACCCCAGCCACAGCCGATTTCCAGCACGCGGTCGCCGGGTTGTAAATCCAGCTTTTGGCAAATCATATCCAGCTTGTGACGCTGGGCTTCTTCCAGCGTTTGCGCATGTTGCCAGTAGCCGCAAGAGTAACTCATGCTCGAATCCAGCATGGCTTCAAACACATCATTGCCAATATCGTAATGTTGCTGCGCCACCTGATAAGCCCGGTGCGGCGCTTGCAGGTTAAACAGGGTATGACGAATGATCTCAGCCAATAATTTGAGTCTGGCCGTCCCGCCCATTTTTTCATCCAGGTCCGCCCGCATGACGCGATGGAAAAACTCGTCCAGTCGGTTGCAGCCCCAGCGGCCCTCGATAAACGCCTGTCCCAGTCCGAGCGAGCCTTTGGTCAACACATCGCGGTAGACGCTTTCTTCATACACCTGGATATCCCAGGGCGCGTTGCCGTTAATCGTGATCCCAGCGCCCGCCAGCAAACTGGCCAGCGTATCCGGTGGCGCGGGATGCGCACTGAGGTAATGGTTGGTCGTGGTTTTCGGCATGATCGTTTGATAATCCCTAATAACACTTCACGTAGGCATGACTGATGGATTGCATCATAAAAACAGTTGCGCTTGCAGACAACTCGTCATATGACGTATGACAGATTTGATGGCAAAGATTCCGTCGGGCAGGATGGTTTTAACGAGCTAAAGCGGTTGCTGTCAGGGCTGCAATGCTGCAAACCATACTGACAGGCTGGCGATGCTGAGCAGGGTACTCAAAAACACGGCCGCGGCATACAGTGCGCCATCCAGGTGATAGCGCTCGCAGATGATAATGCCAAATACCATGGTCGGCATGGCAGCCAGCAAAATGCAGGCGGTCAGGGTGTCACCCGAGATGCCCAGCCATTGTGCAAAGCACCAGGTCACCAGCGGTGCGACGCACAGGCCAATGGCACACACGGGCAATAACAAGGGCATGAATTTCAGTTTAAAAGTATCCCAGCGGATGCTCATGCCCAGTGCAATCAACATTAAGGGCACCACGCCCCCCGCCAGGGTATGCAAGGCATGTGCAATCATGACCGGTTGCGGAATGTGACACAGATTGAGGATGGCCGCCAAGAGCAAGGCCCATAACGGTGGCACGCGCATGAGTTCCTTGAGCGGGTGCGAGCGTTGTTCTGCATGGCCAAAATGTTGCGCCATGAGCATGCCCAGGCTGAGCAAGATCGGCGTGCAGGCAAACAGGTCAAACTTGAGCACGATCTCATGCGTCCAGTCACCCAAAACCTCGCTGGTCACCGGTAGTCCAAGGTAGGTTGCGTTCGGGAAGGTGGCCGCCAGCATCAGTGCGCCTTGCTGGGCACGGTTCACGGTCGTCAGGCGCTGCAATAATTGCAGTACCAGCCACATGCACGAGGCCGCGACCGTCAGCCGGCACACGGCGGTCAGCGCAATCTTGACTGCACTCAAATCAAACGGCGCCTGCCATAAAATATTGAGCACCAAGGCTGGCAATAGCACATAAAACACCAGATCTGTCAGCGCACGTCGGTGCGACAGGGCGGTGATATGTGAGGGCGCCCACCGTTGCCAGAGCATGCCTGCCATAATCAGCAAGGCCATTTGCAGCATGACTTGAAACATGTGCCGCCTTATAAACCGAGCGCGGTCAGTCCGGGGTGCTCATCCGGGCGTCTGCCCAAGGGCCAGAAGAATTTGAGGTCTGCTTCTTTAATCGGCAGGTCGTTAATACTGGCGTGGCGCTGCATCATCAGCCCGGCGTCGTTAAACATCCAGTTTTCATTACCGTAGCTGCGATACCAATTGCCCGCGTCGTCGTGCCACTCGTAGGCAAAGCGCACAGCAATCTTGTTATCCAGAAACGCCCAGATTTCCTTGATCAAACGGTAATCCAGTTCGCGCGCCCATTTGCGCGTTAAAAACTGATGTACCTCTGTACGCCCCACCGGAAACTCGGCACGGTTACGCCAAACTGTATCTTCCGTGTAAACCTGAATCACGCGATCCGGGTCGCGGCTGTTCCAGGCATCTTCGGCCATGCGTACTTTTTGCATGGCAGTTTCCAGGGTAAAGGGCGGTAAGGGTGGGCGGGGTTCCATAGAGGCTCCTTGGGTTGCTAAGTGTGCAGTGTCAGACCTGCTTAAAAGTCTCCCCACAGTGACTGCATCACGCTCATGGCAGTCAATGCAGCAGTTTCGGTGCGTAAAATCCGTGGGCCAAGCACGATAGACTGGAAGTGATGTTGCGAGGCGAGCGCAATTTCTGCCGCGCTCAAGCCGCCTTCCGGGCCAATTAATAAATGAATGGCGTTTTTTTGCGGGTTTAGTGATGCCAGCCTTTGTGCACCGACAGGATTCAATAACAGGTTAAGGCTGTCAGCGGTCGCGTGCTGGCTCAGCCATTGTGCAAGCGTGAGAGGCGCGTGTACTAACGGAATTATGGCACGGCCACTTTGCTCGCAGGCGGCAATCACCACGCCTTGCCAGTGTTCGACGCGTTTTTCGGCGCGGTCGCCACTGAGCTTGGTCACGCAGCGCTCGGTGCTTAACGGGAAAATTTCGCGCACACCCAGTTCCACCGCTTTCTGGATGGTGTAATCCATGCGGTCGCCGCTGGAAATACCTTGTAGCAGGCGGATATTCAGTGGCGATTCATTGCTGACCTGTGTGCGGCTGAGGACTTCAACGGTAGCGGATTTTTTCTCGACCTGCGTCAGCGCGCAGAGATAGTCAAAACCATCCCCACAAAACAAAATCAACGTGTCGCCTACTTTGAGCCGCATGACTCTGACTGCATGCGCCATGGCGTTATCACTGAGTGGGACGGATTGGCCCACAGTCAATGCAGCCGGGCTATGAAAGCGTAAATTACTCATGACTGGCATTGTAACCAAAATGCCTGTGTGCGGGCACGGTGGTGACAAGATTCACCTTGACGTCTTAATCACGTACCATAATGGTTTGATCTAATGGCAGGAGCAACTCTGATGGCAAGTATTAGCCCCCCCGTATGTGATTTTGGCTGGAAAGCACCGGCATTCAATTTGCCTAATGTAGATGGCAAGCTCGTCAATCTTGAAACCAGCATGGGTCCAAATGGTCTGCTGGTGATGTTTATCTGTAACCATTGCCCTTACGTGAAAGCCATCTTGCCTCGCCTGATCGCTGACGTAAAAGAACTACAGACGCTGGGCGTGAATACGGTGGCAATTATGTCTAATGACCCTTCCGATTATCCGGAAGACAGCCCTGAGAACATGCGCAAAATTGCCACCGAGATGGCGTTTCCGTTTCCTTATCTGTTAGACGAAACTCAGCAAATTGCCAAACTTTATGATGCTGTGTGTACGCCAGACTTTTTTGGCTTTAATAAAGATTTTGCGTTGCAATACCGGGGTCGGTTTGACGAGAGCCGCAAGGAAACTGCTCCTGAGAGTACCCGTGAATTGTTCAAAGCCATGAAGTTAGTGGCTGAAACAGGTCACGGCCCGCAGGAACAGATTGCAAGTATTGGTTGTTCTATCAAGTGGAAAGAGTGAGCGTTAACCGGGCGTGCCGTCAATACGTGGTTGACTGAGGATCGGCCAATAGACAATCGTAAATAATGTGAATGCGGCCATCCAGGTGCTGGCAGCCAGCATCACTGACAAACGGTAAAAGTCTGGCAGCACGATAGGCAATAACACCCGGCTCAGGGTAGCAAAAATGACCAGGCCAAATATCCATACCAAGCTACGCGGTGGGTTATGAATATTGCGGCCTGTGTGCCCTAAGGAGACCCTAGTCATCATCGCCAGCGTAATCACGCCGATGCCGCCAATCGCCCAGCAATGGATGGCCAGAATCACCGAAATGCTTGGCAGCAAAAAACTCAAGGCATATAGTAAAAAGCCCAGGTTGATCAGCCACAGACCCAGATAAAAACTCCACAGTAGCGGCACCTGCCAAATACCGGGTGTATGCCAGCGCCATAACCTAAAGCTTGCGCTGACGCTGATAGTATGTCCTAACACTGTATTCAGAATTTCAGCATTGGCGGTTAATATATTGATCAGCAGTGCGGCCAGGCAGACCATCAACAGGCGATCTATCCAAACTGAATTTTTGAGCGTCACCTGTTCTTTCACGCCACGCTCAATAAACATGGGCAAAATGCGGCGGCTCATCACCATGATCAGGCTGACATTGAGCAGTAAACCCATCCATAGCGCGGCATGTGCACCTTGGTTTGTCCAGCCCAGCGCTTGCGAATAAAAAGCCAGGTTGCCAACCGACAGCAACAGTACTTTTGACAGTACGCCCAGCTGGCGCCATTGCTTCACCTGAATAATCGGTCTGGCAACCGCGATGAGCAGCCACAGGTTGAATAGGCCGTCAAACGCAGCTGCCAATGCGACCAGGTAGGGTGCCATCAGCATGACGGCGCGGGCCAATGCCCAGCAGGTGACCAAGCCTATGAGCGGGCGACCATGTAAGGTCTGCAGACCGGTCCAGTTTTTGACCGCGGTCAGTAAAAATCCAGCAATCACGGCAAAGGCAAAACCATATAGCATTTCGTGTGCATGCCACTGTGATGCGGTCACCGTGTTCAACACTAGCACCGAATGCGTTGCATATTTCCACACCCAGAGGCCAATCGAGAGCACCGCAAAGCAGGCAGCCAGCAAGAAAAAAGGCCTGAAGCCCAGGTTGAACAGTGCAAACTGGTTAGCCGGTACCTTGCGGCTGGGTGGTGAGATGGTGAGTGGTTGCATGCAGGCCTCCTCAAAAGCGTATAGCGAATAATACGGCGCTGAGGTGCCCGCATATTGCGCTGACGCAAACATGATGCATGCAAAAATGCCAATTAAAAACCCCGCGCTGAACGGGGTTAAATCAACATCAGGCCTGATGGCCAAGGTGTCGGTGAGTTATACACGCAGCGGTTGTTTTCTAAACAGGCACAAGCCTGCGACCCCCAGGCCAAGCAGGCTGGCGGATAACGGCTCGGGCACTGGCGTCGCCAGCGTCGTCGCATAGGTGACATCGTCTACGGCAAACGTACTGGAGCAGCAACCGGTGCCAGCAAAGACGATGCGATTAAACGCCACATCGGAGGTGAACCCAATAAAGCCATTTAGAGTTTGATTGCTGACGTAAGGGTCTGGCGCGGCATAGGTGGCAATATGATGATACTCACCATAGGCCGGGCCGATACGGGCCAAGCTGATGGAGAGCAATTGTAGCCGGGCATTGTTCATGGTGAGCCCAAAGGCAGTGATTGGCTGACTAAATATCAGATCCGCCCAGCCGCCGTATGAGGTGTTGAAATAGAGGTTGGTTGTGCCATTAATATCTATCGCTGAAGAAGGTGCATCGACACTGACACTGCCGCTCAATGTGAAGTCATTGAGGTGGATGCCGGTGCTGCTGGGATCGAGGTCTGCCGTCACTGCGTCAAAGGTTTCGCTAGACACCGTACCCGCTGCAGTCAAAAAGCTGGCTTTATCCGTGTATACCGTGAAGGCTGCCATCGTGGGCATGCTAGTCAGGCCAATAGTAAAAAGCGTAACGAGTTTGATAAACCAAGCTGGATTAATCACTGGGGATGACATCACATGCTCCTTTTAAGTAAATGATGGGATGAGAATGCTTGTATGTGTGTTAAAGCGACCTGGCAAAATATGCCTGTATTTTCTCAAGCGCTTTGACGACGCCATAACAACAGCGGCAAGCCCATCATGAGCAGCCAGGCCTGGCTTGGCTCTGGCGCTGGGGTCACTGCCCAGCTGGCGACGACCAAAAACTGGTTGCTGTATATATTGTTGAGTTGCAAGCGCGAGGCCGTGCTCTGTCCGCTGAGTTCTAGCAAACCACTTGAGATTTCGCCGATATAGACTTCACCTTCACCTTGCAACACTGCCGAACCGGCATAATCGCTGTTACCAATCACCGTCAGGCCATTTCCCTCCAGCAAACTGATGCGGTCATATAATCCATTCCGTAACAGAGCATAGCGAGCAGCATCTGGCAGGTTGAGTTCTACCAAGCCGCTGCTGCTATTGCCCAAGTAATAGATGGAGAGCATGGCGTCAGTCAACCCAAGTAATGCCCCATCCAGCGTCAATTGAGGGGCGGCACTTGTCGTGAGCGGCACGCCCAGCGCGTGGTCCAGTTGCGCAGCGAAATCATGCTCATCGCTGCCGCTGGCAATCAGCGATAATGCCGCCAACGACAGGGCTGCATTGTCACTGGTCAGGTCTTCGCTGCTAAAGCCAGCCGTTGAGCGTCCCAGAGAGGGGTCCACGGTTGCGGTGACGTTCCATAGCTGACGCATGAGATCGAAGGGTGAGTTGAATACTGTCGGTGCAGTCGCGCCTGCATTGAGCAAAATGGTGCTGTCTCTGGCGGCTGCGAGCAGTGTTTGTGCATCTTTTAGCTCGGGTGTGCGGGCGATTTTCAGGGTATTTGCGACTGCGACATCCGTCAGTACACTATTGCGCAGGGATTGAATATCGGTTGCGGCAGCATCCCAGCGTGCGGCTGCGACTCCGCCACCTGCCCCTGGGGTGGCGGCGAGGGCATCTGCCACATATTGGCTACGTGTTTTGGCGGTAAAGGTGGCATTCACATTGACTGTGCCGGATAAAGAGAGCCCGGCATAATTGATGCTCACACCATCCGCGGTAAACGTGGGTGCGCCACTTGCTTGCAAGCGTATGGGTTGCACCAGTGCCGCTGCACTGGTGGTTGAGTTTGAGAGCGGAGAGAGAAATTTTAACGTGCTATAGACTTCGTCGCGGGTACAGGAAAGCGCGGTTGCACGGCAAAACCAGGTGGCATCGAGGTTGAGTGACTCGGTGGTGGTCAGCAGGCCGCCGCTCAATGTGGCGCCGGCTTCTATCCGCGTTAGGGTGCGTTGGCTATCAGGCAATACTGAGACCCCTGGGTCATTCAGTGAAATAAATTGATTACCTCTTAGTTCAATCGTCATGCTGCCGCTACTGAACGTTCCAAGTCGGGTGCTCAAAAACCGCGCATTGGCAATACTTGGGTCCAAGGTCAACAGCTTGTCAATCTGGTTGCTGTAAGTGGTGATATCCACGCCATCGACAGACACCGAGGTGGTTCTGTTCATGATGGCAATCTCGTTAAAGTTTAGCCGCATGTTAGTTGCGATTTCTGTGGCGAGGGCCTGGAAAGGCAGGCAAGCAGCCAACACAATGATGGCGGCAGATGGTTTAGCGTAGCGCTGCAAGGTCAACATGACAAACCCTTTGCCCTGGTTGGGCACGAGATTAAGAATGTCCCTAGACTAGTGCAATCATCCGAAAAAAGGCACCCCCAGTTCAGGGGGTGCCATCACAGCTACTCAAAGGGTGAAACAGTCATTTTTATTTTTTACTAGGATTTTGGCGCGTGACAGCGCCTTTATTCTGTAGTCGATTTGCGCGTGCGCCTGTATCCAACCACGCCCAGCAAGCCCAGACTGAGCATGAGTGCCGAGGTAGGCTCTGGCACACTGCTCACCATTTGACCATACTGGATATGATCCACTTCAATGCCGCCCCCGGTGCCTATGGTGATCGATTTTATGCCACCGGCAAACTGCACACCAAAGAAGCGGTCATCGCCGGTGGTGCCGCCAAACGTGCCATCAGGAATGCCCGTATACGACTGTGAACCCAGTGATTGCCCCAGTGCATCTGTTGCGCTGAACGTAATGGTGCCAGAGCCATCCGTCCAGACCACACCAAAAGCCGTTGGCAGAGGGCCGCTACCCGTGTAAGTAAAGGTCACAGTGCCTGAAAACCAGCTACGTCCTGCGGTGCCAAAGCCATCAATGTTGCCATCATCGGCATCCACCGAGTCGGCAATGCCGGTGGGTCCATACACTGAACCGTTACTGGCACTGATAGATGCATCCAGCGATCCATCTTCCAGATTATCTAATAGGACAGGATTGTCTCCCAGGTAAAAGCCAGCCGGGATGTCACTCGAGGATAGGTAGGGCGTGGGTCCCCAGAAGATCGCGGTACTACTCGTGGCATGTGCCATATTGGCACTGGCAAATAAACAACCAGTGAGTGCGGTCATTATTTTTAATTTGTGCATGTCTCTCTCCTCCTGATGATTGGAGTACTCATCTTAGAGACTTTGCCATTTTGCTTGCACCCCCTGGATAGGGGGTGTCAATGGGGAGCTTGCGCGAATGCTTGCAACGGCAGTTGCAGACAAAGCTTGAGCCCGCCTGCGGACAAGGCTTCAAAGTGCACTTCACCGCCCAGCAGCATCGCGCGTTTCTGAATATTGTTCAAACCGCGGCCTTTGTTTCTGGCCGACTCGGCGGGCAGCCCGATGCCATTGTCACTCACTGACAGTAACAGCTGCCTGTCGCTATGACTCAGGTTGACTGTGACCTGGCTTGCCTGGGCGTGGCGGATCACATTTGAAACCGCCTCGCGGATAATGCGGCCCAGGTTGAGGACTTGCGGTTGCGTCAGGAGCAGGTGGTCTTCTTTCATCTCAATCTGCCAAACCAGCTGGATATGGACATCACTCAAGCGTTTTTCGCACTCGATGCGGTAGTCCGCCATGGCATCCGTCAATGGGATATGTTCTGTCCCGGCCCGTGAAACTACATCGCGCAGGTCTTGCAGGGCAGACCTGGCAAGTTCGGCATTGTTGCTGTCTTGGGCGCGGTATACCAGGGTCAGCAGTTTTGCACCCAAGTCGTCATGCAGGTCCTGGTAAATCCGCTCGCGCTCCTCCAGTGAGGCCTGCTCTTTGAGAATGGACTGCAGCTGCTGAAAGTTTTGATTCAGCTCTTCATGCTTGGAAACCACGCGTTGTTCGAGTTGCTGATTCAGTTGCTCGTAATCATTGAGGGCCCCCACATACCGTGAAGTCATCATGAGCCCGACAATCAAAAACAGCACGGGGGCCGAGAATTGCATCAGATATTCCTCATTGCTCACCCAGTGGTTGAGTGCAGCAATATTGGTGTGTATCAACCAGTCATGAAATGCAAATAGCAGGATCAAACTCAAGGTTAGCAACAGTAAGTTGGCGTCCTTATTGCGGTGCAAAATGCCTTCTTTTGCCAGCAAGCAGAGGCCGAACACCACCACACCCATGGTCACCAGGTGCCATACATCGGTGACGTCAGTAAAGTAGGCGTCGGGAGTGCACAGCAAAGTCAGCGGCGACAGGATGAGGATCGCCCACAGCAATTGATTGAAACGCTTGAGTCGGATGCCGACAAAATCAAGCAGTGAGATCAGCCACAAGGTGGCAATCGCCTGAAAACTCGCATTCACAAACAACTCCCATTGCGGGGTCGGCAACGGCGCTGTGATGATGTAAAAATTGAGGGATTGCAGTGCCCAGACAAAGGCTGCCAGTCCAAACAGGCCATAAGCCGTATCCTGCTTTCTGCGCCACCAAAGGCTCAACATCAGCAGCCCGATGCCCACAATCAATAAACTCGAAGTCTGGTTCAGGGTGATACGGATAAATTTGGCTTCTTCAAAGCGCGGCTGCAGATGCTCCAAGGTATCTATTTGCGGCGGAGCGAGCATGCCTTGAGAGTGTGGGGGAGCAATGACTCTCACCATTAACAGATTGTCGCGGGGCTTGAGCAGGTGGGGCGGGATGGCAAACAACAAGGGGCGGTTCCAGTGTCTGGCGACGGGTTCTTCAAACGCACCCCCAGAGCCTATCTTCTCACCATTGAGAAACGCTTCCGCATTCAGGCTGAGCCTGGAAAGGTAGAGTCCATACAAAGCCTTCTGGCTGAGTGTCGGGTAATCAAAACGAAAGCGGTACCATCCGATGCCCTCTGCCGTCGGATGACTGATCTTCCATATATCCGGCAGGCTGGCAGGTTGCCAGTCAGCCTGATCACCTGGGGGCTGGGTTACAGCACTTTGGACAAACTCTCCTTGTGTCATGCTGACTAGGGCTTTGCTGGTCGCCTCAGGGGTTGCAAATGTGCTCAGAGAGGCGAGCAGCAGCCACAAAAAAATGCAGCTATCGCGCAATGGTTTTAACAGGGCATGCACGGAAAAGCTCATTTAAACAAGGCCGTCACTTGCAGGTAAATATCGCGCACATCGACAAAGTTGCGCCCGGAAAAAGTATCCTGCATTTCGAGCCTGACGATGAGCGGCAGCGGTAACTTGCCTTGTTGCCAGGCCTGGATACCACTCCAGGTCGCACTCAGCCGGTACTGGTCGGCGCGGGTGTAAGTGTTCGTTTCCAGGCTGCTGGTATCGGTGCCAAGGTCAGACCGGTAATTGTCAGACTGTTTTTCATAACGGTGCCAGGTGGCCGCCCAGCGCCAGTTGGACCAGCGATATCCCAACTCAATATCGGTTTCATAAAAGTCCCCCAGGTCGCGCTGTAATCTTTGTTTGCTACTGGCGAGGGCCAGTAACTGGCCTGATGAGGGGATGCGCATGCTGGCTTTGTCGCGGGTTTGCCAGTTGTAATCGGCCAGCAAGCGCAAGTCGAGGTGGCTGCCTATATTCTTGAAATATTCTATGCGGGTGCGCAGGTCGTCGCTACCGTCGCCGGGCGGCGTATCCAGCAAGTTATCCGGGTCGTCTTTTCTGGCCAGACCCACTCGCCAGCCGATGCCCACAATCAGGCTCTGGTCTGCCGCCTTATAAGCCCGCCAGAGCACGCCTATGGTCGGGTCGCTAAATCCCTCTGACTGTTGAGAAGCAATCCGCTTGTATTGATAACCATACGCCGGGTTCGTCAGGATATTTTGCACGCCAGCCGTATCCATGGGAGCCACCGCGCCACCCGCAGGCGCAAACGGAAAGTTGCCCGCGCTGATGGGCTGACTCGCGTCAAACGCCGGGTTTGCGCCGACATTACCACCGTCGACGCCAAAACTGACGCGCGTGTGTGATTTCACATAAGGGATGATCGCGCCTACCGTGATATCCGGCGTGATGCCATAACCGATGGTCAATGTGCTGATCTGGTTACGCACCTCACTCTTGAAGCGCGTCGTTCCCAGCGAGGCACCGGGACCTAATAGTGCGAGCGAAGGGAAAATGCTGCTATTTAATTGAATGCCGTCAAAGCTGGCGCCTAGTCCCTGCAAGTTGCCATGTTGATCATAGGTCTGGTGGTAGTCGTTGTTGCGTTGCTCAAAGCGGATGCCCCAGCTACTTTCAGGCGCCATGGTGTTGAGGCCAAATGCCGTGGGTATGGGTAATTCATCCATGGCGAATGCCTGTTGGGTTAGAAAGTTGCCCAGCAATAGCCCGCCCATCAATAAACTGATCCAGTTCAGGCGTAATAAGGGGCGCATTAGATTCGGCAACAAAACAGGCAAACACAAAAGAGTCTTGGTCATGAGTGTATTCGAATTATTTTTTGATCGGAGCCCCCTGTTTGCGGGGGTGTTATACGTTGAATTTGGTATATAGTTTTTATCCCAACGCTATTGCTGTCCTAGCCACTGCCCTATGATGAAAACTGCTTTTATTCTTGAGGATACTCCCGAGTCACAATTGTGGCTGTCTGAGGTCCTGCAACAGAGTTTTCCAGATATCCAGATACACGCAGCCAATCACATCGCGCAGGCACTCACTGCGTTGAACCATCTATCAGCAATCGATATCGCGCTCATTGATTTGAGTCTACCAGATGGTAGCGGGGTTGCGGTGATTGAATGGTTAAATCGTCATTCACCGCAAACAATTTGTGTGGTAGCCAGCATATTTGATGATGATAGCCACATTTTCCCGGCATTGCGTGCCGGGGCGCATGGTTATTTACTGAAAGACCAGCCGCAAACCGCTATCGTGCAGGCGCTGAATGGCATTGTGACGGGGCAGCCGCCACTGTCACCCGCGATTGCGCGCAAGTTATTGCGGCATTTTCACGAGCCCTATGTCGAGGCGACTGCACAAGGCGTTCTCACCGAGCGTGAAAAAGAGGTGCTGTCGATTATTGCCAAAGGCATGACCATGGCAGAAACTGCCAATATTCTCGGTCTCAAGCGCAATACGGTGGCTGGGTACGTCAAGGAAATCTACCGCAAATTAAATGTTTCTTCGCGGGCTGAAGCCGCCATCACGGCACAACGCATGGGGCTGATTTAATCTTTTAGGGCACTTACAAAGCTCTTGCCCTGTCTTTCTTAATGCAAAGGCGCATGACCCCGCCATTTTCTGCAAGTTATAATCAGCCAAATTAAAACATGGGAAGAGCATCATGACGACAAAACTAAAATGGGGCATTCTCGGTGCTGCGCGTGTGAATGAGCGCCTGCTACCTGCGATTGTAGAGGCCAGCAACTCACAACTGGTCGCCATCGCCAGCCGCCGCCCGGGCGCCGCCAAGGCCACGCTGGATAAATACGCACCCAATGCGGGTGGCGTTAGTTGTTATGACGATATGGACAGCCTGCTCACAGACAGCAATGTTGAAGCTGTCTATTGCCCCATGGCCAACGAAGAGCATGCCGAATGGGCGCTCAAGGCGATTGCGGCAGGCAAGCATGTGCTGATAGAAAAGCCGATGACCACCAAGTTGGCAGATATTGATGCGATTGAATCTGCCGCCAAAGCCAAAGGGGTGACCGTGATGGAAGGCTTTATGTACCGCTTTCATCCGCAGCATGCCAAGGTTAAAGAATTAATCGACAGCGGGCTGATCGGCGATGTGCTTTCATGCCGTGCCAGTTTTTCTTTCCTGATGGCGCCTGCACGTATGTACCGCATTACCCGTGATATGGCCAACGGTGGTGGCGCCATGTGGGATATTGGGCCTTACGCCATCCATGCCTTGCGCTGGTGTTTTGCGCAAAACGGCGTCCCTGCCGAACCTAAAGATGTATTGGCCTATGGCAAACTCAACGAGCATGGCGCCGATGTGGTTGCCAGTGGTGTGCTCGATTTTGGCCCTGATGCACAGGGACGTGCGCGTTTCGGCCACTTTGATGTGAGTTTTGAGCGTGGCCGCAAAGCCGAGTATGAGCTGATTGGCGATAAGGGCTGGATCAAGTGCCACAATATGTGGTCTTACCCGGGCGATGATCCGGTCATTAGCTGGGAAGCGGGCGGCAAGTCAGAAACCATCGTTTTGCCCAAGGCTAACCACTTTAACCTTGAGATCGAGCACTTTGGTGATTGTGTGCTCAATGGCAAAGCGCCTTTGCTCACTTTTGACGATGCGCGTGGAAACTGTAAAGCGATTGAAGCGGTGATTTCGGCGTTGAAACGTTAAGGCTTTGCACAATAAAAAAAGGATGCCTTGGCATCCTTTTTTTATTGCTGAGTTGGTGTTTTAAAACTTGCCATGCTCTAAATCTTATTATCCAGGCCCATCTGGTAATACTTATGCACAATCTTCTCCTGGTTTTCTAACAACCAGTCTATGCTAGGCTCATTACGCAACGCTTTCTGAATCGCCTTAAAAGTCGCCTCACGGTGAATATCAAACAGGGCTTTATGGTCGATCTTTTCCTGTTCCAGAATAGCCGGGCTCAGCCACACTGAGACGATAATACCCAGATCATTGGCTTTCTCTTTCGGGATATCGCCGCTACGCACCGCATCGAGCACACCGTTGGCAATCGCACCTTGCACGGTGCCCATCAAAATATTGGTGTAACGCGGATCTTTCACTGTCACCTTACTCACCATCAGCGTCGCTGGGCGCACCATAATGTCGGTGTTCATAATCGCCAGTACGCGGGTATGGCCTTTGACCTGGTCGCCCAGCAGGTTGGCAAATGCTGTGCCCATCGGGCCGTTCATTTCACCAATCGCCACTTCGGGTTCAGCGGCCGTGCCGGGCGGGCCGCCTGCCACCAGTGCTTCACCCACACGCATAATAATTCGATCATTAGACATCTTTGGAGCTCCTTTGCTATCAATGTATTGCAACATGGTAGGGGAATTCTCCCACAATGGCTAGTTGCATGCGCTCGGTATCGCGGTTTTACCGCTTGAGGCACCAAGCGCGTGCATGAATTTAATAACCATTAACGCTTGAAGAAAAGCAGGTTCTAGGGAATAATCTAGCCTTTCCGTAAAAGGCTGGTTTTCTGGCTTTTTTAAAGAATTCAATCAAGGTTTTGCAGCTTTTTGTGTAAGACCGTTCACTTTCACTCTAGGGAGAAAACAATGGCAACTCGTGTCGACTTGTGCAACGCCATCCGTGCTCTGAGCATGGACGCTGTACAAAAAGCAAACTCCGGCCACCCAGGCGCACCTATGGGCATGGCTGAAATTGCTGAAGTATTGTGGAACCACAATCTGAGCCACAACCCAAACAACCCACAATGGGCTAACCGTGACCGTTTCGTATTGTCCAACGGCCATGGCTCTATGTTGATCTACTCCTTGTTGCACCTGACTGGTTACGATGTGACCATGGACGACATCAAGTCTTTCCGTCAATTGCACTCCCGTTGCGCTGGTCACCCAGAATACGGCTACGCACCAGGCGTTGAAACAACTACCGGTCCATTAGGCCAGGGTATTGCGAACGGCGTTGGTTTTGCCATGGCAGAAAAACTGCTGGCTAGCCAATTCAACAAGCCAGGCCACGACATCGTTGACCACTACACATACGTGTTCCTGGGCGACGGCTGTATGATGGAAGGCGTTTCTCACGAAGCTTGCGCACTGGCTGGTACATGGGGCCTGGGCAAACTGGTAGCTTTCTGGGATGACAACGGTATTTCTATCGACGGCCACATCGAAGGCTGGTACACAGACGACACCGCAGGCCGCTTCAAAGCATACGGCTGGCACGTTGTTTCAGTAGATGGTCACGACCAGGCGGCGATTCAAAAAGCCATTGACGAAGCGAAATCAGTCACTGACAAACCATCACTGATCTGCTGCAAAACCATCATCGGTAAAGGTTCTCCAAACAAATCCGGTTCACACGACTGCCACGGTTCCGCATTGGGCGAAGCTGAAGTTGCAGCAACCCGTGCTGAAATCGGCTGGCCACACGAGCCATTCGTGATTCCTGCTGACGTGTACGAAGGCTGGAACCAAAAAGACAAAGGCGCAAAACGCGAAGCTGACTGGAACGCCAAGTTCGACGCTTACGCTAAAGCCTACCCAGCAGAAGCTGCAGAATTCAAACGCCGTATGGCCGGTGAATTGCCAGCTAACTGGAAGTCACTGACTGACGCAATCATCGCTGAAACGAACGAAAAAGCTGAGAAATTGGCTACTCGTCAAGCTTCACAAAAAGCAATTACAGCGTTGGCGCCAATCTTGCCAGAATTCCTGGGCGGTTCAGCTGACTTGACAGGTTCTAACCTGACAGCGGCTAAAGAATTCAAACACGTGAGTGGTAAAGAGCCAGGCAACTACATCTCTTACGGTGTACGTGAGTTCGGTATGGCTGCCATCATGAACGGTATGGCATTGCACGGTGGCTTGTTGCCATACGGCGGTACTTTCCACATGTTCTCTGACTACATGAAAAACGGCATGCGTATGTCTGCGTTGATGCATCAACGTGTGATCTACGTGCTGACCCACGACTCTATCGGTCAAGGTGAAGACGGTCCTACCCACCAACCAGTAGAAAACACTTCTGGTCTGCGTATGATTCCTCGTATGGATGTATGGCGTCCAGCTGACTCTACAGAAACAACCGTTGCATGGGTTGCTGCAGTAGAGCGCACTGAAGGCCCAACCAGCTTGGTATTGAGCCGTCAAGCAGTGCCAGGCATCAAGCACGATGCTAAAGACTTTGAACTGATCCGCAAGGGTGGCTATGTATTCTCTGACGCTGCAGGTAAAGCGGATGTGATCATCATTGCTAACGGTTCCGAGTTGGATCTGGCAATTCAAGCGGCTGCTGAATTGAACGCTGCGGGTACTAAAGTGCGTGTGGTTTCCATGCCATCCACCAACGTATTCGACCGTCAAGACCAGGCTTACAAAGACAGCGTATTGACTCCAGGCGTTAAACGCGTGGCTGTTGAAGCTGCTCACCCAGACTTCTGGCGTAAGTATGTAGGTATTGAAGGTGCCGTTGTTGGTATCGATACCTTCGGCGAATCCGCACCAGGCGGCGCACTGTTCAAACACTTCGGTTTCACCGTAGAGAATGTTGTGAACACAGTGAAATCTGTTTTGTAATTTAGACCAGATTGCTGCATAAAAAACCGCTTCCTCGTGAAGCGGTTTTTTTTCGCCTATATGCCGTGAAACAACCCATCCACGGCAAGGTTACTCTTGCTTAGCCTGTGAGCAAATTCACTTGTACATTCACAATCAACTTAGGCTGAATATTGGGGCCGATAAAGCTACCCGCCACTGGCGGGATCGTTTCCGGGTTACGGGATACCGCCACGGCAATATGTTGTGTGCCGGTCACCTTGCCTGCGGTGGGGTCAAAGCCTTTCCAGCCGGTGCCTGGCAAATACACCTCAGCCCAGGCATGCGTGGTGGCGTTACCGGCCTCAGTCGCCGGGGCATGCAAATAGCCACTGACAAACCGGCTGGCTAGTCCCAAGAGGCGGCAAGCTTCAATAAACAAGGTGGCATAGTCACGGCAAGAGCCACTCAGCTTATTCAAGGTGGTGGCCGGGGTCTGCACGCCAGGTTCTTCGCGAATCTGGTAGCGAAACTGGGTATAAATCGCCTGATTCAGGCGGGTCAGCAGTTCAAATGTATTGATGCTGCCGTTTCTCAGCCCCAGTTGTAGCAGCCACTGGCTCACCGTATCTTGGTCATCCATAAAAGTGGGTCGCTGAAAAGCCGCCAGGTCTTCCCAGTCAGCCTGCGCATAGGCAAACGGATAATTCACCGCATAGGGTTCAATCCAAAAGTCCAGTGGGGCCTCTTCATAGTGTTGAATCACCACTTCACTTGCAATGGTGAGTCTGTCGCTCGCTTGCAAAAAGGTGACAGCCGCCAGCGAGTTATCAAACACATCGCGATACCATTTGATCTGATAGGCCGGCGTAATGTTAAGGATGGAAGACTCGATACGCAAATCGTGCCCCTCACGCGGCCGCAGCAATAAATAATGCTGCTGCAGTGTGACTGTGCTCGAGAAGAGATATTCAGTCAGATGTTTGATTCTTAATCGTTTCATGGTGTGTTTCTCGCGCCGCTTAAATCGGTGCGGCGGCCAGTTGCGTGACCCGCACCTGCATCAGCGCGGGGTACAAGGCCGGGCCAAACTGATTAAAAATGGCAACATCGGCCGCATCGCGCCCATAGGCCACAGTAATGCGTCCGCCCATGGATTCTGACTGGCTCGGGTCAAACGTGTACCATCCCCCATTCACATACGCTTCAAACCAGGCATGAAAGTCCATCGGTTGTAGCCCGTGCAAATACCCCACCACCATGCGTGCCGGGATGCACAACCCTCGGCACAAGGCGATGCCCAAATGCGCCAGCTCACGGCAAACGCCTTCGCGCTGCTGATTCACCTCAACCGCAGACAGCTGAAAATGTGGAGAATCCGGATTAAAACGAATATTCTGGCGTATCCATTGTTCGATGGCCTTTACCTGATCGTATCCAGGCAGCACATTGGCGACAATTTGCTGGCCCAGATCAATGAATTTATCTGACTCACAATAGCGTGACGGCAGTAAATAAGTCAGCACATGGTTAGGCAAATGCTGAACCTCTTCAAACCGCCCGCCGGGGGCAGTCTCAAGCTTGTCAGCGGTCAAAATATCCGCCGATGTGCTGATATAAAACTCACCCACAGGCGCAATCAAGCGCTGGCAAAGATTGCCATAAGTGTCGGTATACTCTTCCACCGGCACACTGGGCTTAAGCGTATAAGACTGCCGAGCCACCCACTGATGCACCCCACTGCGCGGCCTCAGCATCAAAATAAACGGTGTGGGAATACTGACAACAAAGCTGATATCACATTCAGTACGTAACCACATGTGCAATCCTTAAGTGATGCAAGCCAACCCATTCTAGCCTGCTTTCAAGGCATATGTGCAAAAGTGAATGAATAACTAAGACATATCAATAATAACCCTGTAAAATTTATGGTTTTACAGTTTTAGCCAGAAAGTTTTTTATGTCATTGCCAGCCTGCCCAAAATGCCAATCCGAATACACCTACGAAGACGGTGATAACTACGTCTGCCCAGAGTGCGCGCATGAGTGGAGCAAAGTGGCCACTGCCGAGTCAGAAGAAGTCAAAGTCGTGCGCGATGCCAACGGCAACGTGCTGCAAGATGGCGATACCATCACCGTGATCAAAGACCTGAAAGTCAAAGGTTCTTCATCAGTCGTTAAGGTCGGCACCAAAGTGAAAAACATCCGCTTGGTCGATGGTGATCATGATATCGACTGCAAAATCGATGGCTTTGGCGCGATGAAGTTAAAGTCGGAATTTGTGAAGAAAGTTTAGTACACTTTAGATCTCACATAATAGAAAACCGCCCTCATAGGGCGGTTTTCTATTATCCATAAACTAATTAGCTAAATTTCTTCTGCTTTCCAGTTTATGTATCTGCACAAGCCTTCCATGTCAGGGAATATGGTTTGATAACTTACACCAAGCGTGTCCAAATCTTTGAGAATTTCTTTCCTGCTTTCTGGATTCACTTTGACTTTTACCATACCTTCCGCGTGATGTTCTTGTTCGCCTAAAGGTATAAATTTTCCATGTTTTCTGGATGGCGAGTGTACTGTAAGCCATCCATCTTGAGCTATTACTCTTGAGTCCTCCAAGCGAGTTCTTAGTATAGATATTTGGATATGATCTTTAGTGTTACGAATTGATTCTCTGTCTAAATGGTCGATTCCCCAGTGCGGAAGCAAAATGTACACATGAGGTTTATTTTGAGGATTATTCTCGTAACAAGCAAACCAAATTGCAACCAAAGGGTTGCTAGTCCAGTCAAGCAGTCTTGTAGCAAGTCCATAGTGTTGCGCTAAGGTAAGTAGGCCCCATACATCTAGTTGTGAAATATCTTTATGTCTGTGTCCTCGAATTTTCAGCTCGGTCAACATAAAAGATTCTTTTTCCAAGACTTGGGATGAATCGTTATTTCTTGCGATTTTTGGCAATAACGGAAAATCTTGGCTTTGCCCGCGATAAAGTGGCTCAGAGTCTTGCCTTACTTGATTGTCTCTGTCTTTGTGTTTTAATCTTACTTCACTGACTAATTTTAAATATTCAGTCAAAGTGTTTATGACCTCAGTCCTCATATATTTCCCTAAAGCTTTTATCTACAAATCGCTTTGGCATATCGATTAGTGAAATATTTTTTGATGGTATATACAACTCATAGCCTTCTTCGGTACTACTGAAATCTAAGATTGCTGCGGTTTCGAGTTGTATGTGGAATAAGAAATGAGCAAGCTTTTCTGCTTCAATAAGGTGAGATTGAACGTTGCCATTTATATCGTGGATATGTGTTTGTGTCAGTAAGTCTCTTACTAATTCGTGGTCTAAATCGTGTACTTCGGTGAAGGTATCTATATCTTTCTTAGAGTAATCTGATATCTCTTCATTTTCATACAAATCAATTCCATCTTTCTGTGCGCAAAATGCTTCTAATGCTTTGTAAAATTCACCAGGCATGCCACTGTAGTCATCAGGCGGGTACCAGTCGTTATTAGGAGGGTCTGCATTGTCATCTAAGAGCCATATATGTTTTAAACGAGATGGCTCAAATGCTAAGGTTCTATTATTGAGAGTGTCTAGAACTATCCACTCATTCTTGAGTTCGTAATTAGTTAATATGCTTGACACTCGGCTTGCTGTATTTATGGTAATGGGAAGCCAGTGAGTTTTAGCTTGGTTGATAACACCGATACCGATGTGCCCCCACCAACCATCTAAGACGCTATTGTCATGGAAAATATGATACTCGTTACTACTTAGTTCTGTTTTATTGCCGATTATTGCTTCTCTTAAATCGTCAGAAGATAAACCAAAGTAATAAGCAAGGCTGCTAAGGTCATTGCTTGTAATTTTCTTGGGCGACTTTTCCCACTTTTCTATATTTTTAAGATCAATGTTAACGGTTTCAGCCAGCTTTGCTTGGCTAATGCCAAATGATTCTCTTATTTTCTTTAATATAGACAATTTATAGCTCTCGTTAACAAATTTAACCCACAGCTTAATAGGCCTCAAGTAAGCACGCTAAATTATATAGAAAATTAATAGGCTAAATTAAATCACGGTCCCTTAATAGATTAAAAGGAACCAGCAAATTAGCTTCATAATATTTTCAAATTTCCTCTTTTCCTACACTCTTTACAGTAACTGTCTGATACCACTATCTTCCTCAAAAATTATCATTTAATTGCTAAAAATTTAAATTAAATGAGGAGGCTGTATGTCGTCGTTCGTTATATATCTCATCGGCTTTGCAATTTTGATTGGTGGCATTGCATGGGCGTTGGTAGAAACGGGTGTGCCGCATTTGTACATTGTGATTGCTTCAGTGATTCTCACGGGTATCGGTATATTAAAGACAGTGTCACATACCAGAACTAAGGATATTTCCCGGAACTAAGCAGGCTCGGAGGCGTTCAATCTAGCTACTGTTGATAAATTTGCGAAGTAGATTGCAATGAACAATTTTAATAAAACTGATTTGAAGTTAGATGGGCTGGAGATTAATGGCTTGTATCTTGAGGATGTGTTTTCGGTGTGGGAGCATTTTGATAAAAACGCGAATAAGTACTTCACCGTTTTTATGATCAATAACTCCCGCATCACTGTGCCAGCAACTGAAGCTAATGCAGCATTACTGTATGAGAGCGGCCATCCTGTCTCTGAGTTTGTGGTGAACGATGGCGTTGTGGATGAGCTTGAGGTTGCGACCTAAGCTAACTGAATCAATTGGATACGTGTAATTTATCTGGACTCGCCTATTTTTCTTATGGGCATTAGAGAGCCCTCATTTAGCAGTCAACCTGTGGCAACTCATGCGCTTTTGAAGATTTAGCCAAACGCAAAAAATAAGCAACCTGCTCGACCCATTGCAACCGTTGCAACGGCGTTAAAGCCATAAAGGCCCGCAAGCGTTCTTCACTGACATGGTAAGTTCTGTCGGCTGGATTAAAAGGCGCGTTCATAGTGATTTTATTTTCTCTAAATGTTCAATATCACTTAGGTCTATCGGGCGGGCGGCAGCACGTTTCATTGCAATTAAATCATCCACGCAAGCGACTGCGACTGATACCTCACCCAAGTTAAATTGCACAGCGCGAGTATGCATCTCGTGAAAGTCTAAAGGTGGAAACAATAGGATATCAATCGTCACCCCCGCCAGGTCTGGTGTGCGTAATGCAAATGCCAGCATGTTTTTTTCAGTGTGCCATTGCCGCAATAACGAGAGATTGGTTAGGCTCTCTAAAGGTACAGGTGCAACGGGCGTTAGTTGCAGCGCTTTTGCCAATTGCAACAAGCCTTCAAGATTTTCTGGCTGCATGGCGACCGTGATATCCACATCCATGGTTGCCCGCTCAACGCCATGTAAAGAAACAGCCAAACCACCGATCAATAGGTAGTCGACATCAAATTTTTGCAGGGCGGCAAACAGATCTAAATAAAACATAGCTGCAGTTTAAAGCAGGTGGCTTAAAAAAAGAATTGCTTTTAATTTTGTGCTGTTCATCAAGTATTGATTTGGTGTGTTAATCAAAAGCCTCAATCAATTGAATGATGATTTCATGGAAAACCGTAGCCAATCGGATTAAACCAATTCAAAGAAGGCAACTCTCAAATATAATCCTTACTTAACTCTTAAAACTCTCAGGTAAATCCATGCGAACCGAAAACGCTGTTGCACCAAAAACTATCTACCTCAAAGACTACACGCCCGCGCCTTATCTGGCGAAACAGGTGAATTTGAGTTTTAACCTGTTGCCGGGCAAGACGATTGTGACCTCTGAAGTGAGGTATGTGAAAAACCCGGTGGGGGTATCGAGCGACTTGGTGCTGGATGGAGAAGAGCAGACGATTGTTTCAGTGGCAAAAAATGGTGTGCCATTGAGCGATTACACGGTGGCCGATGGGCAGATGACGATTGCGAGTCCGGGTGATGAATTCACGCTTACTATTGTGAGCGAGATTAACCCCGAGGCGAATACGGCGCTGGAGGGCTTGTATCAGTCACAAGGCACGTATTGCACACAGTGCGAGGCAGAAGGCTTTAGACGCATTACGTATTATCAGGACAGGCCGGATGTGTTGAGCGTGTTTACGGTGCGCATTGAGGCGGATGCCAAGGCGTATCCGGTGATGTTGTCGAATGGTAATTTGCAGGAAGAGGGCGGCTTGCCGGATGGCAGGCATTACCGTGTCTGGCATGATCCGTTCCCTAAACCTTGCTACCTGTTTGCACTGGTGGCGGGCGACTTGGTGCGGGTGGCGGATACGTTTACCACCATGACGGGACGCAACGTAGATTTGCACATTTATGTGCGTGCGGGCGACGAAGGCCAGTGTAGTCATGCCATGGAGTCACTGAAAAAGTCGATGAAGTGGGACGAAGAGGTCTATGGCCGCGAGTATCAGCTCGACCTGTTTAATATTGTGGCGGTGAGCGACTTTAATATGGGCGCGATGGAAAACACCTCGCTCAACGTGTTTAACACCGCGCTGGTGCTGGCGCATCAAGAGACCGCGACCGATAGCGATTTTATGAGCGTGGAGGGCGTGATTGGTCACGAATACTTCCATAACTGGACGGGTAACCGAGTGACTTGCCGTGATTGGTTCCAATTGTCCTTGAAAGAAGGCTTTACCGTGTTCCGTGACCAGGAGTTTAGTGCAGACTTGAACTCGCGTGCGGTGCAGCGGATTGACGATGTGAACGGTTTGCGCCGTTTGCAGTTCCCCGAAGATGGCAGTCCACTGGCGCACTCGGTGCAGCCGGACCAGTTTATCGAGATTAGCAACTTTTACACCAAAACCATCTACGACAAAGGTGCTGAGCTGATTCGCATGCAGCATACCTTGCTTGGGCCACAGACCTTCCGCAAGGCCACCGATTTGTACTTTGACCGTTTTGACGGCCAGGCGGTGACCTGTGATGATTTTGTGCAGTGCATGGCAGAAGCTTCTGGCCGTGACATGACGCAGTTTTTCAGGTGGTATAAACAGGCAGGCACGCCCACCTTGGTCGCCAGCAGCCATTACGATGCGGCCCAGCAGCGTTATACGCTAAGCTTTAAACAATCGCAGCCGGAGACGCCGGGTCAGACCGACAAGCAGCCCTTGCATATCCCGATTGCGGTGGGTTTACTGGCCGCGGACGGCCGTGAGATTGTGCCTACGCAAGTGCTGGAAATGACGGCCCGTGAGCAATCATTCACTTTCGATGGCATCGCTGCCAAACCAGTGCCTTCGATCCTGCGTGGCTTCTCGGCACCGGTCAAACTGGAGACCGATTTAAGTGACGATGACTTGCGCCTGTTGCAGGTGCATGACACCGATGGCTTTAACAAATGGGAGGCCGGGCAGACGCTGGCGCTGCGCACCATACAGCGCGTGATGGCAGACCCACAGGCGGATATTAGCCAGTTTATTGCCGATGTCGGCACCTTGATTGCGCAAGGCTTGAGCGGGCAGGGTGACAAAGCCTTGCTGGCGCGCGCCTTGAGTTTGCCCATGATAGGTGTGATTGGCCAATATCAGCCGGTGATAGACCCGGCAGCCATTGATGCGGCGCGTAGCAGCATCCTCACTCAGATCAAGCGTGCGCATAAAGACGCTTTGGCCGCGCTGTATGAGGCCAACGCCAATCCGGGCGAGTTCACCATTACCCCGCAAGCCATGGGCCGCCGTACTTTACAGGCCGCCGTGTTAGAGATTCTGACCACCACCAATGGCACTGGTTGTGCTGCACGCGCCAAAGCGCATTACGACGCAGCAGATAATATGACGGATCGGGTGACTGCATTGTCGTGCCTGTCTGACAGTACACAGCCGCAACGGGCCGAGGTGTTTGCAGACTTTTATACCCGCTTTGAAAAGTATCCGCTGGTGGTTGACAAGTGGTTCTCATTGCAAGCGATTGCCAACCGCGAGCAAATTTTTGATGACCTCGCCTCATTGCGCGCACACCCCGATTTCAACATCAAAAATCCTAACCGCGTGCGTTCACTGTATAGCGCGTTTGCCATTAACAATCCGGTCAAGTTCCATGATCCTAGCGGCAAAGGGTATGCCTTTTTGCGTGATGCAATTATCGAGCTCAATAGCATCAACCCGCAAATTGCCGCGCGCCTTGTGACGCCGTTGCGTGAGTGGAAGCGCTACACACCTGCCTTGCAGGCGCAGATGAAAGCGGCGCTACAAGCGGTGCTGGATACGCCTAATTTGTCGGGTGATGTGTTTGAAGTGGTGAGTAAGAGCTTGAATGGCTAAAAAAAGCGGAGTTTAAGCTCCGCTTTTTAAATGGTCTGCTCGCACTATTTCCCCATGGCCTCGCCCAGGCGTATCGGTTTGCCTGGGTGCCAGCTGGCATTAAACTCCAGCACGTCTTTTTCAAACAGCATCACCACGGTAGAACCCAACAGGAAACGACCCATTTCTTCGCCTTGTTTCAAGATGATGTGTTGGTTGCTGTAATCCCAATGGATGACTTTGCCCGGACGAGGCGGGTTGATAATGTGGTCTTTGGCATCGTGCCAAACGGTCGCCATGCTGCCGACAATCGTCGCACCGACCAAAACCAGCACAAACTTGCCATGCTGGGCGGATTCAAACGTACAGACTACGCGCTCGTTACGCGCAAACAGGCCGGGCACATTGGCGGCTGTGAGTGGATTCACTGAGAATAAATCGCCAGGCACATAGGTCATGCTCAGCAGTTTTCCAGCGCATGGCATATGGATGCGGTGATAATCTTTGGGGCTTAGATACAGGCAGGCAAAACGACCACTGTCAAAGTTTCCAGCTAAAGCAGCGTCGCCACCGACCAATGCCTGCGCTGTGTAATGATGGCCTTTAGCCTGAAAAATCTGGCCGTTTTCAACTTTGCCAAACTGGCTGATGGCGCCATCCACCGGGCATACAAAGGCATTATTTGCCAAGGGCCGGGCATCCGGTTTGAGTGGGCGCGTGAAGAACAGGTTAAACGTTTTGTAGCTGCTGATATCGCCGTTGAGTGCTTCTTCCATATTCACATGGTATTTGCGCACAAACCAGCCGATAAACGCCGTGGTCAGGCCAGCCGCCTGCCAGTGCGCCAGTTTGCCGGCAGCGGCGGTGAGGAGTTGTTTGGGGGCAATGTATTGCAGCAGAATGGCGAGTTTCACTTCTTTCCCTTATTGAGTAGCGCTTGGTTGTTGCAAGCACTTGTTTTTATCATGTCTTTATTCATGATTTTACAAATAAAAAAGCACAGGCGATACATCGGCCTGTGCTTTTTACCTATGGCTGGATTAATTTGTCATCAACCCAACCTTAGGTACTGATTCAAGGTCTAGAATTAGTTCTTAGACTGATCAACCAGTTTGTTTTTCGCAATCCAAGGCATCATGGCGCGCAGTT
Organism: Methylophilus glucosoxydans; assembly: GCF_042676145.1. NCBI lineage: Bacteria > Pseudomonadati > Pseudomonadota > Betaproteobacteria > Nitrosomonadales > Methylophilaceae > Methylophilus > Methylophilus glucosoxydans. Next base: position 267,269 of record NZ_JBHTJW010000001.1, read on the forward strand.
TGTTACCCACTTGCTCAATTGGGTGAGCAGCGTTCAAACGACGGCGAGCCGTCATTTCTGGGTAGTTGGTGCGGCCTTCCAGGATGAACTGTTTAGCGTAGTTACCATTCTGGATGTTTTTCAGGCATTGACGCATAGCCTCTTTGGACTGGCTGTTGATCACTTGTGGGCCTGTCACGTACTCACCATACTCCGCGTTGTTGGAGATGGAGTAGTTCATATTGGCGATGCCGCCTTCGTACATCAGGTCAACGATCAGTTTCAACTCGTGCAAGCATTCGAAGTAGGCCATTTCTGGCGCATAGCCAGCTTCAACCAGGGTTTCAAAACCGGCTTTCACCAGTTCAACCGCGCCACCACAGAGTACGGCTTGTTCGCCGAACAAGTCAGTTTCTGTTTCTTCGCGGAAGTCAGTTTCAATCACGCCACCTTTGGTGCCGCCGTTGGCTGCTGCGTAAGACAAAGCGATTTCTTTGGCTTTGCCTGAGGTGTTTTGGTAAACAGCGATCAATGAAGGTACGCCGCCGCCTTTGAGATATTCGGAACGCACGGTGTGGCCTGGGCCTTTAGGGGCGATCATGATCACGTCCAGGTCTGCGCGTGGCACGATCTGGTTGTAGTGAATGTTGAAGCCATGTGCGAATGCCAGTGCTGCGCCTTTTTTCAGGTTAGGCGCGATTTCGGCATTGAAAATTTCTGCCATGGTTTCGTCTGGCAGCAATACCATGACCACGTCAGCGTCTTTAACCGCTGCTGCGATCTCTAAAGTGGTGTGACCAGCGCCTTCGGCTTTGGCCCAGGAGCCGCCGCCTTTACGCAAACCAATGGTGACATTCACGCCGCTGTCGCGCAGGTTGGCTGCGTGTGCATGACCTTGGGAACCGTAGCCCACAATCGTCACTTTTTTGCCTTTGATAATGCTTAAGTCGGCGTCCTTGTCGTAATAAACGTTCATCTCTGCTTTTGCCTTTCAATACAAATGCTTTGTCTGTAAAAAATAATTCCGGTTAAACCTTGAGGATGCGGTCGCCACGACCAATGCCGGAAGCACCCGTACGCACGGTTTCAAGAATCGCGCTGCGGTCTATGGCTTCAATAAACGCATCCAGTTTGCTGCAAGAGCCGGTAAGCTCAATGGTGTAGCTATTGTCGGCCACATCGATAATACGGCCGCGGAAAATGTCGCACATGCGCTTCATTTCGTCTTTATGGACGCCGGTGGCTTTGACCTTGACCAGCATCAGTTCGCGCTCAATGTGCTTGCCATCGTTGAGATCCAGCACCTTGACCACGTCAATCAACTTGTTGAGTTGCTTGATAATTTGTTCAATCACATCATCGGAGCCTGTGGTCACAATCGTCATGCGAGACAGGGTAGGGTCTTCGGTGACCGCCACCGTGAGTGATTCAATGTTGTAACCGCGGGCAGAAAACAGGCCGGCCACGCGTGACAGGGCGCCTGCTTCGTTTTCCATCAGCAGTGAAATAATGTGACGCATTATTCTTCCCCTTTCAGGCGGCTGGCCGTGCGTGGGCTCAATACCATTTCTGACAGGCCCTTGCCGTTTTCAACCATCGGGAAGACGTTTTCTGTTTGGTCGGTTAAAAAGTCCATAAATACAAATTTGTCTTTTCTATCAAACGCTTCTTTCAGGGCGCCTTCTACATCCGCCGGATCGGTGATGCGCATGCCAACGTGGCCATAAGACTCTGCCAGTTTGACGAAGTCAGGCAGGCTATCCATGTAGGATTCTGAGTAGCGGTTCTCGTAGAAGAACTCCTGCCACTGACGCACCATGCCCAGGTAACGGTTATTCAACAGAATGACCTTGATCGGCAGGCCGTATTGCGCACAGGTGGACAGCTCCTGGATGTTCATCTGGATACTGCCTTCGCCGGTCACGCAGGCGACTTGTGCATTTTTGTCGGCAAACTGACAGCCCATGGCGTATGGCAAGCCCACGCCCATGGTGCCCAAGCCGCCGGAGTTGATCCAGCGACGTGGCTTGTCGAACTTGTAGTATTGCGCCGCCCACATCTGGTGCTGGCCCACGTCAGAAGTCACATAGGCTTCGCCTTTGGTGACCTCCCATAATTTCTGGATCACGTACTGTGGCTTGATCACGGTGTCTGAATAGGCGTAATCCATCGACTGGATGCCGCGCCATTCATTGATTTGTGACCACCAGTCGGCGGTGTCTGTGCTCTGGTTTTCTTCTTGCGCCAGAATCTCGTTCATGTCAGACAGCACGGATTGCACGTCGCCAACAATCGGCACGTCAACCTTGACGCGTTTGGAGATGCTGGACGGGTCGACATCAATATGAATGATGGTGCGTTTGTGGCTGCTAAAGTGCTTGGGATTGCCAATCACGCGGTCGTCAAAACGCGCGCCAACCGCCAGTAACACGTCACAGTGCTGCATGGCCATATTGGCCTCATAAGACCCGTGCATGCCCAGCATGCCGACAAACTGTTTGTCAGTGGCAGGGTAGCCACCCAACCCCATCAGGGTGTTGGTGACCGGGAAATTCAAAGCCTTAGCCAGTTTTACCAGCTCAGCCGCACCATTACCCAATACCAGGCCACCGCCGGTGTAAATCATCGGACGTTTTGCACTCAGCAACAGCTTGACCGCTTTTTTGATCTGGCCGCTATGGCCTTTCAAAATCGGGTTGTAAGAACGCATCTCTACCGTTTTTGGGTAGATAAAATCAGCCACGTGCGCCGTGATATCTTTAGGAATATCCACGACCACTGGACCGGGACGGCCGGTTTTGGCGATGAAGAATGCTTTCTTGATGGTCGGCGCAATGTCTTTAACGTGCTTGACCAGGAAGTTGTGCTTCACGCACGGGCGGGTCACCCCCACCATGTCGACTTCCTGGAAGGCGTCCATGCCAATCGCTGGCACCGGGACCTGACCACTGATCACCACCAGTGGAATCGAATCCATATAGGCAGTGGCAATGCCGGTTACCGCATTGGTCGCACCTGGACCGCTGGTGACCAAGGCAACACCGACATCCCCTGTTGCACGTGAGTAAGCATCTGCCGCATGCACAGCCGCTTGCTCGTGACGCACCAGAATGTGCTTGAAGCCATTCTGTTTATATAAAGCATCATAGATATGCAAGACCGCACCACCTGGATAGCCAAAGACGAATTTGACTTTTTCTTCATTCAGGCAGGAGACAACAATGTCCGCACCTGTCATGGATTTGGCGTGGGTGTCTGTCGCAGAGTGGGCTGAGGCGTCCATAAAACCTTGATTTTTCGGCTAATAAATGTTGAACCCTATACATTAACTTGCTTTACTAATTTGGTCAAGATTTCGCGCTGACCGTACCCGACTTTCAGTGATGCCGGGGTCAATATTGCAATCCCTGCAATCAATAGTTGACTTTATAAATGAGAAACATTATCATTTGCATAACAGTTAACGAGAGGCATACACGCCATGCAAAGTTTACAAGGCGCATCACCCAGCCAGTTGTTCGATCCTGACTTGCCGACCGCAAGTGCGGTGCTGGTTTCGCTGAGTTGTGTGGCAACGCGATATGCCATGAATCCTTCTGAGGATTTGGCCTTGTTGGGTTGCAGTCTGGCCCAGACCTTGAATGCGCCTGAGTATGCAGAGAGTGGTTTGATTACCTCGGCGGCCAGGCAATTGTTGCGTGAATGGCAGGAGTTGTTGCAAGCGCATCAAACCTTTGCCATGCAGCAAGCGGTGTCTGAATTTGTGACGCCGTCGGCCACCATGCAGTGATGGGCGCAAGGGCGCAGGCACTCGTTGCATTAAGTAGTGTACATCGCATACAAAAAACAAAAGATTAAGAAAGGCAGTATTGAAATGGCAAGAACCACCGGACCTCGACTCAAGATTATGCGCGCCCTGGGCGTGGAGTTGCCAGGGTTGTCACGCAAGTCGATTGAAGATAGACCCAATCCGCCTGGCCAGCATGGTCAGCAGGCTTCGCGTCGTCGTCGCTCGGATTTTGCCGTGAAGTTGGTGGAGAAGCAGAAGATCCGCTTTAACTATGGTGTGAGCGAGAAGCAAATGCGCAAGCTGATGCTGGAAGCGCGTAAAGGTTCGGAGCCTACCGGTGACAAATTGATGTCTTTGCTTGAGCGCCGTCTGGATAACGTGGTGTTCAGGGCTGGTTTTGCGCCGACGGGCATTGCTGCGCGCCAGTTGGTCAATCATGGGCATGTGTTGTTAAACGGCAAGTCTGTCAATATTGCTTCCGTGCGTTTGAAAGTGGGTGATGTGGTCACGCTCAAAGAGAAAAGTCGCAAAATTCCGATGGTGGCCGAGTCGATGGCGACGCCCAGTCTGACCATCCCCGAGTGGTTATCTGTGGATACGACGACCGCCTCGGCAAAAATTGGTCACTTGCCATCCATTGAGGATGTGCCGTTCCCGATTGAAGTGCAGCAAGTGGTTGAATACTACGCTAACCGCGTTTAATTTCGCGTGCAGGTGCAAGCCTGCAGGCCAATGAATTTGAGTGGTGCTCCTAACCCCAACATGTCACTGCTCAAATAGGCGTGTTTTTAATGCGCCAAATTACCCCTGGTAAGGGTGTTCCTTGAAATCTGATGCCGCAGTGCGCAAGCATGTAAGTCGGCTTTTTTTTGGACTGGATTGTAGATGACGAATCGCTTGCAGCCTGAGTTGAATCAAGGGCAAAATGCCGCCAACGCGACTCAGACCGGCGTGCCTGTGGTGGATGCCAATGAATTGCTGGGGAAGCGCGGCGTGGTAGCCATTATGCATGGTCGTGATGAGTACCGACTCACCCGGACCAGGCAAAATAAATTGCTGCTGACCAAGTGTCAGGACAATATAGGGCATGGCGTCTCTTCATGATTAAGAGCGCGTTGGGTGTGGTGAAATATCAATGTGAAGCAGGCAACCAGCAGGTTGCCTTCAGCACTTTAATAAACAGTCTTTTTGTAGGAGATGGACGCTAATGGCGCAACGTGAGTCTTTGCGTGGGTTGTCGTTGAAGCCCGCCCGGATGTCGGCTACCAGCTTACCTGAGTTGAGCTTGCATAAGCGGCAGTTGGGCGAGCTGGCGGGGGTGTTCCGCTGGTCAGTATTGGCGACTGAACAGTTGCTCATACGTGACCGCCGCCAGGGTTGGCATGCAGTAGGCATGCTGCTGGTGGTCGCGCTGCATGCGCTGGTGATCGCCAGTTTTCTGCTGTTTGAAGAGGAACTCATTGAGTTGCCCAAGCCAGAGCCGATCACGGTATCGTTGATTACCTTGCCTGCAAAAAAAGAGGAGGCGCCTGCGCCAGAGGTGGTGCCCATCATCAAGCAGCAGCCGGTGGTGAAGCCGGTGATCAAACCAAAGGAAACGCCAGTCAAGCCCATAGAGCGACCGGCACCAGTGGTGGAACGGATCACGGAAACCACGCCAGATCAGCCCAAGTTTGAAGCCAGCACCCAGCCTGCCGCGCCGCCGCTGGAAGCACCGCAAGCGGCTGCCCCAAGCAAGCCCGCACCTGCGCCTGCTGCGCCACCCAAGCACGAGGTGGAAGAAAAAGAGGAGCCGCCAAAGTTTGGCGTGGCTTACCTGAACAACCCGGCGCCGGAATATCCGCGATTGTCACAGCGCGCCGGTGAAGAGGGGCGCGTGTTGCTCAGGGTGCTGGTGTCGGCAGAAGGCCACCCGGAGTCGGTAGAGATTTTTAAAAGCAGTGGCTATGAGCGGCTGGACAAGGCGGCACTCAATGCCGTCAAGCAATGGCGGTTTGAGCCAGCCCGCAAAGGCGGCAAGGCGCTCAGTGCTTTCGTCAATGTGCCATTGTCTTTCTCACTCACACAAAATTAAATCAGTTTTTATTGAAAGGAACGTTTGATGCAATCAACTAGTGGTTTGGCATTTATTACCGAGGGTGGGGTTGTCTCGGTCATCGTGGCGCTGGTGCTGCTGACCATGTCGGTCATGAGCTGGTATTTTATTGTGGTCAAGGCTTGGCAAGTCTTCAAGCACAAGCGCGAAGTCACGGCTTATGTAAAGCAGTTCTGGCGCAAAGCAACTTTGCAAGAGGCCCTGCAGGATACGCAGATGCAATCACCAGCGTTCCGCCTGGCGCTGACTGCCGTGGAATCTACCCAGCACCATCAGCAACATGCCAGCCAGTCTCTGGGCGCGGCTTGCAGCCAGGATGAGTTTGTTGCACGCCAGTTGCGCCGTACCTTGTCGCAAGAACAGGCAGGCATGGAGAGCGGGTTGTCTGTGCTTGCTTCTGTGGGCAGCGTGGCTCCGTTTGTTGGTTTGTTTGGGACGGTGTGGGGGATTTATCACGCGCTGACCGCGATTGGCCAATCCGGCGTGGCGACCATCGACAAGGTGGCCGGCCCGGTTGGTGAGGCTTTGATTATGACGGCGATTGGTCTGGCGGTGGCGATCCCGGCTGTGTTGGCCTATAACGCCTTTATCAAGGCGAATCGCAGTGTCATGGCCGAGCTCGAGAATTTTGCGCAAGACTTGCATACCTTGCTGACTACGGGTGCGCCATTGATGATCAAGCAAGGTCAGAAACCTGCCAATGTGACTGAGCTGCACGCTAAAGTCGCAAGCAAAGGTGGCAACCTATGATGGGGCAAAATCCTTTTAGCGCGGGTGAACACACCCAGCCCATGAGTGAAATCAACACCACGCCGCTGGTCGATGTGATGCTAGTCTTGCTGGTGATTTTTATCATTACTGCGCCCTTGCTGACGCATGCGGTCAAGATTGATTTGCCTCAGGCCACCTCGCAGCCACTGGAGGAAAAGCCGGAAGTGATTGACCTAGCGGTGGATGCAGACGGTAAGCTGTTCTGGAACGATAGCGAAATCCAGGCGCCAGAGTTGGCTGCCAAGTTGCAGGAAGAAGCAGGCAGGCAGCAACAGTCCGAGTTGCAGATTCGCGCAGATAAAAACACCCGCTATCAAGTGCTGGCCGAGGTGTTGGCCAAGGCGCAAACGGCAGGCATGAAAAAAATTGGCTTTGTCAGCCAGCCGCAACCTTGATTCAAATTCATCTGAGTTAACCATTGCATATGAAACAGCAAACCATCCGCCGCTGGGCATGGATCCATAAATGGAGCAGTCTGGTCTGTACAGCATTCATGTTGCTGTTATGCCTGACCGGTCTGCCCCTGATCTTTATGCATGAGCTGCATCATCTGCTGGGTGACCAGATTGAAACGCCCGTGATCAGTCATGCCGGGCCCAATGCCAGCATGGATAGCCTGATGGCGGCGGCCAAAGCCCGTTACCCCAAGCTGGTGCCGCAATATATGTACCGCGAAGACGACGAGCCCTTGCAATGGGTGGTCCGCTTGGGTGCGACGCCGACTGACATCACGAATACCCACAACGTGGTACTCGATGCGCGTACGGCACAGGTATTGGGTGAGCCCAAGGATGACGAAGGCTTTTTATATGTGATGTTCAAGCTGCATGTTGATTTATTCGCGGGCTTGCCTGGCATGTTGTTTCTGGGGTTGATGGGCTTTTTGCTGTTGATTGCCCTTATTTCTGGCGTGGTGCTGTATGCGCCTTTCATGCGCAAACTGCCGTTTGGCGAGATCCGTCACCAGCGTGGCGACAAGCTCAAGCGCCTTGATATCCATAACTTTCTGGGCATCGTCACGCTCTGCTGGTTGCTGGTGGTGGGGGCGACCGGCGTGATCAATGCCTGGTCGGATTTGCTGATTAAATACTGGCAATTTGACCAAATGGCGCAAATGGTCGCGCCCTATAAAAACCTGCCTCCACCGACAGCGTTTGCCTCACTGCAGCAGTCTTTGCAAGTGGCGCAGCGTGCCGAACCCGAGATGCAATTAGGCTTTATCGCCTTTCCAGGCACGCCTTATACCAGCCGGCATCATTATGGCATTTTCATGCGTGGCGATAGCCCGCTGACCAAGCGCCTGTTCAAGCCCGTGCTGGTCGATGCACAGACCGCACAGCTGACCGATAGTCGACCGCTGCCCTGGTATCTGGTGGGCTTGCTGGTATCGCAGCCGTTGCATTTTGGCGATTATGGTGGCATGACCTTGAAGTGGATTTGGGCGGTGCTGGATGTATTGAGTATTGTGGTGTTGTGGACCGGGCTCAAGCTCTGGTGGAAAAAGCGCCACCAATATGTGCCGGATATTCAAACGCGCATCATACTCAGTGAGGCGAGTTGAGCATCCGGTTTGATGAATAGCGTTTTTGTGAATATCGACACTGTTTGTGAAATTAAACCTCTGGGGTTTCAACGGCGATGTCTCAATAGGCGAACATGAATCATGGTCACACATCTGTTTATGCAAAGTAAATCACTGTCACAAATCTTTTTATGGCCGCTGGTTATTGGCCTCATCACTGTTCTGGGCCTGGTGACTGCCTTGCTGGTAGATGATGCCCGCGAATTGCTGTCGGATGCAGCGGTGGCGCTGCCGATTGTGATTAGCCTTTATTACTATCTTTGCAAGCCGCGCTTGCTTGCCCGTTTTTTGCCCGGCCAGCCTGGGCGCGCCCGCAAGTAAGTCTTTTTTTGATTGCCCCGCAAGCTGCTGGGCTGTCTTTAGTTTAGCCAGCCACCGAGTCGTCACTCCAGTAGCCAGCCAGTTTTTAAATTGGATGATTGGAGCATAGATGAAACTCACTTTTAACCCCCGCCTTTCCGCGAGCCAGCCTTCTTTTTCAGCGCGCTTATTGTTAAAAGCCGCGCCGCTCGCCGTGGTTGCCAGCACTTTATTACTACAAGCCAATGCGCAGGCCGCAGACCATTGTGAAGTCACGGTAGAAGCCACGGATGCCATGAGCTATAACGTCAAGGAAATTGCTGTGCCCAAAGCCTGTGCCTCTTTTGCCATTCGCTTGAAGCATACCGGCACCATGGCTAAAAACATCATGGGCCATAACCTGGTGATCAGCAAACAGGCAGATGAACAGGGCGTATTGCAGGATGGCATGAAGGCAGGCATCGCCAAGTCTTTTGTCAAACCGCAGGACAGTCGCGTGCTCGCCGCCACCCAGGTGATTGGCGGTGGTGAGAGTGCAGAGACCAGCCTTACACCCAAGCAGCTGGATGCATCAGCCAGTTATGTCTTCTTTTGCTCATTCCCCGGCCATGCCTCAATGATGAAAGGCACGCTCAAGCTGATCTAGTCCTTGCAGAACCTGCCTGCACCGGCAGGTTCAAATGGGCACAGGGCCCAGTTGCGGGCGGTCACTTTGTTTCTTACTGGCAGTAAAAGCAAAGCGTTACCGCGGCTAAAACATGATGAGTGCGTTTGAGGAGAACACGATGCAAGACACACAAAAATTACAGGCCGTTGGCACTGAAGCCAATGCGTTCCACCGGCAGTTTCAATCCCTGCAGTTAGCGACCACCAGTGATCAGGGATGGCCTGAAGCCAGCTATGCCACTTTTGTCGAGCACGAGCAGCGGTTTTATATTTATGTGAGTGAGTTGGCCGCCCATTGCGCCAATTTGCAACATCACGGTCGTTGCTCGGTGATGTTCATCGAAAGCGAGCAGGCAGCCAGCCATCCATTTGCCAGAAAGCGTCTTGTGCTGCAATGCCAGGCGCAAGAAGTGCCTAGGGATGAAGCTACGTTTGTATTGGTGATGGATCAGTTTCATGCCAAATTTGGCAAATTTATGGAAGTGATCGCCAAACTGACGGACTTTCACCTGTATGCCTTAACACCGTTAGAGGGCAGCTATGTGGCTGGCTTTGCCAAAGCCTATCGCCTGACCGGCCAGGATTTATCTGAGGTGGCGCACCGTAACGAACAAGGCCATCGTGCGCCAGATAGCGCCAGTCAGGCGGATCTGGATGCGTTGGTTTGATGGCATGGATAAGCAGAAAACACGTATTCATGCCATGAATGCTTCAGTGGCGGCCAGACGGCAATTTTTACAGCAAGCGGGTGCATTGGGAATCACAGCCCTATTGCCCCAGTCTTTGGTGTGGGCCGCAGACACCGAGCCCGCGAGCCAGCGCATCGTCAGTATCGGCGGTGCTTTGACAGAAATGATATATGCACTCGGTGCCAGCCAGACCTTGGTCGGTGTAGATACCACTTCGCTTTTTCCGGCGGCGGCCACCAGGTTACCCAGTGTTGGCTATGCACGCACCTTGTCCAGCGAAGGGATTCTGGCATTGGCGCCGACCCTGGTAGTCGCCACTGAAGATGCCGGGCCCCCAGCCGTGCTAAGGCAAGTTCAGGCGGCAGGTGTGCCGCTAAGTATTCTGGCGGCGCATGACCGCTTTGAAGGCGTGGTAGATCGTATGCAACAGCTTGGGCATTTACTTGATCGTACGCCAGCGGCGACGCAATGCGTAGACAAACTCAAAGCCGACTGGCAGCGTGTGCGTGCGCCGATTCTGGCACGTAAAGGGCAGGGCCCACGTGTGCTGTTTGTGTTGTCACACGCCCCCGGCCAGGTCATGGTGGGAGGGCAGGGGAGCAGTGCCGAGGCCATGTTGCATTATGTGGGCGCACGCAATGCGGTGCAGGGCTTCCAGGGCTTTAAGCCCTTGACGCCCGAGGCCGTGATTGCGGCGCAGCCAGAGGTCGTTTTGTTCACAGAGCAAGGGCTGGCGGTGGTGGGTGGAGTCGAAGGCGCACTGCGGCTGCCTGGCCTGGCGCAGACGCCTGCCGGGGAGCATCGCCGGATTGTGGCGCTGGAAGCCATGTTCATGCTAGGGTTCGGGCCACGATTGCCGCAGGCCGTCGCCGCACTTGATCAATTGCTCGGCAAGGCCATGACCCTATGATCAGCGCAACCGCCTGGCCGGTCTTCTGCGAGCGCCTAACCACCCGTTTTGCAACATATCCTTCCTGGGGTTTGGGTCTTGTCTTGCTGATCCTGCTCGCATTGTCGGCCTGGGCGGGGGCCGTCCCCGTGACGTTGGCTGACTGGCGCATCGGCTGGTTGAATGACCCCTCTCATCCGCTCACAGGCGGTGCTTATGTGCTGTGGAATCTGCGATTGCCGCGCATTCTGTTTGCGGCACTGGTTGGGGCTGCCTTGGGATTGTCAGGCGCGCTCACGCAAGGCCTGTTTCGTAACCCGCTGGCCGATCCGGGGTTGCTGGGGGTGAGTAGTGGTGCCGCCTGCGCGGCGGCGTTAACTATTGTGCTGCTGGCTGGCTCGGGAATAGAGATTCCCATCACTTTACGCTATTGGCTGTTACCACTGACGGCTTTTTTCGGCGCGGTAAGCGTCTGCTTTTTGCTGGATGGCGTGGCGCGCTGGCTCACGGCTGATTCGATTGCCGGATTGTTACTGACCGGAATTGCGCTCAATGCGCTGGCTACCGCTGTCATAGGCTTATGCACCTATCTGGCGACGGATGAACAGCTGCGTAGCCTCACGTTCTGGACGTTAGGGTCGCTGGCGAGTGCCAGTTGGCGGCTGGTGCTGTTGTTGTCGCTGTTGTTAATCGGCGCGTTGGCCTATATGCAACGGCTGGTGAACGCCATGAATGCACTCGCGCTCGGTGAGGCCGCCGCCACCCATGTCGGCATTCACGTGCGTCAATTACGCCGCCGTGTCATTGTGCTGGTGGCGCTATTAAGCGGGTTTGCCGTCGCCTGGTGCGGCATGATCGGTTTTATCGGCTTGGTCGCCCCACATATTGTGCGTTTATTGATCGGGCCTGATCAGCGTCGTCTAGCCCCCCTTGCCATGCTGGTTGGCGCCATCCTGTTGCTATTGGCTGATACAGCGGCCCGTACGCTGGCGATTCCCGCAGAAATTCCAGTTGGGATTTTTACGGCATTGCTGGGTGCGCCGTTCTTCTTGCTATTGCTCGGGAGCCTCAGAAAAGGCGGTCATCTATGAGTTATCGCGCTGCACATTTGCTCGAGCTGCAAGCCGTGACACTCAAATTGGGAGGCCATGTTTTTGGTCCGTTTTCGATGACCGTGCAGCCAGGTGAACGGATTGCGGTGCTCGGACCCAGTGGCGCCGGTAAATCCACCTTGCTCAAGTTGCTCGCGCGCGAGTATTTGCCCAGCAGTGGCCAAGTCAGGCTGCGTGAGCGCTGTTTGACAACGTGGTCACTGGTCGACTTAAGCCGCCAACGCGCCATCTTGCCACAGTCGCATGAGGTCGCCTTTGGGTTGCCCGTTGAACTGGTGATTGGTCTTGGCCGGGTCGCCAGAATGGTCGATCCTGATTTAAATGTGATAGTGCGTCAGGCGGCAGAACTGGCGTGTGCCCGGCACTTGCTGCCGCGCCGGTTCGATACCCTGTCCGGTGGCGAAAAGGCGCGCGTCCATCTCGCCAGAGTGTTTGCGCAATTGTGGGATATCGAGCAAGGCCTGTTGCTGGTAGATGAGCCGATGGCGGCGCTCGACCCCGGCTTGCAGTGGCAACTGATGGCTGCCATGGACCAATTTGCCCGCCAGCGTGGGCATGCGATTTTCGCTATCTTGCATGATATCAATCAGGCCTTGCAGGGATTCGACCGGCTCGTGCTGATTAAAGACGGGCGTCTCATCGGCGATTATCCGCGCAGGCAAATTGCCCTGTCGACGCTGGCTGCTTTGTACGAAGTTAATTTGGTCAGTGCGGTCACTGAGCAAGGGCAAATGCTGGTTGCCCCCGAGGCGGCCCTAGTCACTTCTGTTGATTTTATGAATGATAATTGTTATCATTCAATGTATTAATGCAAGCCAACGAGTCCTTTATCTCCTGTAGCCAGCGATTGTTTACTGGAGTTTTTGTATGTACTCGTTTCGTATCCCTGCAATCCCGCTTGTATTTGTGATTGCTCTCCCAGCAATAGCTTCCAGTGAGGAAGTAGTACCCAAAGTTGAAACAGATACCTTATCTGAGGTGTCTGTGAGCGCGAAAAAAAGTAGTAAAAGAGATAAATTCATTACCCAAGACCGTGCGACTTCAGTGGGTAAAAGCCCCGTTTCAGTGCAAGATATGCCTCAGTCCGTCACTGTTGTGGATGTCGAGCAGGCACGAGAAATGGGGGCTTTGAATATTCAGGATGCTCTGACTTACAGTGCTGGCGTCTATGCTGGTAACTTTGGATTTGATACCAGAATAGACTCTGCCTCAGTTCGCGGCTTAACCCCATCTATGTTCCAAGATGGTTTGCGTAATTTGTATGGCTCCTACAATAACACCAGAACGGATATCTATATGCTTGAACGCATAGAAGTCTTGAAGGGGCCTTCTTCATCTGTGTTCGGGCAGTCAGATTTGGGTGGTATTGTGAATAGCGTGTCCAAACGCCCCAAAAAAGTAGCCGCACGTGAAGTGAATCTGCAATATGGTATGTATGACCGTAAGCAACTCGGTATCGACTTTACAGGTCCTCTGAGTGAGGATGGCGAATGGCTTTATCGACTGGTGGCTTTAAAGCGAGACAGTGGTACACAGGTTGATTATGTGAAAGATGATGCCGTGGTGTTTATGCCCTCGGTGACTTGGCAGCCAAGTGATAAAACCAGTATCACTATGCAGTATGTGCATCAGGAAACTGATAGTACGGTTTCAGCACAGTTTTTGCCTTCTCGAGGAACGATCCTTCCAGGACCATTAGGTCGAATATCCAGCCGGACCTTTGTCGGGGAGCCTGGCTGGGATCGCTACGACACCAAAAAAGACGAAGTGTCATTGTTCGTAGATCAGGCGATTACTGACCAAATTAAACTTGTGGCAAATTTGAGAAAAGTTAACTCAGATACGATCACACGGGAACACTGGACTCGAGTTGGAGCTAACCCTGATAGCACAGGCAATATACAGCGTACCATTCACGCTGCTGACCGCAGTACCAATGTATTTTCAAGCGATACACGCTTGCAGGGCAATTTTGCGTTAGGACCGACCAAGCATTTGGTGTCTTTAGGAATGGATTACCAAGATGCATTATGGACAGAGCGTAATTACACCTCTACAACCTCTGCATTTGGCATCAATGTTTATAACCCGGTATATGGCAATGTCGATTATGGTGCATTAGTCGGCGCTGAACGGGACAATAACAAAATCGTGCAGACGGGCTTTTACTTGACCGAACATATGGAATGGGGCCCCTGGGTTGTTTCTGGAGCTCTGCGTCGAGATCATGCGACAAATACCTTGCTCAAGGTTGGTGCTACGCCAGATGTTGATGCGCGTAATTCAGTAACCACGGGACGCTTGGGTCTGATGTATCGGTTCGAGAGTGGAGTCTCACCTTATGTTAACTACTCTGAAGCATTTGTGCCGAATTTGGGTACTGATGGGAATAATGGCGTGCTAAAACCTACTGAAGGAGAACAACGCGAAGCTGGGATGAAATATTACTCTCCAGATGGCAACACATCAGCAGCGTTTGCTTGGTTTGAGATTGAGCAACTCAATAGAGTTATTCAAGGGAACACCCCGGGTGGTTTGCAACAAACCGGTGCATTAACCAGAGGTTGGGAGGTCGAGGCCAAGCATCGAATGGGTGATTGGGAGCTGCTTGGCAACTACAGTCGCATGAATGCGTTTAACGACACCACCAAAATTAGGTTGCCATATGTCGCAGAAAAATTGGGTTCAGCCTGGGCACAATACAAAATCAACTCAAATTGGCGCGCTGGGGTGGGGGTGCGTTATTTAGGTGACAACGTCGGATTTGGTGGTTTGCCCACAGTGCCATCAGTTACCTTGTTCGATGCCATGGTTGGATTTAACTATGGGAAATGGGACTTGCGCGCCACGATTAGAAATATCGCTGACAAGGAGTTTATTTCCTGGTGTCGCGGCAATGGTCAAGATTGTGGATATGGCGAACGACAGAATGCTGTCCTCTCTGCAAACTATACCTTTTAACACCAACTTTTATATATACAACCAAGCACCGCTTACGTGCTTGGTTTTTTAACTTTTTGAGGTTATCAAACATGAACGCTTATAAAAAAGTCCTGATTGCAGTCATGTATGCAACGGTTTTTATGGATGCTTCCGCTGAAGAGTCTGAATTAGACACTTTGGGCGAGGTGAAAGTGAAAGCTTCTGCTGATGCGAATGCTAAAGGCCTGATGAAGCCTTATGCTGGCGGACAGGTTGCGAAAGGCGGGCGGGTTGGCGTGCTTGGTAATAAAGATGCCATGGATACCCCATTTTCAATCAACGCATATACCAATGAGTTGATCCAGAACCAACAGGCAAAAAGTGTAGGGGATGTGTTACTAAATGATCCTTCCGTACGCGTTGCCCGTGGCTTTGGCAACTTTCAGGAGTCATATTTTATTCGTGGTTTTCAACTGTATTCCGATAGTGTTGCATATAACGGGTTGTATGGAATACTTCCAAGACAGTATATTGCGGCCGAGCTCTTTGAGCGTGTTGAGGTTCTGCGTGGTGCCTCCGCATTCTTAAATGGGACAAGCCCGAATGGGGATGCCATTGGAGGCTCGATTTCTTTACTGCCAAAGCGAGCACCAAATGAGCCATTGAGCTTAGTAAATGCTGGCTGGAGTTCTGGTAACCAACAACTTATTTCTGCAGATGTGGCAAGACGTTTTGGCCCGGATGACAGTGCCGGTATTCGGTTGAATGTGTCTAGGCGTGATGGCGGTACTGCAGTTGATAAAGAACATGCTGAAGTTGATCTGATTTCGCTGGCATTAGATTGGCGCGGCGAGAATTTGCGGTTGTCTGGTGATATCGGTTATCAGGATAATCATCTGAAGCAAACGCGCACAAACGTCACGCTTGCTGCGTCGACAGGTGTACCGCGAGCGCCTAGTAGCGATTCAAACTGGGCACAGCCATGGTCTTACTCTAATGAGCGGGACACCTTCGGGACTTTGCGTGGTGAATACGATTTAACTGACAAAGTGACAGCTTACTTTGCCGGAGGCTTCCGTGAGTCACATGAAGCTAACTCGTTAGCAAATTTGACAGTCAACAACTCTGCGACTGGCACGGGTACTTTCTATCGTTTTGACAATACCAGAGAAGACTCGGTAAGAACCGGTGAAGTTGGCCTAAAAGGTAAGTTTGAAACGGGTTCTATCAGCCATGACGTTGTATTAAATGCAAACTTATATCATTTTGAGAAAAAAGCAGCGTATATGTTTGATTCTGGTAATCAGCTCAATACCAACTTATATGCCCCAACTTATTATTCCCTGCCTGCATTTACTGCAGGCGCAGGTTCAGGTGGTGTGTTGGATAATCCGAATACGACAGGTAGAACGATTTTACGTAGCCTTGCCATAGGTGACACACTGGCCATGTTAGATAATCAGTTGTTGTTGACGCTAGGGGTGAGAAGTCAGCAAATAGCTGCGACAACCTATGATTACAATGGCGTGTTTAGTAGTGCGTACGACAAGACGAAGCTGAGCCCTGTGTTGGGTGCGGTAGTAAAACCCTGGGACGGCATCTCTCTCTATGCTAATTACATTGAAGGCTTGTCACAAGGGGCAACAGCTCCAGGAACCACCGCTAATCGAGGTGAGACGCTTGCCCCCTATGTCTCAAAACAGAAAGAAGTGGGAGCCAAGTTTGATTTTGGTAAGGTTCGGGTGACTACTGCTTACTTTACCACTGAGAAACCACGCGGTTTTATCAATGCGGCGAATGTATTTACTTCGCAAGGGAAAGAAGAGCACCAAGGGGTTGAACTGATGACTTATGGTCAGATTTCGCCCAGTTTGCGGGTGTTGGGGGGGATTACCTGGTTGGATGCCAAACAGAAGAATACGGGCAATGCCTCGACGGAAGATAAGCAAACGATTGGTATTCCAGATCAACAAGCTAACCTGGGTCTAGAGTGGGATGCATTTATGGTGCCTGGTTTAACATTTGATGCGCGTGTGATTACTACTGGCCATGTGTATGGTAATGGCACAAACACTCAAAGACTGCCAGGTTGGACCCGTTTAGATATCGGCGCAAGATATGCGACTGAGATTGAAGGGCATTTATTAACCGTTCGTGGCCGTATTGATAACATCACAGATCGTGATTATTGGGCCTCTGCAGGTGGTTATGCAGGGCTAACCTCTAATTCCGGCTATCTGGTGTTGGGTGCGCCACGGACTATCACCGTCAGCGCCCAGCTTGATTTTTAAATACGAGGTAATTTGTTTTGCGTTCGTCTTTATTATTGGTACATCGGTGGTTAGGCATGGCTAGTGCCTTGTTTCTAATGATCACCGGGCTCACTGGTGCCATTATTTCATGGGATCACGAGATTGATACGTTACTGAATCCAGCGTGGATGCATAGCAAGTCACAAGGTGCGCATCAGTCGACATTAGTGCTTGCAAAACAGGTGTCAGAGCGCTACCCACAAGTTCAGGTCAGTTCGATTCCGCTGAGTGTTGAAGAGGGGCATACGCTGACCATTGGCGTCAAGCCATTATCTAATCCACCGGATGGCATGGTGCCTGTTAAATTTAACCAGGTGTTTATTGACCCCGTCACCGGCCAGGAGCTAGGCAAGCGGGAGTGGGGCGCCGTGTGGCCGATAGATAGGACCAATGTCGTCTCTTTTTTGTATAAGCTGCATTACAGTTTGCACCTGCCCGAAATGTGGGGAATCGACCGCTGGGGACTATGGTTGTTAGGCGGTGTGGCACTGATTTGGCTGATTGATAGTTTTGTGGGTTTTTATCTTACCTTGCCCAAATTTGCCAACACTCCAATCACTAAGTTGCACAAGGTGCAACACAATGCCCAGGCCTCATTCTGGAAGCGCTGGTGGCCTGCATGGAAACTGCGTTGGAACAGCAGCACGCACAAACGTTATTTTGATATGCATCGTGCTTTTGGCTTATGGACATGGATATTGCTGATTATTCTGGCATTTTCTGCCTTTGCGCTCAATTTGCGCCGTGAAGTCTTTATGCCAGTCATGAAGTCTGCATTTACACTGACGCCCACTCCTTCAGATATCCGTCCGCGCTTACCGGTCTCACAACAATTACCACCGCAGGTAGATTATGGAAAAGTGCTGGCGATGGCGATCAAGGAGGCGCGTAGGCAAGGCTGGCATGAGCCAGCAGGACGCATTTCTTATAGCGCGGCATACCAGTTGTTTAATGTGGATTTTTATTATCCTGATGCCGATCATGGTGTGGCAGGTGCCGGCCATAAACGTTTGTATTACGATGGTTTGGATGCACATTATGTTGGCAAACGTATTCCTTGGGAAGGCACAGCAGGTGATGTGATTGTGCAAGCCCAATTCCCCCTGCATTCTGGCCGTATCTTGGGCCTGCCCGGCAGGATTATGATTTCTGTCATGGGAATGGTGGTGGCCACGCTTTCTGCAACGGGCGTGTATTTATGGTGGAAAAAGCGCAAGGCACGAAGCATTTCTGAGGGAATGCTGCGCATGAATTCGTTGCGTACGCATCGTTCATGAGCGCTTTAGCCACACTTACGTGGCGTTATTAAAACGCCAACCTCTTAGCAATCCGGTATGTTTACTGGCCCCTGATAGGGAGGGGTGCTGAGGGTTTTGAAAATAAAAATCAGATTGATCTTGTTGTTTGCCAGCCATCGAGTTACGCACTCCAGTAGCCAGCTTTATTTAATGGGAGTGTTGTGTGTCCGTAATTCGATTAAAAACAGTTTATTTGTCGTTGTTGTTAGCCTTGCCGATGTCGGCAGCCTGGGCGCAGGGGGAGGCTGAGAAGACTGCTTCTGCGCCAGCTGCAACAAACACTGATGACGATCAGCAAACTCTGGGTGAAGTTGAGGTATCGACCAGCCGTCGCCAGAGTTTTCACTCAAACACGGTACAGGTCGGGACGTTTAGAGACATGAATCCGCTGGACGTGCCCTTGACCGTGAACACGGTGACGCGTGAGGTGTTGGATGCGCAAGCGACCAACTCATTGTTTGGCGCATTGCGGAACACCGCAGGGGTTTCACGCTCGCAATTGAGTGGCTCGACCTATGACAATATTGCGATCCGAGGCATTCTGGTCGAGAACCGCGGAAACTACCGGCTCAATGGTTCGTTGCCGATTATTAACCTGATTGATACGCCACTAGAAAACAAAGAGCGGGTAGAAGTGCTCAAAGGGGCTTCGTCTCTGTATTACGGCCTGGTGCCGCCCTCTGGCATTATCAACCTGGTAACCAAGCGGGCTGGCAAGGTTGAAAACAAAAGCCTGACGCTGTCTACCAATGAATTTGGTGCGCGTAGCGCCCATGTGGACTATGGCAAGCGCTTTGGCGCTGAGCAGCAGTTTGGTGCACGTTTTAATGTGGTCACTGGCAGCGAAGATATTGGCATTGACCATTATGACGGCAGCCGTGGTCTGGTCTCAGCCGCATTGGATTGGCGTGCAAACGATAAATTGTCTTTCAAGCTTGACCTTGAGCATTACCGCAAAGATGTTTCAGAGCAGGCTGCGATTGTAGTGCCTAATGCTGTCAACGGTAAGATCACGCTGCCGCCTGTGCCAGCAGCGACACAAAACCTGGCGGGCAAATGGCAGCACTATGATGCTGAGGCAACCAATATTCTGTTCAGGACCGATTATGCCTTGAGTGATGACTGGAGTTGGCTGTTTGAAGCTGGACGAGCCAAGACGGAGCGCGACCGTAACTTTTCACAGTTTCAGAACTTTAACCCGCTTACGGGTGAAGGAGAGTTGCAAGTTTCATTTACACGGAATCAAGTGTTTACCAACACCAACTTTAGAACCGAGTTGCTCGGTTTGCTGGAAACGGGCCCCATCAAGCATCAGCTCACACTGGGATACACCAGCAATCAGCGTGAAGGCGTGACACCTATGTTTGCAACTCGTACGGTGACTCAAAACTATTTTAATCCCAGAGTCGTTCCTGTGCTTGCGGCGGTTTCCAATAACCGTTTATCTGACCAGACAATTCTGGATCGAGGCCTGTATGTATTTGATCAAATGGCGTTGACAGACCAATGGACCCTCATGGCAGGTGCGCGGCAAAGTCGTTATGACACCGAGACCATTGCCACCAATGCAGGCACGGCAACGGCTACGCGCTTCAACGCCAAAAAAGTCATTCCCTCCGTGGCGCTGATGTACAAAGTTCAGCCAAATATTTCTCTCTACGCCAGCTATATTGAAGGTTTTGAGGACAGTGGGCAAGTTCCGACTAGATGGTCAAATGCTGGCGAGTTACTCAATCCGGCAAAATCAAGACAAAAAGAAATTGGTGCAAAGGCGCAAGTGTTTGATCGTTTTTTGCTGCAATTGGCCTATTTTGATATTGAGCGTGCCGCCGCATTTGGTTATCCGAGTACTAATATCTATAAGATTAACGGTGACGCAAATTATCAAGGCTTGGAATTTGCTGCTACTGGCGAGTTGACGGAGAGGCTGTCTGTCGCCGCCTCTTTCCTGTTGATGGATGCGACCTTGAAAACACCTGACGCGGCTAGCAATGGCAATACGCCAGAAAATACGCCAGAGAAAACTGCCAGTCTGTTTGGTGAATACCAGATTGCGCAGGTCCCTGGCCTGTTTTTGAGCGCGGGCTTGTTTTATAGCGGCAAGCAACAGGTCAATGCATTTAATCAAGCCAGCATAGATGGCTACACGATTGGGTCGGTAGGGGCCAGATATAAGACCCTGCTGGGCAAGCAAAAAGCCACTTTTCAGGTCGTGGTCGACAATATCACAGATAAAGACTACTGGAGTACCGCAGGGAACAGCCTGTTAGGCGTCGGCCGACCAAGGACCTTGCAGGCCAATCTGCGCCTGGATTTTTAACTGGCCCCTGTCACACGCAGCTAGCTTGATATTGGCGTCAGGCTAGTGGCCCTGATGCGGTTTGTGCCCAGAGCACAGGCCGCACCTACTTCGATTAAACGGTACCGCACAATTTGAGCTATATGACGCTTGGATTTCCACCAGTATTTACATTTGTACAAATAAATTCTCGCACAACCTTTCATTGCTTGTAAAAATGAGAATTGTTATCATTCTTGCTTATTCAATTTGCAAGCCAACGAGCATTGTTTCCAGTAGCCAGCAATTAACTCATTCAATCAATGACGGGAACTATTTATGCCATCCGGCTTTAATAAGAAAACAATGACGATAGCGCTGATGATGGCGCTTCCAGCGATTGCGATCGCGGCAGATGAAGAGAAAAAAACTGCAGACGCGACTCAGACCATGACCGAGGTGAAGGTCAAAACGCAACGAATTCAAGATGCGCCTAATAAAGGCTATCAAGCGACCAAGACCCGCGTCGGTAAAACCTATCAGGATCCGCAAGATGTGCCGCAGGCAGTCACTACGCTAACCAGAGAATTGCTGCATGATCAGCAAGTGGGCTCACTGCGTGAAGCCTTGCGGAATGTGGTTGGCTTATCAGTCAATGCGGCTGAAGGGGGCCGTGCTGGCGATAACTTTAACCTGCGCGGTTTCTATACCTTTGGCGATATTTATCTGGATAACATGCGTGACACCGCACAGTACAACCGCGAGACATTTAACCTGGAGCAGGTGGATGTCTTGCGTGGTTCTGCGGCGATGTTGTTTGGGCGTGGTCAGGCGGGTGGTGTCATCAACCAGGTGAGTAAGATGGCAGAGTTACACGACAAGAATATCGTGACAGGGAGTCTGGGTAATTATGATTATCATCAAGCGACGGGCGACTTTAATAAAAAGCTGACAGATACAGCGGCCATTCGCGTGAATGTCATGGATAGGCACGAAGAAACCTACCGCAAAAACCCGGCAAACGGGGATCATCCCGAATTTGATCGTCAGGGGATTGCAGTCAGTTTTGGGGCTGGTATCGGGACTGAAAACGAGGTCTTCTTAAATCATCAATATTTGCGCACTCGAGATGTCCCGGATTTTGGCGTTTCTTTTGTAAATGAGCGCCCTATTAACACTACGATTAATGGGACCAAAGTAGACGATAAGACCTTCTATGGAAGTAGTAATAATTTTGACAATAGTGATACCAATATTACTACCGCCATTTTCACCCACAAATTTACTGAAGACACACAACTGCGTACTCAATTAAGACATGGGGATTATGAACGCGCATATTGGGCGAAAAAGCCAAGTTCAACATTATTGCCAACCGCCAATCAAAGCGTTGGTGGTAACGTTACAAGGACTCAGTCTTATCAAACATATAATCTCCAATCCGACTTTACGACTAAGTTTGATTTAGCTGGTATGCATCACTCACTACTGAGCGGTGTTGAATATTTGCATGAGCATTCATATAGAAACTCTTTGCAACCAGTCAATCCTAATACAGGGCTTCCATACACGCAGACGGGTAATGCACTGAATAACGCGATTACCGCGAACGGTGTGTCATATTCTAGTGGGTTTGAGGCAATGACTGGAACGCCTGCGAAGTTTTCTGCCGATAACTATGCTGTATATGTTCAAGACAGTATAGAGTTTATTCCACACTGGACAGTTTTGGCAGGTCTGCGTCGAGATGAAATGAAGGCTGATTACAATACTTCTGCAGTCTCTAGTTTAGATTATGGGCAAAATAGCTACCGCAGTGGTTTGTCATGGCAACCAGATGCTAACCAGCATTACTACATCACTTACAGCAACTCCTTCAGCCCAACAGCGGACCTGTATCAGTTAACTACAGTCAAACAACCGCCTGAGCGTAGTCGAACCCTTGAGATTGGGTCCAAATGGTTGTTCTTAGATGGCGACTTAGCCTTAAGAACCGCTATTTTTACAACGACTAAAGATTGGGAGCGTAATACAGATATTGCTTCCTTTGGTAATACGCCAATCCTTACTAAGAGACGTCGTACAAATGGTTTAGAAGTCGAACTCACTGGTAAAGTAACAGAGAATTGGGATATTTTTGCTGGTGTTGCTTTCCTTGATGCCACAATTATTAATCCGGCAGTGAATATTTGTGCGCAAACATCGAATACATGTTCAACGATTGGCCAAGTTAATGCTGCTGACCCAAGATTTGCAGGTGAGCGCGCTAGAAACACGCCACGTACGACTTTTAATCTGTGGACAACTTATGACTGGAGTAATGGTTGGAAAATCGGTGGCGGGGTAGAGGCCAAAGCGGATCGCTACGGATATAACCCTACAGCGACGACAAGTACAGCATTTGTAAATGGTCAGTTTAAACCCAATACTGCACCTGGCTATGCACGCGTCGATGCGATGGTGGCCTACGAACAACCGAAATGGGCGGTGCGTTTAAATATCAAGAACTTGCTGGATAAAACGTATTATGATGCGATTTATGATAATGGTGCTTTCTTGACACCAGGCAACCGTCGTCAGGCTATCGTCACTACTGAGTACAAGTTCTAGGAGTTAATTTGCTGTTAAGTTTACCGGGGGTTTTGCTTGAAGAAGAGCTGCATACTATCCGTGCCTTGCTGAAGCAGGCGCAATGGGTGGATGGCCGCACAACCGCCGGTATTCAGGCAGCCAGTGTTAAAAACAACCAGCAACTGGCCGAAGACGACCCGTTGCTGGCACAAATCCGCAGGATCGTGTTGCAGGCATTGCAGCGCGATCCTTTATTTTTTTCGGCCGCGTTGCCAGACAAAATCTTGCCGCCTTTTGTGAATCGTTATGCGGGTGAGACCAATGCCTATGGATTTCACGTCGATAGTGCCATGCGTCATATGCCGGATGGTAGTACGCGGGTACGGGCAGATGTTTCGGCTACTTTGTTTTTTAACGACCCGGATGAATATGAAGGCGGTGAGCTGGTGGTGCAGGATGTGTTTGGTGACCAGCGCATCAAGCTCAAAGCGGGTGCTATCGTCATTTATCCTTCCAGCTCGGTGCATGCGGTGACGCCGGTCACGCGTGGTGAGCGCTTGGCCAGCTTTATGTTTATTCAGAGCATGGTGCGCGACGCCGCGCAACGGCGCATGCTGTTTGATATGGATATGGCCTTGGTCCGCTTGCGCCAGCAACAAGGGGAAACGCCAGAAGTGGTGCAGTTAACCGGCATTTACCATAACCTGTTGCGCCAGTGGGCGCTCTAAGCGAATGCAGTCCTTACCTTTGCTCTCCTATTTTGCCCAGCAAGCGCAAGCCAAATTGCCCGCTGATGTCTGGCATTATTTGCAGTCAGATGCCGGGAACGGGTTGCAATTGCAGGTCAACGAAGCTGGTTGGCAAAGCAAGAAAGTTTGCCCACGTCCACTCCAACCCCTCCATCAACCGAACACAAGGTGTAGCATTTTTGGCGAGCAATGGGCGCATCCCATCCTGCTGGCGCCAGTGGCTTATCAGCGCTTGTTTCATGCCGATGGCGAGATTGGCACCGCTGTCGCTTGCAATGCCCAGCAGGGGCAGATGATGGTGAGCAGTCTGGCCAGTCAAGCCGTGAGCGAGATTGTGATGCAGGCGCAACAACCGCTCTGGTTTCAGCTCTATTGGCAAGGCGATCGTGAACGTACCCAAGCGTTATTGCATAAAGCCGTGGCAGCTGGCATTAGCGCAGTCGTGTTCACTGTCGATGCGCCAGTCAAGCAAGCTTTGATCGATTTACCCGAGGGGATTTCCGCGGTCAACCTGGCGCAGCCATTGGCAATGCGACCCTTACAAACGGGCCAAAGTACGGTGTTCGATGGCTGGATGACGCAGGCGCCGACCTGGGACGATGTGGCCTGGCTCAGGCAGCAAGTGAACCTCCCCCTGCTACTGAAAGGCCTGATGCATGTAGAGGATGCCCAACGGGCGGTGGAATGCGGCTGTGACGGCGTGGTCATTTCCAATCACGGTGGCCGCGTGCTTGATAGCACTCCGTCTGTGGCGGCAGTGCTGCCAACGATCGTGGCTGCCGTGGGTAGCCAATGCAAAATCCTGGTGGATAGTGGTGTCCGCTCCGGGCAAGATGTGTTTAAAGCGCTGGCGATGGGCGCTGATGCCGTTTGTATTGGTCGCCCTTATATATGGGGCCTGGCCGCAGAAGGCGCGATGGGCGTGGCAAAAGTGATCCGCACTTTGCGTGATGAGCTGGAAATGACCATGGCGTTGACTGGCGTTTCGAATTTGGCAGAGCTGCGCCAGGTAGAATTCTTTGAATCATGAAAAGGACGTTTTGATGAAAAAAATTGGTTTTTCACTCTTGTTGGCAATTGGCCTGCTGCATGCACAAGCTACGTTGGCCGCGGCGGATTGCAAATCCTATCCAAAAGAGGAGTGGGCTTCGGAAGATACCCTTAAAGAAGCGCTGGAAGCAGAGGGCTATACCATCAAAAAATTTAAAGTAGACGGTAATTGCTACGAAATTTATGGCCGTAACAAAGAGGGTAAGAAGGTTGAGATTTACTTCGACATGAAAACGCTGGCGATCGTCAAAGCCATCGGGTTGAAAGACTAAGTGGCGAGATGTTGCAGCCATCCGCAATGCTTTGGCCCTGGTGGGTGCGTCTGAGTCACTGGCTGGTGGCAGCCGGGGTGATGGCATTGTGGCTGATGAGCCATGTCTGGTACGAAACGGATGTGCTGCATCGCACGGTTGGCTACGCTGTGCAGGCAATCATTTTGATCCGCATCTTGGTCGGGTGTTTTAGCGCATATCCAAGTGCGCGCTTTCATCTGCCCGGCCTGCGTGACATCCGCTTGCACATTGCAGAGGTGCGTCAAGCAACCCTGCCTGTGCATGCCGGGCACAATCCGCTAGGCCAATGGGCCGTGTATGTCATCTGGATGCTGATTGCCTTGCTGGCGCTGACTGGCTGGTTAAGCCGCACCGATGCCTTTTGGGGCGAAGAGGGGCCGGTTGTAATTCATGCGCTGTTGAGTTGGTTGCTGATGGCTGTGATTGCGTTGCATATTGTTGCGGTAATCTGGATTGGACGCTTGTCCAAGCAGCATTTAGTGCGGCAAATGTGGCATGGCCGCATTCACTTACGCAAATAAGCGGGCCTTGCGCCTTTAATCTACTTCAATCGGTGGGGCAACCTTGAGCACTTCTTCTACGGTTGTCAGTCCCGCCGCAATTTTCTCAGCACCGTTTAACATCAAAGGCTGCATCCCCGCTTGTGTAGCGGCTTGTCTGAGCTGAATCAAATCGGTTTCAGGCGTGATCAGTTTGCGTAAGGTCGGCGTCAGTGTCAGCATCTCATAAATCCCGGTGCGACCACGGTAACCCGTGTTGCGGCACTCCTTGCAGCCCACGGTTTTCATGATTTTTGCCGGTTTGGCGGCCTTGAACGGGCGCGTAACGCTGGCCCATTCTGCGTCTGAAATGGTGGCTTCTGTTTTGCAATGCGGGCACAAGGTGCGCACCAGCCGTTGCGCCATAATCCCCAGCAGGCTGGAATGTATCAGGTAAGCAGGCACGCCTAAATCCAGCAAACGCGTCACAGCCGATGGCGCATCGTTGGTGTGCAGCGTGGATAGCACCAGGTGGCCGGTCAGTGCGGCCTGAATCGCCATATCTGCGGTCTCCTGGTCGCGGATCTCGCCGACCATGATAATATCGGGGTCCTGGCGCATCAGTGTGCGTATGCCTTCGGCAAAGCCCAGGCCGATATTCTGTGTCACCTGCATCTGGTTAAACGCCGGCTCTATCATCTCAATCGGGTCTTCTACCGTACATACATTGACTTCATCGGTCGCCAATTGCTTGAGGGTAGTATACAGCGTGGTGGTTTTGCCCGAGCCGGTAGGCCCGGTGACCAAAATGATGCCGTTGGGCTGGTGTGTCCACTGCGCCCATTGCTCGCCCTGTCGCTTGGAAAAACCAAGTAACTGAAAATCCTGTACCAGCACATCCGGCTTGAAAATTCGCATCACCAGTTTTTCGCCAAACGCGGTCGGCATGGTCGATAAGCGTAATTCAACCTCTTTGCCATCAGTGTCTACGGTTTTGACACGGCCATCCTGTGGGCGGCGTTTTTCCACCATGTCCATCCGCCCCAGCAGCTTGATGCGGCTGGTAATCGCATTCATGATATTGCTCGGCAACTGATAGACCTGATGCAAGACACCGTCGATGCGGAAACGCATCAAGCCCAGATTGCGGCGCGGTTCCAGGTGGATATCGCTGGCGCGCTGTTCAAACGCATATTTAAACAACCAGTCGACAATACTCACTACATGCTGTTCATTCGCATCCAGTTGGCGGTCTTTGCCCAGCTCAATCAACTGTTCAAAGTTTTGTACGCCGACAATTTGTCCGGCCTTGGCGGCATTGGCAGATTGAATCGCTGCAGAAAGCTGATACACCTCGGGCAAATAACGCTGCAAGTCCAGCGGATTCACCATCACCACTTCAATGCGCAACTTCAGCATACGCTCCAGATCATGCAGCCAGGTCTGGTGGAACGGATCGGCCGTCGCAATTGTGGCCACCCCATTCTTGACCGTAATCGGCATGATGCGCAGGCGCTCGGCATAGGCTTGCGACACAATTTGCGCCGCGGCACTAAAGTCCAGTTTTAGAGGGTCGATTTGATAATAAGGCACTGCAGCCTGCTCTGCCACAAAGCGACTCAGGGCCTCTACAGTCAATAATTGATTGGGGTTTTGTAAATCCGGCCATTTTTGCTCGGCCACAATCACAACCGGGTGAATTTTGGAGCTGTCCCTCTTGCGATCTTTATAAAGCTTTTCAGCCTGGACTTTATCTGCATGCCCATGAGCAACCAGCATGCGTAACAAATCCGAGAGGCGCAGGCTCTCTATGGTTTTGGGCGAGGAAACGGGGATTGGACTATTCATGTCACATGCTGGCTAGACTAGCTGCAAATGATGCAAGAGTCATGCCATCAGGAGGTGGCAGAAATGGTCACATTGCTTAGATTGGAAATGTGTTTAGTCTGGGTTTTCTAAAGGTTTTTTAATTTGAGTCTGTCACTTATTGTTGAGCGTTATTAAGTTTTGATTTGGGGAAAATCTTGATGGATGTTTCTTAAAGAGATATTTTTTGCCTCTAGGCGAGTTGCTTTCTGGTGCTTTTCTACCAGAAAGCAATCTAAGAGGAGGATACTCAGCCATCACGCCCTTACGGCTTCCTTGCGTTGCTTGCAGCTAAAGCAAGCATAGTGGATGTGAGCATAAAAGATGATCGTTTCTATAAAAAACGTAGATTTATTTTGCGGTCTTGCATCAGGGTCAGCTATCACAAATTGGCAAAAGGTGAAGATGATCAGTGGTAACGCCTATAACCTTTTTTCATTATGAGTTAGCTCAATATCATTCTTTCCCTGAAAGCCATTTATTTCGAACACAGTAGTGTTTTACGAGCGTGTTAACTTTATCCAAGAACAGATTTCTTGCTGCGCGGTTCCAAAGTTGCAGTGCAAGACGATCAGGTATATGTCTCAAGTTTTCAGGCAAAATTGATTTGAAGTTTTATTGCTCCATTCTGATGGGCTACATCCGATTTCCTCCATGAACATACATGTAAAAGCTGAAACAGATGCGTAGCCTAAGTCATTGATATCTCTGTAGTACAGTAATTCGTTGATAACTTGCCCAATGTGAAAAATGCCTTAAATTTTCTTTTCCGTTGCCTGTTATTTAAGCCAACCTCTGACTTAAATTTACGAGTCATTCTGTTAGCACTTGTCCCTAATAATTTTCCCCACTCATTGATAGAGCGATCTTCCGCTGATTTTCCGCAAGATATTTTTACTGCATATTTTAAGGAAAATCGATAAAGAGGATGGTTGCCAAAGAGTGGCTTAATACTGCATAAAATAGAACTTGCAAAAATGTGATAGTTGTTTGTGGGTGATAGCGAGAAACTACGTGTAACTCTGTTGCTCTAGAAATTTCTCGATTTCGAATTGTCGAGTGGCAGGTGATTCATTATTGATTATTCACAAAGGTACTATCATGAAATCAAATGACACTGTCCAAGCGTTACATCCTTTGGATCCTTTATCAACTAAGGAGATAGCGCTAGCTAGCCAAATCCTTCGTCAGAGTAAAGGTCTAGGGAGTCAATGTCGCTTTCCCTATTTGTACTTGCAAGAGCCAAGTAAAGACGAAGTGATTGATTACATTCCAGGGCAACCAATGACTCGTCGAGCCTTTTCTTTAATCTTGGATAAGGCAACGGGAGACACTTTTGAAGCCGTGGTGGATTTACGTTCTCAAGAGATTATTTCATGGGAAAAATTGGACATTGAAACACGCGGGCATGCACCTATTATTCTTGAGGAGTTCGATACCTGTGTAGAAATTGTACAGAATGATCCTGACTGGCGAGCGGCACTAAAAGCACGCGGACTGAATGATGCGGATATCGAAAATATTCAGATTGATCCTTGGTCTTATGGCCACTTCTTTGAGAATAAACCAGACTATAAGCATCGCCGGCTTATGCGTGGCGTTGCTTTTGTGAGAGACAAGTTAACTGACAATGGCTATGCGCGTCCGATAGAGGGCTTGGTTGCAATTATTGACCTCAACGAAGGTCGAGTGATTGAGTTGCTTGATGATGGTGTGGATATTCCGGTACCTCAAAGAATAATCAACTACGACACGCCATCCCTTGGCAAACCGAGAGAAGGGTTAAAGCCGCTGCATATTATTCAGCCTGAAGGGGTTAGTTTTACTGTTGATGATGATTGGAAAGTCTCTTGGCAAAACTGGGAGTTTAGAGTCGGCTTTACACCGCGTGAGGGGTTGGTGCTTCACCAATTAGGATACGCCGATAAAGGTAAAGTGCGCCCTATCATCTACAGAGCCAGTATTACAGACATGGGGGTTCCTTACTCTGATGAAGCGTTAAATCATTATTGGAAATGTGCATTTGATGGTGGAGAGTATGGCTTGGGTCGTCTGGCAAATCAACTTGAACTAGGGTGTGACTGCTTAGGCGCCATTCGCTATTTTGATATACCCACAGTGAATGACTTGGGCGAACCCATTGTCATGAAGAATGCAATTTGTATGCATGAGGAGGACTACGGAACACTTTGGAAACACTATGAATTCCGCTCAGGTGTTTATGAAATCCGTCGTTCGAGAAGGTTGGTTATTAGCTTCTTCTGTACTGTGGCGAATTATGACTATGGATTCTATTGGTATTTGTATCAGGATGGCACTATTCAGCTAGAAGCCAAGTTAACTGGCATCATTCAAACTGGTGCTGTTAAGCCTGGAGAAAAGCCGTCAGGAGGCATGGTGACTCCTGAGTTGTATGGGCCAACGCATCAGCACTTCTTTAGTGCGAGGTTGCATATGATGGTTGATGGGGAGCGTAACTCAGTCACCGAAACCAATTTTTATCCGCGCCCGATTGGAGAGGGAAATCAATATGGCAATGTATTTAATACCGAGACGATTACCTTCGCCAATGAATTAGATGCCTGCCGTGAAGCCAATGGGCAAAGTGGTAGATTTTGGAAGGTAATCAATCCAAATATTAAAAACTCAGTCGGCAATCATCCTGGCTACAAACTTGTCGCAGAGCATAATCCAGTAATTCTTGCCCAGCCAGGCAGCCAAACCGGACGTCGCGCTGGATTTGCGCGTAATCATCTATGGGTGACTCCATATTCCCCAGATGAGCGATATGGGTCTGGTGAGTATCCCAATCAGCACTATGGCGATGGCTTACCTGTATGGGTTAAACAGAATCGCCCGATTTCCAACAGCGACATTGTTGTCTGGCATACGTTTGGGCACACGCATGTTTGCAAGCCAGAAGATTTTCCAGTTATGCCAACGATGTATGTGGGATTCAAACTACAGCCAAATAACTTCTTTGAGCTAAATCCGGCAATGGATTTACCAGCAGGGGCAGACACAGCAAGTGTTGCTGATGGGGAGGGTCATTCGGCGCCATGCTGTCAACATAATCCCCTCTAACCACTCGTTTTGTGATCCGCTCATGTAGTGCATGAGCGGGCAGGGATCGTATATGCGTGATCAAATCATGATGAATCATCAGATTAGCTGGGAGTTAATGGCAATTGCAGTTTTTGCGTTATTGTTAATTAATAATCGAAAAGCGTGTAGAGCCTCTCCAGGCTTAATGATTACGGCCATTACAACGATGGTTATAGGATTAATGCCTCAATTAGATATTGTGGCTAGACATTCCGTATGGCTTCACTGCTTGCAGAGTGCGCTCATTCATCATGTAGCGCCGATGCTACTACTCATGGCAGAGTTAAAGTTACCATCAAAACTTAACAAGCCCTTTGCTCAGATTTTAGCGTCTCCATTAGCAAGCTCCTTGATCATGCTTTCCTTTTTAGCCATGAGTGTGATGTGGGTCTGGCCAGAACTACATATCCAGTTAATGCATGATGGAAGTTTGTACAGAGCAATGAAATGGGCAATGGCGATCAGCGGTGTTTTGTTGTGTTATGCAGCAGCGATTCTTTATCAGCAGGGTTTCATATCCTCGCTTAGATTTTGGGTATTTCATTTGGCAATTACGGTGCCTCAGGTCTTGGTCGGCATATTGTTAATGATGGCCGCTCCTCTATACCCAATGCCGCAGTGTTTATCAAAGACGAATGGATTGGTTGGCGTATTAATTAAGTTAGGTCAATCTCTGGGCCCTAGGGCTGACCAAGCATTGGGAGGCGCTTTATTGTTAATTTCCGCAACACTTTTTTTTGTACTATCAAATAGATTCTGTGACTTTTTACGTGTGTCAGCGAATCCTGTCCATAGATGATTGATCATGAAAGTTTACTATTATGAATTTAAAAATACATACTCTTCTCTGGGCATTTTTGATAATAGCCCTTGAATTCCCTTTAACGGTGTTGGCGGATACCTCTACGGTAATTGATACTGGAGCAACTGCGTGGATGCTTACTGCATCCACGCTACTTGCTATGATGTATTTACCCGGGTTAGCAATGTTTTATGGCGGGATGGTACGCTCAAAAAACGTACTTTCTATCTTCACGCAGTTAATTCTGTCTGCTGGCATTATTGGCGTATTGTTTGTCGTGTATGGATATAGCCTGATGCTTGATATGACTGGAGCAAGCCCTGGGCACATTACGATTAGGAGCTTTATCGGCGGGCTGGATAAAGCATTTCTTGCTGGCATTGATACTGGTGCTGGAGCCATTCCTGAAGGCGTAATGATTATGTTTTTAATGATGTTCGCTATTATTTCTCCCGCTGTGGTAGTTGGGGGTTTTGCTGAGCGCATCAAATTTTCTTCAGCAATATTATTCCTCATTTTATGGTTCACATTTGCCTATTTGCCAATGGCTCACATGGTTTGGGCCGGACCTGGTGCATTGTTGGCCGATTGGGGCGCGTTGGATTTTGCTGGAGGTACTGCCGTCCATATCAATACAGGTGTGGCTGCATTGGTGGCTGCAATCATGGTCGGCAAACGTAAATACTATCTTAAGGCTGCCATGCCGCCCCATAACCTCGTGATGACATTGGTGGGAGGTGGTCTGCTCTGGGTGGGCTGGTTTGCTTTCAATGTCGGGTCAGGTATGGCTGTGGATGCAAAAGTAGGCACGACCTTACTAAATACGCAATTAGGTGCATGCGGAGGGGTGATTGCATGGGCAATAATTGAACGAGTCAAACTTGGACATGTGAGTGCTTTAGGGGTGATATCAGGGGCAATTGCAGGCTTGGTCGGGATTACTCCTGGCTGTGCATTTGTTGGTACATTTGGAGCAATACTGATTGGAATGTCTGCAGGGGTGGTATGTTTTATTGGGGTGACTTCGATTAAACAAAAATTTGGATATGATGATACGCTGGATGTGTTTGGAATTCATGGTTTGGGGGGGATTGTTGGGGCGTTGATGACTGGGATTCTAGCCTCGGACAAGTTGGGAGGGCATATTGTGAATATGAACATTACCCATCAGTTTTTAGCGCAGTCTGCAAGTGTGTTGTTTACTATTTTTTATAGCGTCATCATTACCTGGATCATTCTTAAATTGATTGATTTAACTGTAGGTCTAAGGGATTCTGATGAAGTTGAAGAGCAAGGTTTGGATATTTCTCAACACAATGAGCGTGCTTACAATCCCTAAAATTTAAAGGTGTTTATTTTTTCGGGTGCCAGGTCTTCTGGTGCCCGTTTTTTATTGCAAGGTATTTGTGGATTGAAGGAGGTGACGAATTGCAAATTAACTCAACCGTCACCATTTACGATGGTCGGAAGGCCTTTTTCCAAATAGTTTTCTATACTCTCGCCCGAAGTGGCTGGAATGAGTAAAACCATAATGGTGTGCGATGTCGGTTAATGCCCAATCGGGGGAGTCTCTAAGGCCTCTATCTGCAGCATTCAGCCTGACTGCTCTTAGGTAGTTGTTCGGTGATACACCGGTCACCCTCTCAAATGCATAAGCCAGAGTGCGTCTTGGTATCCGCAATTCATTACAAAGTGTCAGTATGCTGATTTGACCTTTCTCATTTAAAATTCTGTCATGGCAGTATCGGACAAGATAGTGATGGTTGGATTCCAAATTTCTGATCCTTGATCGTTGACCTGCTACATCCATTCCTTGTAAAAGGTAATTAATCACTTCATCTCTAAAAAGCGCTTGCACACGCCCTTTTAAATTGCCGGCTAGATCAGGCGTTCTATCGTCTAAAACATGTTTGCACAATGATTGCAGGGCACATAAAGCGGATTCATCGCATCTTAGGGAGTATCCTTTTGGATATTTCAAAAAGGTATCAAAGTCTTCTGGGACAAGCATTTTCTCTAAAAAAGACTCATCTAGAGAAATAACTACATAGTCAGTTTCTCCTTGTGTACAGAGAAAGAACTCTGCACTTGAGGGGATTAATGTAAAGCAGTCGGGTCGTAATGTATGATTGCTAAGCTTAGTATCTTGCGTGCCACGAATAGGAATAATAAGATTGAATGTATTTTTGGGGGCCATGGTATGTTGAACAACGCTGCAGTTCATATACTCACGAAAAATTCGCATACTCGGTAATTGTACGTCTTGCAAAAAGCCTCTAAATTCACCTGGCGTTAATTGGTCGTAGTGCTGGGACCAGCCATTTAAGGCTGCTGCGTGAAAAACGATATCATCAAACTTTTGCGTTTCTGACAGCATGTGATTAATGACTATATTTAAAATGAATTAAAGTCTTACTTGTGTGAGCAAGCAAAAAACATTCCATTTTTACCATTTTTTTTTACATCGCTAATATAGCCGTTATCGTTATTTTTAGAGAGACGTTCAAGCGAGCTTGCTGAATAACACCTGCGTTGTAAAGCCTAAGCAGTTTCATAAATATTTTCCTGTTAATTGCGCTATTGAATTCCTTTATTATTCCGAAGGTTCTTAGGAGTAATGGCGCATGCCATAAAGCAGATGCATTGCACCGTAAGGGGGCGCATGCATCCTTTGTTGCACTCGGGGTCATGCGTGCGGAAAATGTACTCGCCGCCTTAAATGCTGGATGGATTTGTCCGAATTTTGTGGGAGGTGAAAAGGGCTTGCTTAGTGAAGTATTAAGTCTTATTAAGTTTTTGAAATGGCATTTCAATTCGCATACTCAAATCCAACGCCTGTATATTTTTAGTCAGCGCGCCAATCGAAATCCGGTCTACGCCTGTTTCCGCAATCGCCCTAACCGTCGTTAAATCCACATTGCCCGATGCTTCCAGCAACGCTTGCTTTTGATTGATTGCGACAGCTTTGCGCAGGTCTTCCAGCGTGAAATTATCGAGCAAGATACTGGTGGCGCCGGCATCCAGCGCTTGCTGCAGTTCATCCAGCGTTTCCACTTCGATCTGGATGTTATCCGTGCTGCGCATGGCGAATGCGGCTTCAAGCACGGCGGCAATCGAGCCTGCGGCGGCGATATGGTTTTCCTTGATCAGGATGCCGTCGTACAAGGCCAGCCGTTGGTTGGCGCCACCGCCAGCGAGCACAGCATATTTTTGTGCCAGGCGCAGGCCAGGCAGGGTCTTGCGTGTATCGAGAATTTGAGTGGGGAGTCCACTAATCGCGTCAACATAGCGGCGGGTATGTGTGGCTACTGCAGAAAGCGTTTGCAAAAAGTTGAGGGCAGGGCGTTCGGCACTGAGCATGGCGCGTGCGTCGCCATGAATATGGACCAGCGCTTGATTGGGGACGACGCGGTCACCGTCTTTTACCAGCCATTCGAGCTGGATGCTGCGATCCAACTGCGCAAAGCACTGTTGCGCCCAGGCACAGCCGCAGAGAATGGCAGCCTCACGGCTGATGATGATCGCGCTGGCCTGGGTGCCGGCAGGGATGAGTGCAGCGGTCAGGTCGCCTTTGCCCAGGTCTTCTGCCAGGGCCGATTGCACTTGCGCCGCTATCAGATCGGCATTTAAGTAGTCGGGCAAGTGTTGGTAAAGTGATGCAGTGGTCATGAGCAGCTCAGTCAATTTAAAATTTATGCAGATGAGCGTTCTAAGCCCATGGCAAAAGCTATTATAATAAAAGCACCCCAAGACCAGCGAGTTTTGTACCATCGTATTGCGTCATGGGGTATTTTTTCGGTAAAAGTACTCTTCAATCCGGCTCACATCACACTATGCAGCTTTTATATACGGTTAACAGTCCCTATGCACGTAAAGTGCGTATCGTCGCCATTGAAAAACATATTGACCTGACTTTGACGGAGGTCGTGCTGTCTGCGCCGGATTGTCCCGTGAGCCAGCACAACCCGTTGGGTAAGGTTCCTGTGCTGGTGCTGGATGATGGCGATGCCTTGTATGATTCACGCGTGATTGTCGAGTATCTGGATCATCGCACGCCGGTGGCCCACCTGATTCCGCAAGACCACTCAGCCAAAATCAAGGTCCGTCGCTGGGAGTCACTTGCCGATGGTGTGTGTGATGCTGCCGTGGCGGTGATCTTGGAACAACGCAAGCCAGAGGTGCAGCAGTCTGCGCCATGGATAGAAAAGCAATTTGCCAAGGTGACGGCTGGCCTGACCGTGCTTGATAATGACTTGCTAAAGAAAAAGTGGTGTGTCAACGAAACGTTCAGTCTGGCAGACATTGCCCTGGGCACCGCGCTGGGCTACATAGACTTGCGTTTTAAAAATGTGCAATGGGAAGGCAAATACTGGCAAGAGAAGTTTCCTAATCTGGCCAAACATTACGGGGTGCTGGTAAAGCGTCCCAGCTTCAAGCAAACCATGCCACAGCCTTAGGGCACCTTATCTCAGCATTCCGTCCTAAGCTGTCGGGATGCTGTCTTGATTTTCTCCAGTTGATCTTCAGCCGTTCACCTTGTGATGCGGCGCTTTCCCCTTGTCTACCTTCTCTTTCATTCTGCCTTTTGGCCTCACTGCATCTATCTACTTAAGCTTAATCAGAGATCATATTTTTACGTTGCAAAACTAAATGATAATTGTTATCATTTAAGAATACTCAAAAACATGATCAATACATGCTATGCAGGCAATGAATGCACCAGTCAAAAAAAGATTGCTAGAACTGCTGGATGAGCTCATCGCTCATGATGGCTTCGGTAGCATCAAAGTGGATATACGCCTGCTCAAGCGGGGACAGAAAGAAGTCATTATTGATTGCGGCAAGCAGTACCGCTATGTGGTTGATTTTGAGTCCAGGCAGGAGAAGCAAGGCGCCTGACCATGCGTGATTAAAACAACATCACTTTTATTTTTTAATTTCAATTTTATTGCCATGCGCAAAGCGTGGCGATTGAAATACTCAACGGTGTGGGTCCGTGAGACTTCATTTTAAAAAAATGGCGCGATGGCCTTCGAGAGGAAGGGGCACAAGCGCTCGTTGAGGAGAAATAAATCATGAAATTTTCAGCTTTGGCATTCACCTTAGGCATGCTGTTCAATAGTTACGCATTTGCGACCCAGGCAGTATGGGACACCGCCAATCCCTGGGGGAGTCTGACACCAGCGAGTTATGCTGAGTGGAACGTGTTTAACAGCACCAATGACAATACACCAGATGTCGCTGTGACTGCCGGGATCACCGCTTCTGTGCAAGAAACTACAGGCGGTGCTTTTATCACTGGCGGGGGCAATATTTATAGTTTCTCTGGTGCTACGGCATTCACCGCGACCTTGAGCGGTGCCAGCACAGGCCTGTTTGATGTCTATCTGCGCATTGCAACCTTGGGCACCCTGGCCAACAGTTCAGCAACCTTGAATGGCGTTACAGCGACTTCCGTGTTGCAGTTTAACGAAGATCAAGGCACCGTGATGGGAGGGGCAACTGCTGAACAAGAGTTGTATTGGAAATGGAGCAATGTCGCCGCTTCCAGCCTGTATACCTTTAAATTCAATGCCAATTCATCCAGTATGAGTTTGGATCAATTGGCATTGGCCGCCGTGTCTGTGCCTACTGTGACACCGGTGCCTGAACCTGAGGCCTTTAGTCTGATGGGCTTGGGACTGGGTTTGATGGCATTTGTCGCGCGCCGCAACGCAAAAAAACAAGCCTGATTCCCATTCGGCTGACCATGGCAAAGGGGCTGTTTAGCCCCTTTCTTGCGCGCCCACTTATTTTCGTTAAATGAACATCACCGGTTTAAAGCGGGCTCGCTCTCTTGCGATCCTCTCCAGTTGCCTGCCTGAAAAAAGCTTCATTCGCACAAGGTTAACCTTGTTTGTGGGGCTGTGTTGGCTCGCCTGTTTTTTTTGGCCTCACGCCGCCTGGGCTGAGCAGCCAATACCAGACGTGGAGGCAACGGACGTGCAAACGCCCCCTGCGTCTCCAGCACCCACGATAAAACAGCCAGTGGCCGAGGAGGTGGATACGCTGCCTGAGGTCACCATCCAGGAAAAAAAACAAAAAGCGCCCGAGACTGGGATCAATCCAACCTTGCCGGTTACCACCATTACCAGCGAACAATTGCAACGTGCCCAGCCCAGCAATATTTTTGATGCGGTCAGAGCCGTGCCAGGGGTGTCTATCTCTGGCGGACCACGGCCGAGTGGCATGACGTTTGGGATTCGAGGCTACGTGGACAATGAAGACGTGCTGGTGAAAGTGGATGGCGTGCCCAAAGGATTTGAGAAATACCGTATGGGCGGCACGTTTATCGAGCCTGAGTTATTGAAAAGCATAGAAGTACAACGTGGGCCGCAGATTGCGAGTGGTTCCGGTTCATTGGGAGGCACTGTCAATGCGACGACAAAAAATGCCGAAGACTTTTTAAAGCCCGGTCAGAAGTATGGTGGCAAGGCCAAGTTTGGCTATGGCAATAACAGTGATGAATATTCACGCTCCTATCTGCTGTATGCGCGCCCCGATGAACGCGTGGATATTTTGTATAACTATTCCAATCGGCAGGCCAATAATTTGACCTTGGGCGATGGCTCCAAGCTACAAAGTTCTGCGATTGAATCTATTTCACAGTTGCTCAAGGTCAGTGTGTTTCCAACCGAAGACTTGCAGTTGGTGACCTCTGTGGTGAAGTTTGAGGATACCGGGCTACAACCCTATGATGCGACAGGCGGACAACCCGGTTTCTTTGGCAATGTGGTGCGTTCGGTGGATGATCTCACCTGGTCAGAGACAGTGAACTACGATCCTCAACACCCGTGGATCAACTTTAAGGGTACTATCGGTGCCGGGCATACGCATTTGCAAGATGTGATTGGTCAGGGTGCGCCGTTCAATTCCACGTTTAATGCCTTGCAAAGGCAGTGTCAGGGTGTCATCAATACGACAAATCCCGCGGATACCACGACTTGCCGCGGCAATTTGACGGATACGTACGAATATAAAACAAACACCGTAGACCTGAGCAACCGGGCAATCTTTGCTGAGAAAGATCTATGGTCTGTTTCGTTACTGACGGGCTACCAATACAACGCCAGCGAACGTGAAATTACCCGCTTCTTCGACAATCGGAAGACCGCGTTACAAGCGCTTTATCCCGATGGCTTTAATGCCTCAGCGCCGCCAGGGCGCAAGTCGTTTCATGCCATTTATGTGCAACCAAAGTTTGAGTTCGGCGCATTTTCAGTGATCCCGGGCTATCGCCAGGACCGTTATCAAGTAGAGGCTGACGGAGGCACTTTGGCCTTGCTCGCCCCGTATGGCCAGGCAAGCACCATCAAATTCAAACAAGAGACCTGGAGTCTGGGCCTGGCCTATGATGCCTTCGCCAAACAAAACCCAGACAAATTAACCTTTTACAGCAATTACGGGCAAGGCTTCAGGCCGCCCCTGATTGATGAATATTTTACGCAGGGGCCGTTCAGCCGTTGTCGTACGCAAGTCATGACAACCAAGGGGCCGAAGTCGCAGATTTGTGGGGATTTGTATGTGCCGCAGCGCTCTGAAACCACCGAGGCCGGGGTGAGTTATCAAACACCGCACTTGTTCAATAGCACTATCTGGTTTTCAGGCAAGCTGAATTTTTATCACACCTATACCTCGCATTTGCTGACCTCATTGCGTGAAGATGCCAATGGCAATCTTGCGCAAGATGGTTGGGAGCGCAGAAACGGGGTTGAGGTTGAAAGCTTTTTGCAATATCGTGGGTGGTATCTGCGTAGTGCGTATTCCAGAATCAATGGTGGGATTAATACCGGGCTGGTCAGTGCGCCGTTGTATACCGCGCCAGGCAATGCCTTCAATGTGCAGCTGGGCGCCGTGCTCTCAGAGGCAGTCGATCTGAACCTCAGTTACCGCAAGGTTTCTGACCGGGATATCCTGTTAAGTGGGGATGGCACCACCGCCAGCCCTTACCGGTTTGGGACACAGGACGGCTATGCGCTTTGGAATGCAGGTGCCCGTTGGCAGGCGAGCAAATATGTGACGTTACGACTGATCGGTGAAAATCTCAAAAATACGCTGTATCGCCTGGATGGCACCATGGGCGGCCTGGGTATGTACGGCCCGGGCCGGAATGTGAAATTTCAGATTGAACTGACCTACTAGCCAAGATGGGGCATTGTCGGTTGACGACTGCTGCTAGAGTGGGCCCAAATCGTCATCGCCCAGCAAATGCAGCTTGTTTTTGTGACGCAAGGTTTGACGCTCGTTCAAGCGTTTTTGTGCGGGGCTCGGGAAGTCGGTAAAGCTGATCAGGTTACGCTCAATCAAAATGCCAATCAGGTCTTCAAGCACGCGCGCGAGCTGAATGTCACTCTCACGGAAGGTGTGGTGCCTTTTGAGTTCGTCATCCAGAAAACACAAATACTCTGTGTCGGTATTATCTATTTCCACCCAGTCCGCAGCCACTTGCGTATCTGGGCTGGCCGCAATAATCGCACCTTGGTTATTTTTTAAGACGTAGGCCATCAGGTGTCATTCCTTGTCACTTGGCAGTGTATTTTGATTAAATGGTGTAAACAAAAGCAATAACCATGCCTCGCGCTTGCGATCTCAACCCGGGTTAAAGCGCACCCGTGATGATGCCGCCGCCCAGACAGACGTTGCT
This sequence comes from Methylophilus glucosoxydans, assembly GCF_042676145.1. NCBI lineage: Bacteria > Pseudomonadati > Pseudomonadota > Betaproteobacteria > Nitrosomonadales > Methylophilaceae > Methylophilus > Methylophilus glucosoxydans. The sequence goes on from NZ_JBHTJW010000001.1 coordinate 307,550, forward strand.
TTCGTAAACGACCACACTTTGCCCCGGTGTGATGGCCCATTGATGCTGACCAAAGCGAATTGTCGCTTCTTCTGCATTCACCGCATCGACCTCGCAAGGCGCATCCGGCTGACGATAACGGGTTTTGGCCGCATATACCCAGTTGGTACGCGGCTCTTCGCCACTAATCCAGTGCAGTTGTCCCGCTTTCAGCCCGTCGGATTTCAGAAGCGGGTGATCATGGCCTTGTACCACAATCAGCTCGTTATCGGCCATATGCTTGGCGGCGACAAACCACGGCTCGCCATTGCTTTCACGGCTACCGCCTATCTTGAGCCCCTGGCGCTGACCAATGGTGTAATACATCAAGCCTTCATGCTCGCCCACCACTTTGCCTTCGGGCGTACGCATCACGCCAGGATGACGCGGCAGGTAGCGCTGTAAAAACTCCTGAAACGGCCGCTCGCCAATAAAGCAGATACCAGTTGAATCCTTTTTCTCGGCATTGGCCAGGCCATGTTCACGCGCGATTTCGCGTACTTCACGCTTGAGGTATTTGCCTAACGGAAACAGCGTTTTTGACAACTGCGCCTGATTCAGGCGTGACAAAAAGTAACTCTGGTCTTTGCTGCCATCATCGGCTTTAAGCAGTTGAAAATTGCCTGGCTGGATCGGGTTTTCACGCACTTGAGCATAATGCCCCGTGGCGATTAAGTCTGCGCCCATCCCCATGGCATGGTCCAAAAACGCCTTGAACTTGATCTCGGCGTTACACAAAATATCCGGGTTGGGCGTGCGGCCCGCCTGATATTCCTGTAAAAAGTTAGCGAACACTCGCTCTTTATACTCGGCGCTAAAATTCACGGTTTCAATGTCAATGCCAATTCTATCGGCCGCAGAAACCGCATCAATCAGGTCCTGGCGAGAAGAGCAATACTCATCCGTATCATCGTCTTCCCAGTTCTTCATGAATAAACCGGTGACCTCATAGCCTTGCTGTTTCAACAACAAAGCGGTCACGGAGGAATCAACGCCGCCGGACAACCCGACGATCACATGTGGCTTACTCATAATGCTTGGCCCAAATGCTTCAAAATGTCTAAAGAATAACGTTTACCCGCCAGGTAATCCTGCACACACAACAGCACTTGCGGGCTGCGCATCAACTCGCCTTCGGCCGCAATCTCGGCTTCAGTTTTCCATACGGTGCGAATAATGCCATCGTCTAATGCTTGCTCCGGATAATGTGCACCCAATTTGCCGGTAAAGGCAAAACGCAAGTAGGTAATGCCATTGAGCGGATGCTGCCAGTGGTAAATGCCCACCAGTGCCTCAGGGGTGAAATCATAAGCCGTCTCTTCCAGCGTCTCACGAATCGCAGCTGCAATAATCGTTTCACCTTCTTCCAGATGCCCAGCCGGCTGGTTAAACCTGTTACCGCGGTCTGTGGTTTCTTCTACCAGCAAAAATTTGCCATCTTTTTCAATGATGGCTGCAACGGTGACGTTAGGTTTCCACTGCAGGGAAGATTTGGATGGATTTGAAACGGTGGAATTCAAGATTTGCGGGTTTCGTTAAAAACGCTATTTTACCGCTAAGTGATTGATTGGGGGAGGCTTAATTTACCCCGCCTTGGCACTATGCGGCAGTGATCAGTTGTGGAAACAGGCCAGACAAGCCATGCGCAATAAACTCAACAGCCATGGCGGCCAGAATCAAACCCATCAGGCGGGTGACAATATTGATACCGGTTTTACCCAAGTAGTGCGTAATGCCATCTGCGAGTTGTAACAGGCCCCAGATGAACAACGAAATCAGCGCAATCGGAACCACCAGGCTAAGGTGCCCCCAAAAGCCGGGGTGCTGTTGCGCAGTCAGGATCATGCTCGAGATGGCACCTGGGCCAGCTAATAATGGAATGCTGAGCGGTACAATGGCGATAACTTCACGCTCAGCCATGTCATGAGCTTCTTCGGGAGTTTGGCGCGTAGCACTCTGTTTGCCATGCATCATGGAGATAGAAATTAGCAGTAATAAAATACCGCCTCCCACCTGGAATGAGGGGATGGTGATGCCAAAAAAGTCGAGAATTTTGTCACCGATAAAGGCGGAGACGCATAAGACTATCATTACGGTGATAGCCACTGTACGAGCGGTACGTGCTCGCTCAGCTTTGCTCCAGCCACTTGTGGCGCTGATAAAAATAGGCAGGCAGCCGATGGGGTTAACGATGGCGATCAGGGCGATGGCGACTTTGAGCAGATATGCGTATTCGGTCATGCTGTTTCAGACTCCCAATCGTGCGGCTGGTTGCGTGGTAGGTGGACTTATGCCGGGCGTTTATCGAAAAATGCAATCGGTTGTGGTGGTGGCATTTGCAAGATGTGTTTGCGCACTTTGCCCATCACATGCATTTCGCAAGGTTTGCAGTCGAATTTCAGCGTGTATCTGTCGTTACCACTGATCAGCGTCATGGGCTCAGCCGTCACCGTGCCTTGTACACCGATGACGCCTTTGGCTTCTTTGGGGCATAGGCCGTGGCTAAAACGCAGACAGTGCTTGGTAATCATCACCGGTACTTCATCTAGCTCTTCATTGGCCTCATAAGCGCTGGCGATGAGTTTGACGCCATGCTTGTGATAAAAGTCGCGTGCTTTCTGGTTATAGACGTTGGCTAAATAACTCAGGCTATCTTGCGGATAAATGGCGGGTGGTTCGGCTGCTGCACGCAATAGTGGACGCTCGTAAGCTAGTGTTCTGATATCGACCAGTTGCTCAACGGCATCACGGCGCAGTTGATTGACTGTGGACGCTGGTAAAAACCAGGGCTGGGTCAGCTCGAGACCTATATCTCTGGCAATAAAATCGGTATTGCCTAGTTTTGCCAGGTTTTCACGCAAGCTGGTTTCCGCTTTTTCGACATCATTGGCCAATTGTTTTTCTGCACTGCATTGGGAGGTCGCGCTGAAGCCTTGTTCATCGGTGAGTGTTAAGGCAAAGCCATCAGGCGTTTCGTAAAAGGCAGCATCAATCGCAATTTTGCGCGAGGCTGAATCTTTTTCCAGCAAACGCATAAAGGCATGGTCTCGGTTGCGGTAAAGCTGCGTGTTGTTGCGAATATCCGCTGGCATTTCGTTTGGAAACAGGCGGTAGGTGTATTTATCCAGCGCTTGCACCGTGTTTACGCGCAGGCCAACCAGTTCTTTGTGTACATCAAAAAAGCATACACCGTCACCGTTGTGAAGTTCTATGTCGGTCGCCACATCAATAAAATCTTTACCCACCTTACGCACTTTACCCAGTTCTTCGCCGGCAAATTTGGGTGTATCAAACGCGCCGATATCGGCCTGGCGGCCATTGGCGAAATAATCGGTGGAACTGCGGTTAAAAGTTTTTTCCGGTTGCGGGGTAAATGTGTAGGTGGCATGTCCGGCGGAAGACTTCGCGTATTCCGGCATTTCTTTCAGAATTTCATCAAGCAGTTGGCGGTAATGCGCAGTGGCATTTTTTACATATGGCAAGTCTTTGTAGCGGCCCTCAATTTTAAAGCTGCTGACACCGGCGGCGATCAGGGCGCGTAAGTTGGCGCTCTGATCATTGTCTTTCATCGACAGGTAATGTTTGTTTTTGCCGATAATGCGACCTTTCTGGTCTTCCAGTGTGTAAGGCAAGCGGCACTCTTGTGAGCATTCCCCACGGTTAGCACTGCGGCCGGTATGCGCGTGGCTGATAAAACACTGGCCACTAAACGCGACGCAAAGTGCGCCGTGAATAAAATATTCCAGGTTGGCAGCGGTGGCATCGGCAATTTTCTTCACCGTGGCAATATCCAGTTCGCGTGCCAGTACGATCTGGCTAAAGCCGACTTGATCCAGAAACTGTGCTTTTTCAACGGTACGGATATCGGTTTGTGTACTGGCATGTAGTTGGATCGGTGGCAAGTCGAGTTCTAGTAAACCCATATCCTGCACGATCAGCGCATCGACACCGCTGTCGTATAGCTGATGCACCAACTGGCGAACACCTTCGAGTTCGTTATCATGAAAAATGGTATTTAAGGCGACAAATACCTCAGCATGAAAGCGATGCGCATGCTGCACTAACCTGGCAATATCCTGAACGGTATTTGGTGCTTTGGCACGCGCGCCAAAGGCCGGGCCACCGATATACACGGCATCGGCACCATGGTTAATGGCTTCAATACCGAAATCGGCATTTTTGGCCGGGGCGAGCAGTTCGAGATGTTTGCGGGTTTTTTGCATGCAGAGGTAAGAACTTGATTTAAGACGCTATTTTAAACCAAGCATGCTATTTACGCTTGGTTTAAAATAGCACCATGAGTGGAAATCAGGATTTATTGCAGCGTAGCCTGCGCAGCGTGTGGCATCCATGCACGCAAATGAAACATCATGAACGTTACCCTTTGGTGCCAATTGCACGTGGCGAAGGTGCCTGGTTGTTTGATAGTGAAGGCAAGGGTTACCTCGACGCCGTCAGCAGTTGGTGGGTCAATTTATTTGGGCATAACCAGCCAGTCATTAAAGAGGCAATCAAAGCCCAGCTTGATCAGTTAGAGCATGTGATGCTGGCCGGCTTTACGCACGAACCCGTGGTGGCGCTTTCAGAACAGCTGTCGGCATTAACTGGCTTGGGTCACGCCTTTTATGGCTCAGATGGTGCCAGTGCTACCGAGATTGCACTGAAGATGAGTTTTCATTACTGGCGCAATATCGGGCAACCGGAAAAAACTAAATTCATTAGCTTGCAAAATAGCTATCACGGCGAAACGCTGGGTGCACTCAGTGTGACCGATGTCGCCATTTTTAAAGACACCTATGCACCCCTGATTTTGCAGTCGGCGCAAATGCCTAGCCCGGATAGCCGGTTGGCTGAAGCGGGTGAGTCTGCCGAGGCCTACGCCTTACGTTGTGCTGAGGCGCTGGAAGCCTATGTGGCCGAGCATCATGCCACCCTGGCTGCGTTTATTATCGAGCCTTTGGTACAAGGCGCAGCAGGCATGGCGATGTATCACCCAGTGTATTTGCAACGGGCGCGTGAAGTTTGCAGCCGTTACCAGGTGCATTTGATCGCCGATGAAATCGCCGTTGGTTTTGGCCGTACCGGCACCTTGTTTGCCTGTGAGCAGGCAGGTGAAAAAGTGAGTGAGATTGCAGATTTTATTTGCCTGTCTAAAGGCATCACCGGCGGTTACTTACCTTTGTCCGTGGTGTTGACGACTGATGATGTTTATCAAGCTTTTTATCACGACCAGACCGTCAAAGGCTTTTTACACAGCCATAGTTATACCGGTAATCCCCTCGCTTGCAGTGCCGCGCTCGCGACGCTACAGCTGTTTGCGGCTTCGGATGTGCTGGGGCAAAACCGTGAGACAGCGCAGACTTTGCTGAGCGCCGTTGAGCACTATGATTTTGCCATGCAACATGTGCGCCAGCGCGGCATGATTACGGCTTTTGAGGTCGTGACGCAAAACCCGCAGTTCGCGCGGGATTGTTATGCCGCGGCCTTAAAGCATGGCCTGCTGTTGCGGCCAATCGGCAACACCGTTTACTGGATGCCGCCCTATTGCCTGACGCAATCGGATCAGCAGCATCTGGTGGAAGCTACACGGGCAGCGGTGATGGAGAGCATGTAATGCGCTGGTGGCTACTGTTTGCCAGTCTGTGGCCGGCGCTGGCGCAGGCGGCCTTGCCCGCCAGTTTGCAAGACGCACTCGCCAAAGCGCAACTGCCGCTTGAGAGTGTAGCAATTGTTGTACAGCCGGTGGAAGGCGGGCCGCCTTTGATCAGCCATCATGCGTCCAAAGCCATGAATCCCGCCAGCGTCATGAAGCTGGTCACCACCTATGCTGCGCTAGAGGCGCTGACGCCTGCCTATCGCTGGAAAACCGAAGTCTATCGCAATGGGCCGCTCAATCAAGGCGTGCTTGAGGGTGATTTGATCATCAAAGGCGCAGGTGACCCGGCACTCAATGTTGCAGAGTTCTGGCGCTTGTTGCAACAAATACAGCAACAAGGCGTGCGCCAGATCAAAGGCAATCTGCTACTCGATTTAACCCTATATGCGCCTGAAGTCAGCCAACGGCCCGTGCTGGATGATGAACCTTGGCGCGCCTACAACGCCAACCCCAGTGCGCTATTGCTCAATGGCCGCAATACCAGCTTCCGTTTTTCGGTCAGCAGTCAGGCGAATAAGCCCGCCGTGCTCATCGCGCAAGAATTTGAGTTGCCGAATATCCATATCATCAACACCATGCAAGCGCGCAAAGGGGCGTGCAATGACTGGCGCAGTGACTTGCATTACAGCGTCACCCCGCAGACGGATGGGGTCACCGTGGCCTTTAGTGGCACACTGCCCGAGCAATGTGATGAGCGCTACCTTGAGTTGAGCGTGCTGTCTGATACGCAATATGTGTATGCCACGTTTAAAAAACTGTGGGCGCAATTGGGCGGGCAGTTTAACGGACAATTGGCACTGGCTCCGGTCACGGATGCGGCGATCCCGCTCACGACCTGGTCATCGCCACCGCTGGATTCGGTGGTGCGCGACATCAATAAGTGGAGCAACAATATCATGGCGCGCCAGGTGATGCTGACGATTGCGCAAGACGCCGGGTTTACGCCCGCGGATGAAGCCGGAGCTGCTTTGGCACTCAAGCAGGTTTTGCGTCAGCGTGGGTTGGTGTTTTATGAACTGGTGCTTGAAAATGGGTCTGGTTTGTCGCGCAATGAGCGTATCAGTGCGGAACATTTGGCGCAGTTGCTCGTCACAGCCTATCAGCGTCCGGTGATGCCAGTGTTTATGGCTTCTTTGCCCATCTTAGGCATGGATGGCACCACCAAAAAGCGACTGGCCGATAGCACGAGCAAAGGCATGGCTTATCTCAAAACCGGCTCGCTTGAGGGCGTGAGCAGTCTGGCTGGCTATGTGCAGGATCAGGCGGGCAAACGCTATGTGCTGGTGATCGTCGCTAACCATGCGCGGGCATCGGCCGTGCGTGCGGTGCAGGATCTGTTATTAAAACAACTGATAGAAGGTTATTGAACCCAGATTTTCCATTAGGCGATTTTCAATCTACTTGAATGCCAACTTGTCCATTTTGCGTCTTTTTTGCGTAAATTTTCGGCCAATAGAATGACTATTACCCTCAAATTTCCGTAAAAAATCCATCAAACTGTCCTTCGTTGTCATTTCAAGTCCTAATAGAAAATCTGGGTTGAACAACGCACTAAAGAATTTGTGGATAAAAGCGCGTAAAATGACGGACGTTTTCTGGGAGCAAATACATGAAATCTGGAATGAAATTAATCGGTTGCAGCTTGTTGATGCTGTTGACCATGACGGGTTGCCAGGCGCAATCTAACTCTGCGAATACAAAGGAAGCTACGCAAATGTCTGCCAAGGTGACTGAATTACAAAAAATTGATACGGTGGTAGGCACTGGTCGCGAGGCTGAAGTTGGTTTTAATGTCACTGTGCATTACACCGGTTGGCTCTATGACGCCAACAAAGCCGATCATAAAGGCCAGAAGTTCGATAGTAGCCTGGATCGCAATTCGCCGTTTAACTTTTTTCTTGGTGGTGGCCAAGTGATTGAAGGTTGGGATACGGGGGTGCAGGGCATGAAAGTGGGCGGCAAGCGCACCTTGATTATCCCTTCTGAGATGGGCTACGGTGCCCGTGGTGCAGGTGGTGTGATTCCGCCGAATGCGCCGTTGGTGTTTGATGTTGAGTTGCTGGGCGTAAAATAAACACTAGCCGTATCGTTGACATACGTTTTTATCCTTGTGAAATGAGAGTTTAGATGCAAGTCCAGGTGAAGTGGATAGATGGGGTCAGTTTTGTCGGTGAGTCTGAAACAGGCCATGCCGTGGTACTCGATGGTGCGCCAGAAAATGGTGGCCGTAATATTGGCATGCGTCCCATGGAGATGCTGCTGATCGGGATGGGCGCATGCACTTCATTTGACGTGGTAACGATCCTGAAGAAAGCCCGTCAGCCCATTGTGGATTGTGTCGCGCAGATTCAGGCCGAGCGCGCTGATACGGTGCCCAAGGTGTTTACCAAAATTCATGTGCATTTTGTGGTGACGGGTGAAGGCCTGAATGCGTCCCAAGTGGAGCGTGCGGTAAAACTGTCTGCCGAAAAATATTGCTCGGCCAGCATCATGCTGCAAAAAGCCTGCGAGATCACACACGGCTTCGAAATCAAGGCGCCGACCTTTGACTAATCTACGCATGATGACACTGGCTGACATAATCAATCAACGGAGCGTGGCATGAGTATTCCAAAAGGCATGATAGGCATTCGTCACGTCGCGCTGTTTATCAAGGAGCTGGAGTCAGCCGTGGATTTTTACACGCGGGTGGTGGGCATGCAAATCGAGTGGCAGCCCGATCCTGACAATGTGTATTTGACCAATCATGGCGATGTGTTTGCCTTGCACCGCGTCAGTTATACACCGGACCCGATGCAACGGCTGGATCATATTGGCTTTGTGCTGACAGATGCGCAGTCGGTGGATGACTGGTATGCGCATATGGTGGCGCATGATGTGCGCATTACAGAAGCGCCAAAAAGCCATCGGGACGGCTCCCGTGGCTTTTACTGCCTCGACAGTGTCGGCCATTTGCTCGAGTTTATCTATCACCCGCCCATCGTCCGGCATCTCGCGGCGATTGCGTGACTGGACATTAAAAAAGCCTCTAGTGTTAGAGGCTTTTTTGTTTGGCGCTACTCGGTAATGAGCTTGATATTGAGCGTCAGCTCTTTATCTAACACATTGAGCAAGCGGTCGATATTGGGATGCTTGCCTGGATGATCTTCCGCATCCTCGGTATGTTCGGCGTATAAGGCCAATCCCTCTACCGCTGCATCGGTGTTAATTTCACCAAAGACTTTGAACAGATGATGGTAAATCTTGATGGAGCCTTGGGTGCCAGGTTTGTTCTCGATGATCCCGGCAGGCTGATTGCTTTCATCATACAGTTCAATGCGTTTGACGTGATCCGCACTGTCCAGCATCAGAAGATTGTCACTAAATTTTTGCATGGTTGACTCTAGGTTACTACAAATCATTACAAGTGATACGCGGTGCGCGTCATCACTTTTGAAGCCAGCCGCATGGCCAGTTTGACTGGCGCTGGCAACCTGGCGCCGCCCAGTTGCTCTGCGGTATGGGCGTGGTGCTCTTCGTCTTCTTTCATTTGCGCCACAATCGCTTTGGACGCGGTATCGTGAGCCGGGAGCTGTTGCAGGTGACTTTGCAAATGTGCAGAAACTTGATGTTCTGTTTCCGCCAGAAAGCCCAGATTCCACTTGTCGCCAAGCAGGCCGGCTGTGATACCCATGCCAAAACTGGCACCGTACCAGAGCGGATTGAGCAGACTCTTGCGCCCCCCCAACTCTTGAATCCGTTGTTCGCACCAGGCAAGATGATCCACCTCTTCACGAGACGCTTGTTTAAGCGCCTCTACATTGGCCGGGTCACGTGAAACCAGGGCTTGACCACTGTACAAGGCTTGTGCGCAGACTTCGCCGACATGGTTGATGCGCATGAGTGCCGCGGCATGTTTGCGTTCGCGGTCACTTAACGTGTCGGGGGTGGTTTCCGCGGGTGGGTAAGGGCGGCTGGAGACTGCCGGGCTGAACACCGTACGCAAACCCATATCCATGACGGCGATGGCTTTGTCTAGTGTCAGCGGCGGCAAGTTCAGCATAGTGGTGTCTCAAGTAAGGCCTGTTTACACCTGCGGGTGTAAACAGGCAGAACATTATGGTTTGGTTGCGCTTACTTTAGCAGGTTCTGGCGCTTTTTGAACAGGCAAGCCTTTGAGTAAGTTCATGGCCTGAACAAACTGGAAGTCATCCTGAGTGGCTGGCTCAATCGGGCCACGTGTTTCAGCATGTTTTTCTTCCTTGAGTTTTTCGGCAGCCGCACGTGATTTTGCCTCGTCAACGGATTTGCTGTCAGTCGCATTCTTGCCATCGGTCGGGTTGGACAAGTGCCGCTTCAAGTCTGCTTCATGCAGGCTCAGGCTAGGATCGGAACCATCATCCACCGTCACGTCCGGCACAATGCCCTTGGCTTGAATCGAACGGCCATTGGGCGTGAAATAGCGCGCTGTGGTCAATTTGATTGCGCTGCCATTGTTCATCGGCAATATGGTTTGCACAGAGCCCTTGCCAAAGCTTTGGATGCCCATAATGGTTGCTCGTTTGTGGTCTTGCAACGCCCCAGCCACAATCTCTGAAGCAGAGGCTGAGCCGGCATTGATCAGCACGACGATAGGCACCGATTTAAACTCTTCTGGCAAATCTTTAAGGTAATCAGACTTGCCGCGACGCGCATAATCCAGAGGGGTTGCATTCAGGCGCATCTTGGAATCAGCAACACGACCTTCGGTGTACACAACTAAGTCATCCTTGGGCAGGAACGCGGCAGAGACGCCTACGGCCGCATCCAGCAAACCGCCTGGGTTGTTACGCAGGTCGAGCACCAAGCCTTTGAGCGGGCCTTTATTTTCTGCACGCAAGTTTTTGAGCGCTCTGGCCAAATCTTCACCAGTGCGTTCCTGGAACTGGGTGATACGAACATAGCCGTAACCTTGTTCAATCCATTTGTTCTTCACGCTTTGTGACTTGATAATGGCACGTGTCAGGGTGAAGGTCAGCGGTTTGTCCTCGCCTTTACGAATCACGGTCAATGTAATTTTGGTGTCTGGAACGCCACGCATGCGTTTAACTGCATCATTCAGCGTCATACCACGTACTTGGGCATCATCCAGTTTCATGATCAGGTCACCAGACTTGAGACCTGCTTTATAAGCCGGGCTATCTTCAATCGGCGTAACTACTTTGACCAGGCCGTCTTCCATGGCGACTTCAATTCCCAGTCCGCCAAACTCACCTTGCGTACCTGCTTGCAGCTCTTTATAAGCATCGGCATCCATAAAGGTTGAGTGTGGGTCCAGGCCTTGCAGCATGCCGGACAAAGCTTCGTTGATCAGCTTCTTGTCCTCTACAGGCTCAACGTAATCAGATTTTACTTTGGCAAAGACTTCGGCGAAGACGCGTAATTCATCAATAGGTAATTGAGAGACTGAGGTCCGGTCTGCCCATGCAGAAATATTGATACTGACCAGAATCCCTACAAATACGCCTGCACCCAGCAAGCCGAACTTTTCTAATTTGGAACGCATACCATGCCTTGTGTGATCAAATAAGCGAAGAATATTACTTTATTCAGAATCAGGATGCATCAGTTGATGTCAGCCTGTTGCAGAGAGTAGATAGAACGCTGTTAAGTTCATTTTCCGCTATTTCAATAAAATTGACTATACTCTTCTAGCAAATAATTGTTTAGAGAAAAACATGCAAAAGCCTATCGTAGAAATCGAGTTTTGTACACAGTGCCGATGGTTGTTACGGGCTGCCTGGCTGGCGCAGGAGCTGTTAACCACGTTTGATGGCGATTTGAAGTCAGTCAATCTCGTCCCTGGAACGGGCGGTATTTTGGAGGTGCGCTGTGATGGTGTGGTGATTTTTTCACGCAAAGCCGCAGGGCGCTTTCCAGAAGCCAAGGAGTTGAAACAGCTGATCCGTGATGTGATTGATCCCGAGCGTTCGCTCGGGCACAGCGATACGCCAGTCAGTCCTTAAGCGGGCTGGAAGGAGGCTGGTCGTCATCCTGAAGAGTTGATGACGGTTATTGAGACGCTTCTACCTCAAGTCGCTTGGCACCGTTATAGCGCGATTTCCAGTAGCGCTCATCCATGTTTTCAATGCGTACCTTTGCACCCGCGCGTGGCGCGTGGATAAACTGGTTATTGCCGACATAAATGCCCACATGCGAAAACGCAGATTTAAGGGTGTTGAAAAAGACCAGGTCGCCCGGTTGCAATTCCTCACGTTTGACGGTGTTGCCCATTTCGCTAATGGTACGGGCTGAAGGGGGGAGCGCAATCTGAGCAGCATTCATGAACACATACTGTACAAAGCCGCTGCAGTCAAAGCCGGTTTCAGGGCTGCGTCCGCCATATTTGTAATTGACCCCGGTCAGGCTTAAGGCGCGGATCATGATTTCCTCGACCTTTTCAGACCAGCTGCCAGAGACGCCGGACTGACTCTCCATCACCTGCGCTTGAGAGTAACTGTAGGCGTTTTGCCAGCGCTTGTCATCCCCGGGCGCGGCAACGCTTTTGCACTGGCAGAGCAGTACACTCACGAGTAAGGCTGCCAGCCGGAAAATGGATTTATTCATCACAATCAAGGGCTTGTTATATTGAATTTGAAGCGGTTTAAAAAGTTTTACAGGCTAAACCATGCCATATTTTATATTGATATGCAAGTATTTGGCGCCTTTTGTACGTTGCTTGACTGACTGAAAGTCGCAAAAGTGCTGTCTGTTTTGGCAATGCTCATGGGATAATTACACATGTCTTTAGCGCAGCAAGTCAGTTCGGCATTTTCAGAAAACGGGTCTTTGGCACAAGCCATGCCCGATTTCCGCAGCCGCCCGCAGCAACAGGAAATGGCGCTGGCCATCGCCGAAGCGATTGAGCAGCAACAGCAGTTGGTCGCCGAGGCTGGCACCGGCACCGGTAAAACCTATGCTTATCTGGTGCCTGCGCTGTTGTCGGGGGGCAAGGTCATTATTTCTACCGGCACCAAAACCCTGCAAGATCAGCTCTTTCAACGGGATTTGCCAGCGGTACGCGAAGCGCTCAAAGTGCCCGTGTCTGTTGCCATGCTCAAAGGGCGCGCCAACTATCTCTGCCATTATCACTTGCAACGTGCCAGCCAAGAAGGGCGCTTTCAGTCGCGCGAGGACGCACAATATATTCCTATCCTGCAAAGCTTTGCTGAACATAGCCAGACTGGTGATAAAGCAGAGTTGGTCGAAGTGCCGGAACAAGCGACCGTTTGGCAACAAGTGACCTCCACCCGCGATAACTGTGTCGGCCAAGATTGCCAGTTTTACAAGCAATGTTTTGTCATGGAAGCACGCAAGCAGGCATTGGCGGCCGATGTGGTCGTGGTCAACCATCATTTGTTTTTCGCCGATGTCATGTTGCGCGATGAGGGCGTGGCCGAGTTGTTACCCAGCGCCAATACCGTGGTGTTTGACGAGGCGCATCAATTGCCTGAGGTGGCTGGGCTCTTTTTTGGCGAGGATATCTCCACCTCACAGTTGATGGATCTGGCGCGGGATAGTCAGATGGCTTACCTGAGCCTGGCCAAGGATTGTGTTGCGCTGAGTGAAGCGGTGCCGCCGTTGGAAAAGGCATGCCGAGATTTCAGGCTGGTGTTCCAGTTTGAAGGTTCGCGTATGCAGGCACAAAAGGCGCAAACCATGAAAAATTTTGATGAGGCTTTTCAGCGCATGCTGGAAACACTCGCCGCCCTGACCGCGGTACTAGAAACCCAAGCTGGTCGTGATCCGCTGCTGGAGAAGTGCTGGCAACGCGGTGAAGCATTGCTGGCCCTGTTGCAAGCCTGGTTGAAAGGCAATCACGCCAATCTTGTGCGCTGGGTCGAGGTATTTAGCCAAAGTGTACAGTTACATGCGACCCCCCTCAGTGTGGCGGATGGCTTTGGCAAGCAACTCAATGCGCAGCCGCGTGCCTGGATTTTTACCTCAGCCACGCTGGCCGTTAAAAGTGATTTTAGCCATTACCAGAGCCAGATGGGGCTGTTGGCGGCGCAAACCCGGCACTGGCAAAGTCCGTTTGATTACGGTCAGCAAGCGTTGCTATATGTGCCTACGGGTATGCCTGAACCGAATAGCAGTGCTTATGCCGCTGCCGTTGCCGCTGTCAGTTTGCCTGTGCTGCAAGCCAGCCGTGGCCGCGCGTTTGTGCTGTGTACTTCACTTAAGGCCATGCGCGAAGTGCATGCGTTGCTCAAAAATGCGTTTGAAGAACTTGGCCTCAATTACCCCCTGCTGATGCAAGGCGAGAGTAACCGCACCGAATTGCTGGATCGCTTCCGCAGTCATGGCAATGCCGTCCTCGTCGGCTCGCAAAGCTTTTGGGAGGGTGTGGATGTGCGCGGCGAGGCTTTGTCCTGCGTCATTATCGACAAGCTACCGTTTGCGCCGCCCGATGATCCGGTCCTGGCCGCCCGCATCGACAAAATGAACGCCGAAGGCAAGAATGCCTTTATGGAGTACCAGTTGCCCTATGCTGTGATTACCCTCAAACAGGGCGCCGGGCGTTTGATTCGGGATGAGCAGGATGTGGGGGTATTGATGATTTGCGATCCGCGCTTGGTGGATAAACCTTATGGCCGCCGTATCTGGCAAAGTCTGCCTCCATTCAAACGCACACGTGTGCAACAAGAGGTGGAAGACTTCTTTGCACTGATCAATGGGGTTTCTTGATTTGTGAGGATTGCGCGCCATGCTTGAGATTGCCGCTCACGAATATACCCTCACTGCCATTCGCGCCCAAGGCGCAGGTGGTCAAAACGTCAATAAAGTTTCGTCTGCCATCCATTTGCGGTTTGATATCCAAGCCTCCAGCCTCAGTGAGGCCGTGAAAGCCCGCTTGCTCAGTCGCAAAGACCAGCGCATCAGTGCAGAAGGTGTGCTGGTAATCAAGGCGCAACAATACCGCACGCAAGAAGCGAATAAGCGCGATGCGATTGCCCGGTTGCATGCGATTGTCGAAGCGGCGAGTCATGTGAACCCGGTACGCCATGCGACCCGGCCAACACTGGCTTCGAAAAAAAGAAGGGTGACCGGGAAGTTGCTGCGTGGGGTCGTTAAACAGGGCAGGGGCAAGGTGCTGGATGAAGCATAAACAAGACATACTTTTGCTTGGCCGCTGTATGGGTTGAAAGCGTTTTTTGCGTGCGCAAAATAAAAAAGCCATCACAACGCATGGTAAGGCGTGTGACGGCTTTTTATTGTGACTGCCTCATTACCGATGAGGCAGTCAGCTAACTATCAGGATCTATAGTCGGCATTGATCTTTACATAGTCATAAGAAAAATCGCAGGTCCATACAGTCGCATTCGCCGCGCCGCGATTCAATACCACACGCACCAGGATGTCACTTTCTTTCATGACTGCCGCGCCTTGTTCTTCGACATAGCTGGCTGCACGGCCGCCTTTTTCGGCAACCAAAACATCGCCCAGATAAAGTTGCATGGTGTTGACATCAAGGTCTTCAATGCCCGCATAGCCGATGGCGGCCAGAATCCGGCCCAGATTAGGGTCTGAGGCAAAAAAGGCTGTTTTGATCAACGGGGAGTGGGCAATCGCATAAGCAACTTTACGGCATTCCGCTTCATCTTTGCCTGCTTCAACCTGAATCGTCATGAATTTAGTGGCGCCTTCGCCATCACGCACAATCGCTTGTGCCAGTTCAATCGCAACGTCGGTCAGGGCGGTTTGCAAAGCCGCAAACTCAGGGCTTTGTTCTGTGATCATGGCATTGCCAGCCTCGCCGGTAGCCATCAGAATCAGGCTGTCGTTGGTGCTGGTATCGCCATCGACGGTGATGCAGTTAAATGATTGGTTGACGGCATGTTGAATGATGCTATCGAGCGCTGATTGTGCGATGGCCGCATCGGTCGCGATATAGCCGAGCATGGTTGCCATGTTGGGGTGGATCATGCCAGAGCCCTTGCTGATGCCGGTGATGGTGATCGGCTTGCCGTTTATGGTCAGTTGGCGGGAAGTGCCCTTGGCCACAATGTCGGTGGTCATGATCGCTTCGGCGGCATTTAACCAGTTATCTTCCTGTAAGTTGGCGACTGCATTCGGGATGCCACCTAACAAGCGGTCCATCGGCAGCGTCTCCAGAATCACGCCAGTCGAAAACGGCAGCACTTGTTCCGGGCTGATATTGAGCGCCTGCGCCACACCGATGCAGCTGGCGAGTGCATCATCCAGCCCTTGCTGGCCTGTGCCTGCATTGGCACAGCCGGTATTCACCAACAGGGCGCGAATGCCTTTGTTGAGTGTCAGATGCGTTTTACACACCGTCACTGGCGCCGCACAAAACCGGTTCAGGGTAAACACCCCTGAGACGCTGCTGCCTTCAGGCAGGGTCATTACCAGAATGTCTTTACGGTTGGGCTTGCGGATATGAGCCTGGGCAAAGCCAAGTTTGACGCCTTTGACAGGCAGTAGGGTCCCGGCAGCGGGAGCAGTCAGTTTAACGGGCATCCAAGTTCCTTCGTGATTGCTAATGAGTTGTTTTTAATCAGGCACGACGCCAGGTGGTGCCTTGAGGCGTATCTTCCAGAATCACGCCTGCTTCAGACAGGGCTTTGCGAATCCGGTCGGCCTCGGCATAGTTCTTGGCTGTTTTGGCGGCGATGCGTGCACTGATCATGCCTTCAATATCCAGGCTAGTGCTACCGGTGTCGCCTTGCATAAAGCTTTCCGGGTCACGTTGTAGCAAGCCGATAATCGCAGCCAATTGTTTTAGTAATGCGGCGGTGGTCGCAGATTTATCTTTATTGAGATCGTTGGCAAGTTCAAACAAGGCGGCAATCGCCTCTGGGGTGTTGAAGTCGTCATTCATGGCTGCCTGGAACTTGGCCGCTTGCGGTTGTTGCCAGTCGATCTCACATGCATCGACCTTAATCCCTCGCAAGGCCGTGTACAGGCGGGTCAGCGAGGCCTTGGCATCATCTAGGTGCTTGTCAGAGTAATTAAGCGGGCTGCGGTAATGGGCGCGCAGAATAAAGAAACGTACGACCTCTGGGTCATATTTTTCCAGCACTTCACGGATGGTGAAAAAGTTGCCCAGCGATTTGGACATTTTTTCGTCATCGACCCGCACAAAGCCATTGTGCATCCAGTAGTTGGCCATGGTGCAGTCGTGGGTGGCTTCGGATTGGGCAATTTCATTTTCATGGTGCGGGAACTGCAGATCCTGCCCGCCACCATGAATATCAAAGTGCTGGCCGAGATGGGCGGCACTCATGACCGAGCATTCAATATGCCAGCCGGGACGGCCATTGCCCCAGGGGGATTCCCAGTAGGGTTCGCCAGGTTTGACGGACTTCCACAACACAAAGTCTAGCGGGTCTTGTTTAAAGCTATCGACTTCAACGCGTTCACCCGCACGCAGGTCTTCCAGGCTTTTGCCGGAGAGCTTGCCGTAATCATTAAATCTGCGCACTTTGTAAAATACATCACCATTTTGTGCCTGGTAAGCAAAGCCTTTGTCTATGAGTTTGCTGATCATGTCCAGCATGCCCTGCACATGTTCGGTTGCGCGTGGTTCAAGGTCAGGGCGCAAAATGCCAAGCTTGGCCGAGTCCTCGTCCATGGCGGTAATAAAACGCTGCGTCAGACTTTGGATGGTTTCATTGTTTTCGTTGGCACGCTTGATGATTTTGTCGTCAATATCGGTGATATTGCGTACATATGTCACTTGATAGCCAGTGGCGCGCAGCCAGCGCGCCACCATGTCAAACACCACCATGACGCGGGCATGTCCCAAGTGGCAAAAGTCATACACGGTCATGCCGCAGACGTACATATTTACCTGGTTGGGCTGAATCGGCTTGAAATCTTGCTTGCTGCGTGTAAGGGTGTTGTAAAGTTTTAGCATGCGAATGAAATTGAAGAAGGATGGATGCGTGATAAAATTAGCAGAAATAGTCTGGTGTTTAATTGGTGTTAAGCAGGCAGGCTGTATGTTTTGCCTAAAACAGTCTACAAACAATCCCTTGCTTGATCAGCTTGTTGTGGTTGAGGCGACGCCAAACACAAAATGATGTGTAATTCGTCTGCATATTCACCTAATTTTGCACTGTCTCTAGTACAATCCGAGTATAACATACTGATAAAAATCAACGATTACCCAGGTAATAGCTCATGAACGCAACATTAAAAAAATATTTACTCGTGCTTGGCGTCTTTTTAAGCCAGGCGGCCTTCTCCGATACCGTGCTGGCCGGTCAAACCAATGTCGAGTTGCGCGAAATCAACCAGCTCTCTGAGCAGGGGAATCAGGCAGCAGCGCTGGATCGCGTGAATAACTATTTGGCAGCCAACCCGAAAAATGCCGAAGCCATGTTTATGCGTGGCGTGATTCTGGTCGAGCTGGGCAAGCGGGACGAAGCGATCAAGGCTTTTACCGAGTTGACGGACAAATATCCTAGCCTGCCTGAGCCTTATAACAACCTGGCCGTGTTGTATGCGGATCAGGGGCAATATGACAAAGCGAGAAAAGCGCTGGAGTCTGCCATCAAAACGCATCCAAGTTATGCCACGGCCCATGAGAATCTGGGCGATATTTATGCACGGCTGGCCTCTGAGGCTTATGACAAGGCGCTCAAGCTGGATACTTCAAATAGCCGTGCGCAGAATAAGCTGGCCATGATTACGGATCTGTTCGGCGGAAAACGTGCGCAAGCGCGTCCGGCGACAGCTGTACCACCTGCCGCGAGCGTATCGCCTACGCCGCCCACCAATAATGCGGTTGTGAATCCACCGGCAGCGGTGATGCCACCGGTTGCGACCGCCCCTGTGACCAATAATTCTCCCGTGACAGAGACTAAAAAACCGGTTGTCACTGAGGTAAAACCGCAGGAGATCAAGCCGGCTGAGTCGAAATCTGTCGAGTCCAAGGTTGCTGAGTCCAAGCCAGCAGAGTCTAAATCTGCCGACAGTAAATCGTCGGCACAACTCGAGCGCGCAGTGTTGGATGCGGTAAACGCCTGGGCGGATGCTTGGGAGGCACAAAATGTAGAGCGCTATCTGAACAGCTATGCCAAAGATTTTAAAACACCCGCAGGTGAGCCGCGCAAACAGTGGGAATCCACGCGTCGTGATCGCGTGAGCCGGCCAAGTAAAATTTCTGTCAAGTTGAGCAATATCAATGTCAGGATGGAGGGCGACAGCAAGGCAAAAGTCACCTTCCGTCAGGCCTATAAAGCAACCGGCCTGGATGCGAACTCAAACAAAACACTCAATATGGTCAAAGAAGGTGGTCGCTGGTTGATTCAGCAAGAGCGTGTAGGCAAGTTTTAAATTGGCGCACTTGCCTCTGGGGGCCTCTTGCATGATGCATGCTGGTGTTCTTGAGGTAGGTCACACCAAAGCCGCACTGCGGCGCCTGGGGCCTGAGCACACGGGTTTTTACTGAAACAATTGTATAATCATGGTATGAGTCGGTTGAGAAAGTACTGTTGTATTGCGTTTGTCAGCGCTGCGCTTTTGCCCTGGAATGCAACTGCGGTTAACCATGAGGCGTTAACCGCCAGGTTGTTCATGCAAAGCAAAAACACCAATGCGGTAGAGCGCATGTTGGTGCAGACCTTGCAGTCTATTAAAGAAGGTCATTTGCAACAGGCGCTGGATTATGTCGATCAGTTACTCGCCATCTCTCCCAATTTTGCACTGGCGCACTTGATTCATGGCGATCTCTTATCCGCCAAAGCCAGAATCCTCCATGGTTTTGGCGATGCGCATGTCGCCGACGTCAGCCGTATCCAGGACTTCAAAGAAGAGGCCGAGATTCGGATCCGTAATTACTTTGACCGCAATCGTGGCTTGACCCAACCCAATCTGCTGGTTGAGTTGTCTGAAAAGCAAAGTCATGTCCTGTTTGTCGATACTGCACGCTCCCGTGTCTATGTCTACGAAAAAGGCAATGACAATGAGCTTAAGTACATGGCTGACTATTATGTCACGATAGGAAAAAATGGCATCGGCAAAAAAGACCAAGGCGACAAACGCACACCGATTGGTGTGTATTTTGCCTCGCGCAAACTGAACCGTCCCTTACCAGATTTGTATGGCGATGCGGCTTATCCGCTCAACTACCCGAACGAAATAGATAGCTACGAGCGTAAAACAGGCTCCGGGATCTGGATTCATGGCACGCCACGCGATACCTACAGCCGTCCGCCAAGGGCCAGTGATGGCTGTGTTGTGTTGTCCAATCCTGACATGCAAGCGTTGCAAGGTATTTTGCAAGCAGGCAATACGCCCGTGGTAATCGGGGTGGATTTTCAATGGGTGACACCGGAATCGGCCCGCCAGCAAGATCGTGCCAAGGCTGATCTCAAACAGGCGATCGAGCGCTGGCGTAAAGACTGGATGGCGCAAAATACAGAGGCTTATCTGTCGCACTACACGCCTGACTTCTTTTACTCTGATGGTGATTTGTCTAAATGGGCCAGTTACAAACGCCAGATTCAAGCGTCCAAGCCCAAGGTCAATATCAATTTGTCTGATGTCAGCATGTTCACCTATCCGAACGCCAAGCGCAATATGGTGGTCGTAGACTTTGAGCAGGAATATATTAGCGCTGCGCTCAGAAATGTCATGAAAAAACGGC
The DNA here is from genome assembly GCF_042676145.1 of Methylophilus glucosoxydans. Taxonomy (NCBI): domain Bacteria; kingdom Pseudomonadati; phylum Pseudomonadota; class Betaproteobacteria; order Nitrosomonadales; family Methylophilaceae; genus Methylophilus; species Methylophilus glucosoxydans. The sequence continues at coordinate 327,859 of NZ_JBHTJW010000001.1, forward strand.
AGTACTGGGTGCAGGAAAACGGTGAATGGAAAATTCTTTACGAAGGATCAGCTTAATGCGTGTGTGGTCAAAATTAGTAGGTGTGTGCTTGATGTTGGCTGTGAATCTGGCCATTGCAGCAACGCAGGTCATGTTTGAAACCAATCAGGGTAATTTTACGGTAGAGGTTTATCGTGACAAGGCACCTAAAACCGTGGATAACTTTTTGCAGTATGTGAAAGACGGTTTTTACAGCAATACCATTTTTCATCGTGTGATTGGCCGTTTCATGATTCAGGGCGGAGGCTTTGACCGTGACCTCAACGAAAAACCGACCCGCGCGCCCGTCGTCAATGAGGCGGCTAATGGGTTGATCAACCAGACTGGCACGATTGCCATGGCCCGTACACCAGACCCTAACTCGGCCACCGCCCAGTTTTTCATCAATGTTGCAGATAACCAGTTTTTGGATTACACCAGCCCGGAACCAGACCGTATCGGCTACTGTGTCTTTGGCAAAGTGGTGTCTGGCATGGATGTGGTATTCAAAATCAGCAACTTACCGACAGGTAACCAGCGCGGTTTTTCGGATGTGCCCTATCGTACGGTCATCATCAAACGTGCAACGATAGTCAATTAATTGAGCTTATTGATTGTCGCAACCTTTAATCAACGGAGAATATTTTGGTCAAACTGACGACTAACTTTGGCGATATCACGCTAGAACTCAACGCAGAAAAAGCACCGATCACGGTCGCTAACTTTTTGAGCTATGTAGAAAAAGGCTTTTATGATGGCGTGATTTTTCATCGCGTGATCAAAGACTTCATGATTCAAGGCGGTGGCTTTGATGTCGACATGAAGCAAAAACCAACTGACGCGCCGATCAAAAATGAAGCCGATAATGGCCTCAGCAATGACAAATATACGATTGCCATGGCACGTACCATGGTGCCAGACTCAGCGTCTGCCCAGTTTTTCATCAACGTGAAAGATAACGATTTTCTCAACTTTAGCGCACCCACCACTCAAGGTTGGGGTTACTGCGTGTTCGGTAAAGTGGTCGAAGGCATGGACGTCGTGGATAAAATCACAGCAGTAAAAACAGCTAGCCGCGCTGGTCATCAGGATGTGCCGGTTGAACCTGTGGTGATTGAAAAAGCAGTTGTGGTTGCCTAGGGCATGACCACCTGGATCATTTCTGATCTGCACTTGAGTGCGCAAAGGCCTGCGGTAACGCAGGCTTTTTTGCGTTGGCTAGACACCGAGGTCAGTCAGGCCAGCGCATTGTATATTCTCGGTGATTTTTTTGAGGTCTGGGTGGGTGATGACCTGCTGCAAGACGCCGAGTATGGCAGAGCATTTTTGCCTGTCGTCCAGGCGCTTAGGGCTTTGTCGGCACAAGGTGTTCAGCTTTATTTCATGCACGGTAACCGTGACTTCTTAATCGGTGAGGCCTTTGCTGAGGCCTGTGGCGTCACTTTACTCCAAGACCCTGCACGCTTGCAGATGGCAGGCAAAAGTCTTCTGTTGAGTCATGGGGATGCGCTATGCACGGACGATGTGGCTTATCAGCAATTTCGTCAGCAGGTGCGCAGTCCGGCCTGGCAACACGCTTTTCTGTCGCAGCCGTTGGCAGCACGTATTGCCTTTGCCCAACAAGCGCGTAGCCAGAGTGCGCAAAACAAAGCCAGCCAAAGCATGCAGATCATGGATGTGAATGGTGAGGCGGTCAACCAGTTGATCCGCGATAATCACTATCCGGATGTGTTGCTGCATGGCCATACACACCGGCCAGCGATACATCCTTTGCTGGTCGATCAGCATGCCTGTGAGCGTTGGGTGTTGGGGGATTGGCACGATACCGCTGTGGTGGCGCGTTTGGATGCTGCTGCCATGCAGTTGGTGACCTTGTCACTTTAGTCCTGACTGTTCATTGGACGCGACTTGCTCACTTAGCCGAGCATAAAAAAACAGCGCTTACAAGCGCTGTTTTTTTATGTCAGATCCAGGCGGAATCGTCGAGGGGTTACTTTCTGAGCTGTTGACCAAACTCATGTGGACGGACCTGTGCTGCAACTTTGTCCAAGACGCCATTGATGTATTTATGGCCGTCTATGCCGCCATAAGATTTGGCGAGCTCCACGCCTTCGTTGATCGCGACCCGGTAGGGGATGCTGACATCAAACATCAGTTCATAGCCTGAAATACGCAAAATGGCATGTTCGATTGGACTCAGTTCTTCGAGTTGACGGTCAATAAACTGGCCGATCATGGCGTCGATTTGCTCGGTCTGCTCGAGTACCCCGGTCAGCAGTTGTTTGAAATACGCTTCATCCGCTTTGAAATAGTCCGGGTCATCCAAACTGTCCAGGCGCAGTTGTTTGACATCGCCCGCATTCATACGGTTGCGGTACAGGGCCTTGAGCGCCAGCTCACGCGATTTTCGGCGGTTTTTACTGCCTTTGCTTTTGCTGGGTGCTGCCTGATCAGCACTCATAGTGCATTCACCAGATTGGCCATTTCAATCGCCACTTGTGCAGCTTCAGCGCCTTTGATGGCCATGCGTGCTTCGGCTTGTTCGTCGTTTTCGGTGGTCAGGATGGCGTTGGCGACGGGCACGCCAGTGTCACGCTGCACTTCGGAAATGCCGCGCGCGGACTCGTTGGACACCACTTCAAAGTGGTAGGTCTCGCCGCGGATGATAGCGCCTAGGGCAATCAGGGCATCGAAGTTTTCTGACAGCGCCATGTGCTGCAGAATCAGGGGCGTTTCGAGCGCACCAGGGACACTGGCAAGCGTAATATCTTCAGCAGCGACGCCCAGTTTGAGCAGTTCTTGTTCGCAGGCGTTAAGCAAACCTGCACCGATATTGTCGTTAAAACGGGAAAGAACGATACCGATTTTTTTACCGGTACCGTCCAGATTTTGGGCAATTTTGTTCACTTTGAGTCCGTGGATTAACACATAAAAGTGCTATTTTAACCCAAACGGCTGCTTTACGGATTATGCGAACAATGACCAGGCTTTTTGTACGGTCATCCAGATGCCGTAACTGATGGGGATCAGTACTGCCAGCCAGGCCAGTTTTACCAGTATGGCAGGTGTTGGTGTATCCGCGTTAACAAGGCTGACTGCGTTGTCTGCCGGTTTTTTGCCGCTTTGCTGTTCAGCCGCCAGTTCGCTGTCGGACATGAAGTATTTGTCTGCCACTGGCCGGACTAGCAAATTGGCCGTGAAGCCCACCCCAAGCAAAGCCGCCAGCGTCATGAATATCGGCGCATAAATGTCTGCATACGGAACATGAGCCTCCAGCCTCACATCGTGCATGTAGTTGACGATGACGGGCCCCAAAATCCCTGCGGTAGACCAGGCGGTTAACAGGCGGCCATGAATCGCACCAACAAACTGCGTGCCAAACAGGTCTGCCAGGTAGGCGGGAATGGTCGCAAAGCCGCCGCCGTACATGGAGGCGATCACACAAAACACCAGTAGGAACAAGGCTAGCTGATGATGGTTGGCGGCATAGGTGCCGCAGACATACATCATGATACCCAGCACAAAAAAGATAAAGTAAGTGGTTCTGCGCCCCAATTTATCGGAAGAGGTGGCCCAGCCGATACGGCCAAAAATATTGAACAGCGAAATGAGACCGACAAAGCCTGCGCCAACCGCGGCTGCTGTGGCGGTTAATGCTTCGTCTGCCTTGATCTCGGCAAAGCCCAGTTGTGGCTGGCCTATCAATACGCCACCAAAGGTCTCTTGTAACATCGGCGCTGCTGCGCCAATAATACCGATGGCTGCGGACACATTCATGCACAAAATCAGCCATAACAGCCAGAACTGTGGCGTTTTATGGGCATTTTTCAAGTGTACATGCCGGGTGGCTACCAGTCGGTTGTGTTGTACATCGGGTGGCGTCCAGCCAGCAGGTTTCCAGTTGGCGGCGGGGACACGGTAACCCAGCGAACCACAAGTCATGAATACCGCGTAAATCAGCGCCAGCACCACAAACGTTTGCCAGACACCAGGGTCTGTCGGTGTGGCAAACATCGCCATCAGCTTAGTCGCCAGAGGTGAGCCTATCATGGCGCCCCCGCCAAAGCCCATAATCGCCAGGCCGGTCGCCATGCCGCGCCGATCTGGGAACCATTTAATCAGGGTGGAAACGGGTGAGATGTAGCCTAGCCCCAAGCCGATGCCGCCGATGACGCCGCTACCCAGCCACATCATCCAGAGTTGATGCTGGTGTATGCCCAGCGCCGAAATCAGTAAACCACCGCACCAGCAAAGCATGGCTACCAGGCCGGCTTTACGTGGTCCTGCCCGTTCCAGCCAGCCGCCCCAAATGGCCGCCGAGCAGCCAAGTAAGACAAAAAATAAGGTATACATCCAGCCCAGATCAAACTGGGTCCAGTTACAGTCGGTGGCGGTCAATGCTTTTGCGGTGCCGGCCAATTTGTCGGCGAAAGTGGATGCGCCTGCAGCACAGGCGGCAACAGGTTTGCCGTCTGGTCCGGTCAATGCATTGCCTAACGGTTTCCAGAACACGCTAAAGCCATAGGCCATGCCTATTGAAAGATGTACTGCCAATGCGGCTGGCGGTACCAGCCAGCGATTAAACTGATTGCCGGCTGTAATGTGTTCTTTGGAAAGATTAATCAAGATAAAGCCCCTCATTTACGTCTGTTACATATTGTTACAATTTGCCCCAAAAGGCAATAACAGTCTTGATTAAATTTATGTGATGTTGTCATTAAAATGTCATAATTCATTCATAAACTGGCGAGCATTCAATTAAGTAGTTTGATCTCAATATTGCTCGAAGGGAGTGTCATGGCTGCAGCGAATATTTTGGTGGTAGAAGACGAACCGGCGATCCAGGAATTGCTGGCGTTGAATATCAAACAGGCGGGGCATCATGCTATCCGTGCCACCAGCGTTGAACATGCACAAATGTTGTTACGCGAAACGATGCCAGACCTGATTTTACTGGACTGGATGTTGCCTGGCATGAGCGGGATCGAGTTTGCGCGCAGGCTTAAATCTGACAGCATGACCAAAGAAGTGCCGATTATCATGCTCACTGCCCGCGGCGATGAGTTTGACAAGGTGCGTGGTCTAGAAGTGGGTGCGGATGATTATGTGACCAAGCCATTCAGCCCGCGTGAATTAAATGCACGCATCAAGGCCGTGTTGCGCAGACGTGCGCCGCAGATGACAGATGATCCGATTGAAATTGCCGGCTTGCATCTAGACCCGACTACCCATCGTGTGACTGGTCATAATGTCCATATTCCACTGGGCCCTACCGAATTCAAACTGCTGCATTTCTTCATGACCAATCCGGAGCGTGTGCATAGCCGTACGCAACTGCTGGACAAGGTGTGGGGTGACCGTGTCTTTGTTGAAGACCGTACCGTGGATGTGCATATCCGTCGTTTACGCAACGCACTGGTGGCCTCCAATCATCAGGAAATGATTCAGACTGTCCGCGGTTCAGGCTACCGTTTCTCCGTGCATACCGATCCTGGTACGCAATAAGCATTCTTCCTTAATTTGACAAAATACGAGCAAGACCATGGGTCTTGCTCTACCATCCGGCAGGGTGTCGTGATACGCTTGCGCCTGTTTCATTTTTTTAATGGCAAGGCCCATGAACGCTGCTGCAAATGCTTCCTTGAATGAGTCACTTTACCGCTGGTTGATCCGGCTGTTTTGGCTTGTACTGGTCGCATGGGTGGCGTTGACCTTCCGTCAGCATGGCATCAGCAATGATGAGTATGTGCAGCATACCTATGGCCAAATGCTGCTTGACTGGTATCAGTCGGGATTCAAAGACCAGGACGCTTTTCATTACCGTAATCTATATCTCTATGGCGGCCTGTTCGATATTATCGCGGCCGCACTCGACCCCTATATCCCGGTCATGATCTGGGATATCCGACACCTGCTCTCGGCCTTGTTTGGCTTGCTTGGTTTTTATGGTGTCTCGCAATTTGGCCGGTTGCTAGGCGGCCCCCGTCTGGCACTGTTGGCAATGACCATGTTGTTTTTGACGGTGTCGTGGTCAGGCACCATGTTTACCCATACCAAAGATGTTCCGTTTGCGACCTGCATGCTGTGGGCGCTGTATGCCACCGCCTTGGTGGTGCGCGACATGGAACTGGTGAGTGGCAGAGTCATTGTCCTGCTTGGCTTTGCGGTCGGCGGTGCGCTTGGCTTGCGCGTGGGCGGCGCCTTTGCCGTGATTTACCTGGTTTTGCTGGTCATGCTGCGGGCCTGGCTCGATCACAGGCAACTGCACACGCCGATATTTTCGCGCCTGTTGCGCATGGTATGGGTGTTGCTGCCTGCGGCAGTGCTGGCGTTTGTGTTTATGGCCATGTGCTGGCCTTGGAGCGTGATCGAGGCAGACAACATGCTGGAGGCGGCCAAGTCGTTCTCCCACTTTGACTTTAATATGCAAACCATCGCCAACGGGGTGGTGTATAACATCAGCGAAGTTCCACGCAGCTATTTGTTCCAGTATCTGGCGGTGAAGTTGCCTGAGGCAGCGCTATTGGCGTTTGCCGGGGTCGCCGTGCTGTGGCTGGTGAATAGACGGTCACTGCGCCTGGCCGACAACGCAACACGCATGGCTATGTATACGCTGTTGATGGGCATCCTGTTTCCGCTGGTCTTTGTCATGGATGACCGTCCAGCTTTGTACAATGGTGTCCGACACTTTACCTTTATCTTGCCCTTGCTGGCCATCTTGTCTGCCTGGTCTGTGCGCGCGGTTTGGCAGGCCTGCGTGCAGTGCACATCGTCCTTGCATTATCACGCGCAGGCTCTGTGGGCGGGTGTTATCGCCGGACTCATGCTGGTAACGCTGGTGGATATTGTGCAAATGCATCCGTATCAATACGTCAGGTTGAATCGTCTGGTCGGCGATCAGGTACAAGCACAGTTCAAGTGGGAGGGCGATTACTGGTCCAGCGCCTTGCGGGCGGCTGCGGCCCAACTCACGGCCCTGCATTTGCCCGCGCGCGCCCAGCCTTATTGGGTGGCTGCCTGTGTGGATACGCCACAAATCGAGCCCTATCTGGATGGCCGTTTTAGTGTCACCCGTCGCTGGGAGGAAGCAGATTTTTTCCTCTCCACCACCAATATGCATTGCCACGAGGTCATGCAAGGCAAACTCATCAGTGGCATCCAGCGCGAAGGCATGTGGCTGGCGGTAGTCAAGGACCGTCGTCACTTGCAAGGGGCGGATCGCAAAGCGACGCCAGCCAAAAACTAACCGCAATCCGCTACAATAGTCCCAGTTATTTTTGAGTATGACGCCATGACCACTGCTGTTAGCCATCGCCAATCTGCCCAGCCGCATATGACGGTGATGGTGCCTGCTTACAACGAAGAAAAAAATATTGCAAAAACCTTGCAAAATATCCGGCAAGATTTGCAGCAAATGTCGCCCAACTGGGACATTGTCGTGGTGGATGACGGTAGCCGTGATCAGACCTCTCTCGTGGTGCAGTCGCTGGTGGAAGAGTGTCGTGTGACCCTGGTCAAGTTCTCCCGCAACTTTGGCAAGGAAAACGCCATCAGCGCTGGCCTGACTTATGCCAAGGGTGAGATCGTCATTTGTATGGATGCCGATGGTCAGCACGCTTCAGATCTGATGTACACCATGCTGGAAAAGTGGCGGGAAGGATATGACATGGTCTATGCCGTGCGTCAGGACCGCGAGCAGGAATCGCCTTTCAAACTCTGGGGATCTCGGCTGTTTTATCGCATGATGAGTAGCAGCACCCATGTGGAAATTCCACGCGACGCCGGTGATTTCCGCCTGATGGACCGTAAAGTGGTCGATGCGCTGTGTGCACTGCCAGAACGCAACCGCTTCATGAAAGGTATCTATGCCTGGGTTGGCTACAAGTCGATCGGCATTCCGTACACCCCATTGCCGCGGTTGCATGGTGAAAGTGCTTATTCAAAACTCAAGCTGATTGCCTTGGCCTGGACTGGCATTACCAGTTTCTCGGTGTTGCCTTTACGTCTGGCCAGCCTGACTGGTGCCACCCTGGCCATCCTTGCTTTTGCCTATGGTCTGCTGGTGGTCATTGATGCGCTATTTTTTCATGAGTCTGTTCCTGGATGGCCCACCGTCGTTGCCAGCATGATGTTCCTGTCCGGCGTACAGTTGTTGTTTATCGGCGTGCTTGGCGAATATCTGGCGCGTGTTTATGATGAGGTCAAAGGGCGGCCACCCTACATTGTGGCAGAAGTCGTCACGCCTGCGCCATCAGCGGATTCCCGCTAAGCGTCCCATGCGTGCCTCGGTACTCGGGTTTGTCAGTGTTGGTGCCTTCGCGGCCGCCGTCCATTATGTCATGGCGCTACTGGCACATGCCTGGGGCCTGTCACCGGCACAGGCGAATTGGATCGGCTTTTTATGCGCATTCCCGGTCAGTTACCTCGGTCATCGGCTATGGTCTTTTCGCGGCACACAAGCCAATCATCTGGCGGCATTCTGCAAGTTTTTTGCGGTGGCCTTATTGGGGTTCTTTGGCAATCAGGCCCTGTTATGGCTAGGGCTAAACTATACGCCGCTGCCCTTCTGGCTGGTGCTCGGCTGCGTGATGGTGATGGTCGCGGCAAGCACCTGGCTGCTCAGCCGCTTTTGGGCGTTTCAACACCATGAGGGCCAAGCATGACGCAGCTGATTATTTGTGCAGATGATTATGCGCAGTCCGCCGCGATTGATGACGCCATCCTGGCCTTGATCGAGCGCGGCGTATTGACCGCCACCTCTTGCATGACCCTGAGTCCGCGTTGGTCAGAGAGTGCCCGGCATGTCACGCCAGCCATCCGCAATTTGGCAGACATCGGCTTGCATCTTGATTTCACGCAGTACGCGCACACCTCACGCTTTGCACATCCCGTCCTGATCATGCGCAGCCTGTGCGGCATGCTCAACCCTGCAGATGTGACGGCGAATATCACACAGCAACTGGATGCCTTTGAAGCGGCCTTGCACACGCCGCCTGATTATATTGATGGTCACTTGCATGTGCACCAGTTGCCAGTCATCCGCGAATCGTTGATCACACTCATGCAACAACGCTATGGCCATCTGCCCGTGGATCAACGTCCCTGGTTGCGTATTTCCAGCCCGCCAGCAGCAACCGGTCTCAAGGCGCGCATTATTCATTGGCTAGGCGCACAAGCCTTGCAGCGACAGGCAAGTGCGGCTGGTTTCCGGGTCTCGCCAGTCTTATTAGGCGTCTATGATTTTCAGGGCGATGCTGCCGCCTATCAGGCACACTGGATAGAATGGGCCAGACAACTCAAGCAACTGGCGCCTGTCAGGCAAAACGAATTGCCACCTGTGCTCATGTGCCATCCTGCCCGGCCAACACAGACGGTGGATCCCTTGGACCCCATCGCCATTGCGCGCATGATCGAGTGGCAAGTCATGCAGTCCGCCGATTTTTCAGCCTGGCTTAAGATGGCAGATTTACAGCCGGTCAAAGGCCACCCGAAAGGCCTGCCATGCGCGTAATGAATGCTTGGCTTAATCAGGCCTCGTGGATGCAGCAAGCCGCTCTTTCATGCCTGTTAGGCGCGTTAACGGTGTTTGGTTTTGCGCCGTTTAACCTGTTTTGGCTACCTTGGCTGACGCTGGCAGCGTTGCTGGTAATTTGGCAGCAGGCGGCCACGCCCGCGCAAGTGTTCAGGCTGGGCCTGGCGTTTGGCTTGGGCTTATACGGTGTTGGTATCTACTGGATTTATATCAGCCTGCATACCTTTGGCGGCATGCCCTGGTGGTTTGCCGGTTTTTGTACCTTTTGCCTGTGCGCCTTCATGGCACTGTTCCCGGCCATCGCGGGTTACCTGGCAAAGAAAGTCGGTCATCTGCTATGGTCTGCGCCACTGCTATGGGCTTTGTCAGACTGGGTGCGTAGCTGGATTTTTACCGGGTTCCCCTGGTTGACTCTGGGCTACAGTCAGGCCCCAGATAGCCCGCTCAGCGGTTTTCTGCCTGTCGTTGGCATCTATGGCGTCTCTGCCTTGCTCATGCTGGGGGCTGCCAGTCTTGCTTGCCTGCTGATCACGCCGCAGCGTAAACCTGCTTTCATCATGCTCGCGCTATTGTGGCTAGGCGGCAGCCTGCTGACACTGGTGCCGTGGACGCAGCCTACGGGAAAACCTGTCTCGGTCGCCTTGCTGCAAGGCAACATTAGCCAAACCATCAAATGGTCGCCTGAGCACGCGGAACAGACCCTGCGTCAGTATTTCGACATGGTGCAGCAAACACGAGCCCAACTGATGGTGCTGCCCGAAACCGCCTTGCCAGTGTTGCTTGACCAACTTGCGCCCAGCTATCTCGATGCTCTCAAACAGCACGCAGTACAGCAAAAAGGCGACCTCTTGGTGGGCGTTGTTGAGTCCAAACAAGACCAGTACTTTAATAGCGCCATCAGCCTGGGCAGCTCTCCCACACAGTCATACTCCAAAAGCCACCTGGTGCCTTTTGGCGAATTTATTCCGCTTAAAAGCCTGTTCGGCTGGATCTACCGAGACTGGCTGCATATGCCGCTCAGCGATTTATCCCGCGGCACATCGAAACAGCCATTGCTGATTGCCGGGCAAAAAGTCGGTGTCAATATTTGCTATGAAGACGTGTTTGGGGAAGAAATTGCCCAGCAACTGCCGCAAGCCGAGCTCTTGGTCAATATCAGCAACGATGCCTGGTACGGACAATCGTTTGCGGCCGACCAGCATATGCAATTCAGCCAGGTGCGCGCCATTGAAACCGGGCGGATGGTGTTGCGTAGCACCAATACGGGCGCGACCGCCATCATCGATAAAAATGGCCAGGTATTGCAGCATGCACCGCATGATGAGGCGGTGATTTTGACGGGCGAAGCGCAGAGCTACCAAGGACAGACGCCTTATGTTTGGTGGGGGAATTGGGCGTTTTTGGTCTTGAGTGTGGCAGGATTGATCTGGACTAGGGTAAGAAGGTAATTCTTGCTGCTTGCGTTTGCGGATTGAAGTAGACCAGTCTTGTCGTGAGTGCAGCTAGGTCTGCGTGGATTTGGTAGGCGATTCTTAGGGCATTCTGTGTCCACATCATGGTTGATTGATAGAGTAGTAGGGTGGGCATGGATGCCCACGCGGATAGTTGCTTGTAATCTGTGATGTTCTATTTCGCCACTCGGCGAGTGATTTTTCTTTGCTTGCTCAAAGAACAAGTCAGCAAAAGAAAGTGCACCCCAGCTTCCACTGATTCCCTGCGGTGCTCGGCTTAGGGATTTCGTCCATTGCTTTGCCGGACTGAGGCTAAGCGTTCGCGAAACTCATCTTGGCTAGAGCTGCCAATACGGCTTCACCTGAAGCTCAGCCTATGCCGCAACACGGTGCTGGACGAGGTGACTTTCTGGAGGGAAGTCACTGGTCTAAAGGCGAAAAGATTGCCTGACTAGTCAGCCAAACATCAAGGCGAAGAAGAATTGCTTGCTCATTTAACCCCTCTTTTCCCTACCAAAAAAGTGCTGATACAAAATCGGCAAGACAAACAATGTCAAAAAGGTCGCTGTGATGAGGCCACCAATCACCACAATGGCTAATGGCCGTTGAATCTCAGCGCCTGGTCCGGTGGCAAACAATAAGGGAATCAAGCCAAAGGCGGTGATGCTGGCGGTCATGAGTACTGGCCGCAGGCGGCGTTTGGCGCCTTCGTAGGCGATGAGGCTGGCGGCCATCCCTTGTTCGGCCAGGTGTTGGAAGTGACTGACCATGACGACGCCATTTAGTACGGCGATCCCTAGCAGCGCGATAAAGCCGACCGAGGCTGGGACAGACAGGTATTCACCTGACAGCCACAGTGCGAATACGCCACCGATCATGGCAAATGGGATGTTGGCGAGTATGAGCAGGGCTTTGGGCAGGGAGCCGAAGGTCATGAACAGCAGCAGGGCAATCAGTGTGACCGCAATCGGGATGACGATGCTAAGCCGTGCGGCGGCACGTTGCTGGTTTTCAAACTGGCCGCCCCATTTCAGCCAGTAGCCTTCGGGTAGCGTTACTTGCTGTGCCACTTTTTGCTTGGCTTCTTCTACAAAGCTGACCAGATCGCGCCCTTTGACATTGGCGGTGACGACGACCATGCGGTTGCCGCGTTCGCGGTCTATCTTGACCGGGCCTTCTTCGCGCACGACGTGGGCGACGCTGGAAAGGGGGACGGTATCGCCTTGTGGCAGCGCCAGCATGAGCTGGCTGAAGTCGGCGGCGGATTCGCGCACGATCTGGCTGCCGCGCAGCAAGATCGGGGTGCGGCGGTTGCCTTCCAGCACGATACCCAGCAATTTGCCTTCGAGCTGGCTTTGCAGCAGGGTGTTGATGTCCGCCACGCTAAGGCCGAGTCGGCCGGCGGCGACGCGGTCTATCTTGATTTGCAAATATTGCACGCCACTGTTTTGCGGGGTATAGACATCCTGATTGCCCGGGATGGATTCAAGCACTTTGATGATTTGCTGCGCTTTCTGGTCAAGTACGTTGAGGTCTGTCCCAAAGATTTTGAGCGCCAAATCACCACGCACACCGAGGATCATTTCGTTTACGCGCATTTCGATCGGTTGCGTGAAGTTGTAATCCAGGCCTGGAATGCTGTGCATGACCTGGCGTAGCTTTTCGATCAGCGTGGCTTTGTCTGGCACTTGCCATTGGTCACGCGGTTTGAGCACCAGAAAATTATCGGTCTGATTCACGCCCATCGGGTCCAGGCCCAGTTCATCAGCGCCCGCCCTGGAGTAAACGCCTTCGAGTTCTGGCACTTGTTGTAGCAGGGTTTGTTGCAGATGGTTATCTGTTGCGATGCTTTGTTGCAGCGAGATAGAGGGCAGTTTTTCGGTGCCGATGATGATGTCGCCTTCATCCATGGTGGGCATAAAGGTTTTGCCGATCAGCGGATAGACGGCGCCGGTGAGCACCAGCAGGATAACCGCGGCTAAAAGCACAGGGCGCTTATGTTGCATGGCCGTGTTCAGTGCGCTGGCATACCAGTGATTGAGGTGCCGGATCAACCATGGCTCTTCGTTGGCCTGGTCGCGGATGAGGAACGAGGCCAGTACCGGAATAATGGTGAGCGATAGCAACAACGATGAACCTAGAGCGAAAATAATGCTCAGCGCCACCGGCGCAAACAGCTTGCCTTCCAACCCTTGCAGACTGAGTAAGGGGAGAAATACGGTCATGATGATGATCATACCGGCACTGACAGGCACACTGACCTCGCGCATGGCCGCGAGAATGATGCCGAGTTTATCTGTGGTGGGTGAGGCTTGCTTGTGCGCCAGATGTTCGACGATGTTTTCGACCACCACCACGGCAGAGTCGACCAACATGCCAATGGCGATGGCAAGGCCCCCCAATGACATGAGATTGGCTGACATGCCATATTGCTGCATGAGCCAAAAGGTGGCGAGCATGGCCAGGGGCAAGGCGCAGGCAACGGTGAGCGCTGCACGCAGGTTTCCTAAAAACAGTACCAGTAAAATCAGCACCAGCACTACCGCTTCCATCAGCGCCTTGTTCACCGTGTGTACCGCGTGTTCGACCAGATTACCACGGTCATAAAACACATGAATATTGACGCCCTTGGGGAGGGTGGGGGCGATTTCATCCAGTTTGGCACGTACGCCTTCCACCACTTGTCTGGCGTTCGCGCCCCTCAAGCCCAACACCAGGCCTTCCACCGCTTCACCTTTACCGTTACGGCTGACGGCACCGTAACGGGTCAATTCCCCGATGCGGACTTCGGCAACATCCGCGATGCGTATGGGGCTGCCCTGGTGACCTTTGAGCACGGTATGGCGCACATCATCCAGCGTCTTGAAGGCGCCTTCAGCACGTACCAGTAAAGACTCTTCGCCATCCTTGAGGCGGCCTGCTCCATCGTTGCGGTTGTTTTCGCTGATGGCTTGTTGCAGTTCGCTCAAGGCGACGCCACGTGCCTGCAGCTTGGTGTTATCCGGCACGATTTCAAAGCTGCGCACCAGTCCGCCCAGGGCATTGACATCGGCCACGCCAGGCACGGTGCGCAAACGTGGACGAATCACCCAGTCCAGGAGCGAGCGCTTTTCCTGCAGGCTGAGCGTGTCCGACTCTATGGTGAACATGAACATCTCACCAAGCGGGGTGGTCATGGGGGCGATGCCGCCAGAAATCTCGGCGGGCAAGTTGGGCCAGGCATTGTTGAGCCGCTCGGTGACTTGCTGTCGCGCCCAGTAGATATCGGTGCCGTCTTCAAAGTCGATGGTGATGTCGGTCAGGGCATATTTCGCCACCGCGCGTAAACTGGTTTGTTTGGGGATGCCCAGCATCTCGACTTCAATCGGTGCGGTAATTCGCGTCTCAACTTCTTCAGGCGTCATGCCCGGTGATTTGATGATAATTTTGACTTGCGTCGAAGAGACATCCGGGAAGGCGTCAATGGCAATGGTCTGATAAGCGGTCCAGCCTGCGAACAGCAGGCCGATCGCAAACACGCACACCAGTAGTCGCTGCTTGAGCGAGGTTTCAATAAGCCAGTTCAACATGCTTATTCTCCCCCCATGCCCAGCCAATAGCCTTTTAAGGCGGCTACGCCATGCGTGGCGATACGCTCATTGCCGGTTAAATCAGCTTTGATAATCAGCTGTTGGTCTTCTTCCAGCAGAATGTTGACGGGCATGACGGTCACGCCGTTGGCTTGTTGCACAAAAATCAGCGCCTGCTCGCCCTGGCGGGCTACCGCCGTTCTCGGGACGGCAAAACTGTGTTGTGTCGTATGCTCAACCAGCGCCACATCTACGATTTGCCCGATAGACAGTTGCTCGGCGCCTTCGCTAATGACGGCACGGACTTGCGTTGTTTGGTTGTTTTTGTTGAGCTTGCGCAACACGGTTTCAACTTTGGCGCTCAGCCCCAACTTGGGCAATTTGACGGCTGTGCCAGGCGTCAGTGTGCTGGCCTGCACAATCGGCAGCTGCATCATCAGCCATAACGGCTTGGGATTCATGATCGTGAAAATCGGCATGGCCATGTCCACGCGTGCGCCTACGGATTGCTGCTGATCCATGATTTGGCCGCTGATAGGCGCAATAATGACCATGCCGTTTTGCATGCTGCGTTTTTGCGCCAGCTGATGGATTTGCGTTTCGCTCAGGCCAGACAGCTTGAGGGTTTGTTGCCGCTCATGCATGAGCGCCTGGCTGGTTTCATATGCGCTTTGGGTTTCCTGCATCCGGCGCTGGGCAATAATGCCGTCCTTGAATAATTCCTGGTCACGTTTGAGGGCTTGCTCATGCAGTCTGGCCTGGGTTTCTGCTTGCAGATAATTGCTTTGTAAGGCGATCAGGTCTGGGCTGCTGAGCTGGCCGATGACCTGGCCTTGTTTCACACTATCGCCGACACTGACATTCAGTTTGGTAATCAGGCCGGCTTGTGGCGCGGTGACCACGCGTGTTTGCGTGGGTGGCAAGACGACTTCTGCGGGATAGCTGGCAGAAAGACCGGTTTGCTGGGCTTTCAACGGCCCCCATTGCACCTGCATTTGCTGCAGTTGTGACGCGGTCAGTGGCAAGCGTGTGGCCGCCAGGGTGTTCAAGGACAGGCAAGCCGCGAGCGTGAATAACAGTATTTTTTTCATGGGAGGACTCCTACGGCCTGATTGTATTTGGCGATATTCCATTGCACTTGAAGTTGCTGGCTGCTCAAACTGCGTTCAGCTTCAAAAGCCAGCAGTTGCAGGCGTAATAATTGGTTGAGGTCAAGCTCGCCCAGCCGATAGGCTTTGCGTGCCAGCGCAAAATTTTCACTGGCGATGGCTTGTTGTTGCTCGATGACGGCGAGCTCCTGGCGGCTGACATGCAGGTTGTGCTCAGCCTCGTGCAGGCTGTTTTCGAGCTGGCGGCGCAGCGTTTCCAGTTGCATGCGTGCATCGCCGATATTTTGTTCTGCATTGGCAATCAGGGGCGCACGCTGCACTTCGCTTTGCAGCGGGATGTTGACATAAAGCCCCATGCTGCTATTGAACTTGCTATCAAACCCTCCTTGCATAGTGCGCGTGTTCACCGTGAGCGTCGGGTTTTGTCGCTGCTCTATCATGGTCAGGTCACGCTGCCCTTCTGCCAGCTTGACTTTTGCTTGGGCTGCCAGCCAAAACGGGGATTCTGTATAGCCTTCACGGCTGGAGAGGGATTCTTCGAGGCGGGCTGGCATTTCATTCAGACCGGTCAACTGCTGGTAGCGGAATTGCGCATGCATGAGTTCTGCCTGTGCCGTGATCCACAAGCGCTCAGCCTGCAAGGTTTCCTGGCTGGTTTGCATCACCTCGAGTCTGGCCACTTCTCCCGCCCGAAAGCGTTTTTGCACATCCTCGGCAATGCTGCGCAAGGTCTCGCGTCTGCTTTCTGCCAGACGCAACTCGTTACGGCGCATGGCAATCTCCCAAACCGCATTGCGCAACAAGTCTGCCGCCAGCTGTTGCAGGCTGGCCTGGTCCTGTGACAGGCTGTTATCGGCCAAACTGGCCACCTGGCTACGCGCTTCGCGTTGCCCCGGTAGCCAGATCGGGATTTGCATTTGTGCTTGCCATTCGCGCTCATCGCGATCACTCTGCCAGGCATCGTTTTGATGAGAGAAACCCACGCTAGGTGCCAGGGGTAACCAGCTTTTTGCCATGATTTTGCGTGCGTTGACCATTTGCTGATGCGCGGCCAGCAAGGCTTGTTGCGGGTGAATGGCCACCACCTGCTGCAAAACCTCGTGCAGTGACAGGCGTGCATTCAGCGCCACGATATCTTCGTGCTCGGTAGGATGCTGGGCGACACTGGCGGGCAATTTCTCGGCCAGCGCTGGTTGCGCAAGCCAGACGCCGCAGGCGGCAAGCCAGGCGATCAGCAGGGAGCGGTTGACTCCCCTTATTAAATGAAACATAGAGGCTCCTGAATAAAACAGGCAAACGGATGGCTAATGCCAACCGGTGCTACGCGTATTTATTCAGGCGTAAGGCGGTGCGCGTGGGGCGTGGCAGGCGAGAGTGAGACTGGACGGAGCGCGTTCCTGACGGTGTCGCTCAAAAGGTTTTTCAGATCGTTGCAGCGCGATTGCCAGCAACAGTAGTGCGGGCAAAATGGCGGCGGGCAGCCAAAAGCTGGCATAGGCATCTATCAGTGATGACAGCGGATTGCTTTCGCTGATGGCTTGGCCTAAGCCGATGATTTGACCGTGCGATTTGTTGGAGTGTACATGCCAGTGAAAAGGGTGCTTGGAAGCTTCGGCCTGAGTATGCAGGGCGGGGATATCTACCATGTGCATGTGCGGACCGTCATCCGCCGCGGTATCGCCAGCAGCATGGGCGTGCATGAGCGGCGCGACGGTTTGCAGCAAGGCAAACCATAGCGTCAACAACAGTACCCATGTGCGATAAGTGCTCATCTTCTCAATCTAACAAAATTCAGTGAATGCCACAATCGCAAAAAGCCGTAAAAAAAGCATTCAACTCTTCAAATGGGGCTGCCAGGTAGCTGGGCATGGCCTGAATGCAATTTCTTTACCCGGGCTGAATCAGGTAAAATATTGGTTTTACATTTATCTGGATCAGGCGTCATGGTACTGACCTTTCAACAAATTATTTTAAAGCTTCAGGAATACTGGGACAAACAAGGCTGCACTTTGTTGCAACCTTACGATATGGAAGTGGGCGCTGGTACCAGCCACACCGCAACTTTTTTGCGCGCCCTGGGCCCTGAGCCCTGGAAAGCCGCGTATGTGCAGCCTAGCCGCCGCCCCAAAGATGGTCGCTATGGCGAAAACCCAAACCGCTTGCAGCATTACTACCAATTTCAGGTGGTACTGAAGCCCGCCCCGGCCAATATCCTGGAGCTCTACCTCGGCTCACTCGAGGCACTGGGGTTTAATCTGAAAGAAAACGATATCCGTTTTGTCGAAGATGACTGGGAAAACCCGACGCTGGGCGCCTGGGGGCTGGGCTGGGAAGTCTGGCTCAACGGCATGGAAGTGACGCAATTCACCTATTTTCAGCAAGTAGGCGGTATTAACTGCAAACCGATCACCGGTGAGATTACCTATGGACTGGAGCGGTTGGCCATGTACCTGCAAGGCGTGGAAAACGTCTATGACCTCGAATATTCGCCTGGCGTGAAATACGGTGATGTGTTCCACCAGAATGAAGTGGAACAATCGACTTATAACTTTGAGCATTCTGATGCGGATTTCCTGTTCACGGCCTTTAATGCACATGAGAAACAGGCCAAGCATTTGATGGAGGTGAAGCTCGCGCTGCCGGCGTACGAACAAGTGCTCAAAGCCGCGCATACGTTTAACTTGCTGGATGCGCGCGGTGCCATTTCCGTCACCGAGCGTGCCGCTTATATTGGCCGTATCCGCAACCTGGCGCGCGCCGTGGCCGCCAGCTATCTCGATAGTCGCGCCCGACTGGGCTTCCCGATGGCGCCTAAAGCCTGGGCGGATGAAGTCATCGCCAAACTGGAAAGCGAACAAGCCGAACAAAACAAGAAAGCCGCCGCATGAGTACCCGCAATCTGTTAGTTGAATTATTTGTAGAAGAGCTGCCGCCCAAAGCACTGAAAAAACTGGGCGAGTCGTTTAGTAGTGTGCTGGCTGAGAGCCTGAAAGCTTCTGGCCTGGTGGCAGAGGGCAGTGTAGTCACCTCCTTTGCGTCACCCCGGCGTTTAGCCGCACATATCACACAGGTATCCGAAAAAGCGGCGGACAAGCAAGTCGCGCAGAAACTGATGCCAGCAACTGTTGGTCTGGATGCCAACGGGCATGCAACGCCGGCATTAGTGAAGAAGTTGCAGGCCTTGGGCGAGAACGAAAGCGCAGTTGCTAAATTGCGTAAGGAGCACGATGGCAAGGCCGATATTCTGTTTCTGGATGCCACTCAAGCGGGGGCGACCTTGCAAGAAGGCTTGCAAAAAGCGCTGGATGAAACGCTAGCCAAATTGCCTATTCCCAAAGTGATGACTTACCAGATTAATGATGGCTGGGAAAGTGTTCATTTTGTGCGGCCGGCGCATGGACTGGTCGCCTTGCATGGCGATACCGTTGTGTCGATTTCAACCCTGGGGTTGACGGCAGGCAACACCACGCAAGGGCACCGCTTTGAAGCAAAAAATCCGGTGGTGACGCTCACGTCTGCCGACACCTATGCGCAACAACTGGCGGATGAAGGGGCGGTGATTGCGAGTTTTGATGCCCGTCGTGCCGAGATTGCGCAGCAATTGCAAGCTGCGGCTGACAAACAAGGCCTAAAGCCGATTGAAGATGACGCATTACTTGATGAGGTCACGGCGCTGGTGGAGCGCCCGAATGTATTGCTGGGCCAGTTTGAAGCAGAGTTTTTGGCGGTGCCACAAGAGTGCCTGATCCTGACCATGAAGGCCAACCAGAAATACTTCCCGCTGCTGGATGCCAAGGGCAAGCTGACAAATAAATTTTTAATTGTGTCCAATATTAATCCGGCCGATCCTAGCAAGGTGATTGGCGGTAACGAGCGCGTGGTGCGTCCGCGTCTGGCCGATGCCAAGTTCTTCTTTGACCAGGACCGCAAAAAGACGCTGGAAAGCCGTCTGGCTGGCTTGGCGAGAGTGGTTTACCACAACAAGCTCGGCTCGCAAGGCGAGCGTAATGAGCGTGTGGTGACCATTGCCACCGCCATTGCGCAACACATCGGCGGCGACGGTTTTGTCGCCAAAGTGGCGCAAGCTGCGCGCTTGTCCAAGGCTGACCTGCTGACCGATATGGTCGGCGAGTTCCCTGAATTGCAAGGCATTATGGGCCGCTATTACGCCCAGCATGAAGGCCTGGCCGATGACGTGGCATATGCGATAGAAGACCACTACCGCCCACGCTTTGCCGGTGATGAGTTACCACGCAGCCAGGTAGGTGTGGTGGTGGCGTTGGCCGATAAGCTGGAAACCCTGGTTGGGCTATTCAGCATTGGTGAGAAGCCGACTGGCGATAAAGACCCGTTTGCCTTGCGCCGTCAGGCCCTGGGCATTTTGCGTATGCTGATGGAAACCGATTTGCCGTTGGCCTTTGACCAGTTAATCGCACAAACGCTGAGCGTCTTTCATGGGGATGCCGAGGTGGCAGAAGCCATCCAGACCTTCTGCTTTGATCGTCTGGCGGTAAATCTGCGTGACCAGGGTGCGACTGCGCAAGAGGTGGATGCGGTATTGTCCTTGTCACCGAACCAGTTGGCAGAAGTGCCGCGCCGGTTAAGTGCCGTGCAAGCGTTTGCCAATTTGGCAGAAGCGCCTGCGCTGGCGGCTGCCAATAAGCGTGTGTCGAATATCCTCAAGAAAGTTGAAGGGGACGTTAAGGCCGAAGTGAACGACAGTTTGTTGCAAGAGGCGGCTGAAAAAGCCTTGTATCTGGCCCTGGCTGACACCAAGCCTAAAGCGGATCAGCTGTTTGAAGCAGGCGATTACACCGCGTCGTTACAGGCACTGGCCGTGCTTAAGGCTCCGGTGGATACCTTCTTTGATGAGGTCATGGTGAATGCCGAGGACCCTGCTTTGAAAGCCAATCGTCTGGGACTGCTGGCGACCTTGCATCAGGCCATGAACCGTGTGGCTGACTTGTCCAAGTTGGCCAGCTAAACAGCCGTCAGGAGTGTAGCCATGAAACTCGTCATTCTTGATCGTGACGGCGTGATTAACCGCGACAGCGCGACCTTTATCAAAAATCCTAACGAATGGATTCCGATTCCGGGGAGCCTGGAGGCAATTGCGCTGCTCAACCAGCATGGCTACCGGGTGGCGGTGGCGACGAATCAGTCGGGCATCGCGCGCGGCTATTTTGATATGGCCACGCTCAATGCCATTCACGACAAAATGCACAAAGCCTTGGCGCAAGTTGGTGGCCGTATTGACGCCGTCTTTTATTGTCCACATGCGGCCGATGCCCATTGTGACTGCCGCAAGCCCAAGACCGGCATGCTGGAAGAAATCAGCCGCCGTTTTAATGTCGAACTGACCAAAGTGCCGGGTGTGGGCGATGCCTTGCGAGATTTGCAGGCCTTCGCCAAAGCCGGTTGCCAGCCTTACCTGGTGCGCACCGGCAAGGGCGAAGAAACTTATAACTTGTCCGAAGTGCCTGCAAACACGATTGTGGTGGCTGATTTGGCCGCTGCGGTACAGCACATCATCGCCGGGGACAAGTAATGCAAACCGTGCTGCTGTATGTGCGAGCCTGGCTGTTTTATGTTGGCCTGTTTGTGCTGACCATTCCATTTTCATTGTTGGCAATCGTGCTGATTCCGCTGCCCGCGGTGACGCGTTCACGCTGGGTCAGTGGTTGGGCGCATGCGGTGATGTGGTGGCTGAAGGTCACCTGCAATCTGCGTTATGAAGTCAGTGGCCGCGAGCATATTCCGGCCACGCCCAGTATTATTCTGGCAAAACATCAATCTGCCTGGGAGACCATTGCCCTGCAAACCATTTTGCCGCCGCAAGTGTGGGTGCTCAAAAGAGAGTTGCTGATGATCCCGTTTTTTGGCTGGGGTTTGTGGGCGGTGGGCTCGATTCCGATTGACCGCAGCAGTGGCCGCGAAGCGCTGAAGAAATTAGTGAATCACGGCAAAGACCGGCTCAAGCGTGGCTTGTGGGTGGTGATTTTTCCGGAAGGCACACGGACCGCCCCCGGTGCCCGCGCCAAGTATCATATTGGTGGCGCCTGGCTGGCGACGCATACGCAAACCGCAGTGCTGCCGGTGGCGCACAATGCAGGCCGCTACTGGCGTAAAAACTCCATCCTTAAATATCCAGGCGTGATTCAGGTGGTGATCGGCCCAGTCATCCCCACCAACGGCCTTAAGCCGGATGTGTTGAATCAGCAAGTCGAAACATGGATTGAAACGGAGATGCAGCATCTGTGATCACGCAGCAGTTGCAACTGCCTAACGGGCAAACGATTGCTTACCAGCTGGATCTGCGGGCACGTAGATCCATAGGCCTTAAAATCACGGCCGAGGGCTTGGTGGTCCATGCGCCCAAGCGCATTTCTGCCTCGCAATTGCAGCAAGTTTTGCAGGAAAAATCCAGCTGGATACAGCAAAAGCTGGCCCTACGTGAGGCTAATCAGGTGGCCCCCATGCAATGGCTGGATGGTGAGCCGCTGTTGTTCATGGGCCAGGATATTGTGCTGACCCTGGTTGCGCATCCCACCAGTAAGGCAGTCACGCTAGAGGGGGACAAGCTGCTGGTCCGTTCACCTTATATCAACAATCCCGACTGGGTCGCGCGCAAAGTGCTGCAATGGTATGCGCAGCAGGCTTTGCCTGATTTTAAACGCCGCGTTGCCTTAATTGCCGCACAGATGGGCGAGCAGGTGAGCGGTGTCGGACTTTCCAATGCCAAGTCACGCTGGGGCAGTTGCAATAGCCGCAAGCAGATTCGCCTGAACTGGCGCTTGATCCAGGCGCCGCCGCATGTGATTCAATATGTGGTGTGTCATGAAATGGCGCATCTGAAAGAAATGAATCATTCAGCCAGGTTTTATGCGGTGCAGGCCAGTTTGTTTCCGCAATACGAACATGCCGAGAAGGCGTTAAAGGCCCTGTCACCCATCTTGCATCGTATGGCTTGATTTTTAATGCACCTTACCGATGTTCGCCAGCCCAATACCACAAAAGATCGTCAGCATGCCTGCCAGTTGGTAGCCATGGAAGGGTTCGCTCAATAACACGCTGGAGAGTAAGGAGCCAAAAATCGGCATGGCGTGAATAAACACGCTGGCGCGCACCGAGCCGACCAATGTGACGGCTTTGGCATAGGCCAGGAAAGCAATCACCGAAGGAAAAATCCCAATATAAAGCAGCGACCAGACCGTTTGTATATGGTCTACTGTTGTCACGGCGGTCTGCTTCTCCCAAATATAGAGCGGTAACAATAAAATCAGCGCAATCAGGACCTGGCATAGCATGAGTCCGGTGCGGTCAACAAAAACTGGAATCTGTTTTAGCCACAAGGTAAACAACGCCCAGCAGATCATGGCGACAAAAATAATCATATCGCCAGGAGCAAATGCCAGCGATTGCAGCACTTGTATATCGCCATGCGAGACGACCGTCAGGACGCCGATCAATGAAATCAGTAGCCCGAGCAATTGACGGGTCGATAAGCGTTGCTGATAAAACAACCCGCCAAAGATTGCGACTAGAAAGGGAATAAACGAATTCAGGATAATCCCGTTGGTTGCGCTGGTGCTATGCAACCCCCAGTACACCAGCAGATTAAATGCAAGTACGCCCGTCATTGCGGTCCCTAGCACATGCCAGCGGTAATTTAGGTAGTGGGCGCGGTCACGCAAAAACGGTTTGATCGCAAAAGGGAGCAAGCATAAAAACGCCAGGCCCCAGCGGATCAGGGATAAAGCAACGGGCGGCACCTCATGGCTGACGGCGCGGCCTGCGATAAAGTTACCTGCCCATAGCAGGGGCGGGAGAAGTAACAGCCCCAGTGTATATGGGGTAAGAGTGGCGTGCGATGTGTCTGTCATCTGGGGATTGCATACGATGATTACCTGTTTGCTGACATGGTATGCTGCCCCAGCCTCTCTGGCTAGGGGCAATGTTGGATGTGTGTGCCTGAGTGCTAAAAGGGTCAGTGAGGCGAATGGCCAGGCCGCTGGCGGGGCAGGGGTTGATCGCCAGCGTTTCCTTTGTGCTCCTGATGTCAGAATGCGCCGCCCCCCAGGACTTTATATAAGGTCACCTGATTGGAGACTTCCGACAGCCTGACGCTGATAAGCGTCTGTTGCGCAGCGTAGTAGCTACGTTGCGCATCCAGTACTGTCAGGTAACTATCCAGGCCTTTCTCGAATCTGGCGCGAGATAGTACAAAGCTTCTTTGCGTGGCATTCACCTGCGCCGTTTGGGCCGACAATTGTTCTTCCAGCGTGGCACGTAATGCCAGCGCGTCAGAGACCTCTTTGAACGCGGTTTGAATCGCTTTTTCATATTGCGCCACGCTAATCTCCCGGCTGACTTCGGCAACCTTCAGGTTGGCCTTGTTTAACCCACCATTGAAGATGGGCAGCACGATTTGCGGTGCAAAACTCCAGACATGGTTATTGCCGCTAAACAGGCTCCCCAACTCCGGGCTGGCCAAACCGGCGGATGCCGTCAATGAAATGGTCGGAAAGAAGGCTGCTCTGGCCGCACCAATATTGGCGTTATTGGCCTGCAGCGTGCGCTCTGCTTCCAGCACGTCCGGCCTGTTCTGCAAGACCGTAGAGGGAAGGCCATCAGGCAGGCTGGCGGTTTGCGAGACGGCCTGCAAGTTGTTCACCTGTTCAAGATTGATATTCGGAGGCTCACCCACCAGTAGTGCCAGCGCGTTTCTATCCTGGTCTACCTGGGTCATATATTTGGCGACATTGACTCGGGCAGTCTCCACGCTGGTTTCCACTTGCCGCAGCGTCAGCTCATTGATACTGCCCAAGGCCAGTTGCCGTTTACTCAAGTCGAAAGTCGCCTGTTGGGTGCGCAAGGTTTCCCGTGCCAGCGCCAGGCTTTCACTATCTGCGGCCAATGTCAGGTAGGCGTTCGCCACCTCAGACACCAGGCTGATCTGGGCGCTTCTCTTGGCCTCTTCTGTTGACAGGTATTGATACACGGCCTGATCGCGCAGGCTGCTGATGCGCCCGAAAAAGTCCATCTCATAGGAAGAGAATCCCAGGTTTGCCGAGTACTGGTGGCTGTTAAATGTCATGGGTCCGGTCGGCAAGTTCAGCATCATCCGTTGATTGGTCCCGCTGACCGTGCCATTCACCTTGGGAAACAGGGCCGCCCGCTGGATCTGATATTGGGCACGCGCCTTTTCGATATTGAGCGAGGCGACCCTTAAGTCACGGTTGTTTTCCAGCGACTGCCGGATCAACTTTTTCAATTCGTTGTCGGTAAAAAATTGCTCCCAGCCCAATTCAGCCGAGAGTGTGTCTCCCGTCAGTTTTGCTTGGCCGGCAGATGGCTGCCATTGTGCGGGAATCGGTGCGGCAGGCCTTTCATAGTTTGGTTGCATGTTGATGCAGCCTGCCAGCAGCAGGCTGGCAATCACAATGGGATAGCGTGATTTATTCATGTTCGTTATTCCTTTTAATGAGCGACCTTAGCCTTTGAATATCCTGCGTACCGCCACGAAAAACAGCGGTACAAACAGGATGGCCAGTACGGTGGCTGTCAGCATGCCGCCAATCACGCCTGTGCCCAGCGCATTTTGGGCGCCAGAGCCTGCGCCAGTCGAAATGGCAAGCGGCAGCACGCCAAGGATGAAGGCCAGCGATGTCATGATAATTGGCCGGAAGCGCAACCTTAACGCCTCTAATGTGGCCTCTGTCATCTCTTTGCCTTGCTCCATTTTTTCCTTCGCAAACTCCACAATCAGGATGGCATTTTTGGCCGACAGGCCTATCGTCAACAGCAAGCCAACCTGAAAATACACATCGTTGGAGAGTCCCCGCATGGACGCTGCAATCAAGGCGCCGACGACACCCAGCGGCACCACCAGCATGACTGCAAATGGAATGGACCAGCTCTCATACAATGCTGCGAGGCATAAAAACACAATCAGCAGGGATAAAGCATACAGCGCGGGGGCTTGTGAACCCGTCATGCGCTCCTGGTATGACAATCCTGTCCACTCGTAGCTGATGCCGGGAGGCAGGGTTGCCGCCAATGATTCCATGATGGCCATCGCCTCGCCGGTACTATGCCTCGGTGCCGGGGCGCCCAGGATTTCTACCGAGGATTGACCGTTATAGCGTTCCAGCTTGGGTGACCCATAAGCCCAGTGTGCGCTGGCGAATGAAGAAAATGGCACCATTTCACCGCTGGCATTTTTCACATACCACTGATCAAAATCCTTGGGTTCCATCCGTGCTGAAGTGGCGCCTTGCAGGTACACGCGCTTGACCCGGCCGCGGTCCATAAAGTCATTGACGTAAGTGCTCCCCCAGGCGGTGGAAAGCACTGAATTGATATCCGCGAGGGAAATGCCCAGGGCACTGGCTTTGGCTTGATCAATATCCAGCTTGTATTCTGGTGAGTCTTCCTGCCCGTTTGGCCGCACCCCGACCAATGAGCGATTCGCCGAGGCCATCCCCAGCAGTTGGTTGCGTGCCTGCATGAGGGCCTCATGCCCAAGGCCTGCCCGGTCTTGCAACTGTAGGTCAAAACCCGATGCATTTCCTAACTCGACCACGGCTGGCGGGCCGAATGCAAAGACCATGGCCTCGTTAATGGTTGAGAATTTGCCCATGGCTTTTCCGATCACCGCTGATATTTTCAGGTCAGGTCGTTTACGTTCTGACCAGTCTTTCAAGCTGACAAAGGCGAGTCCATTGTTCTGGCCACTTCCCGCAAAGCTGAAGCCAGACACCGTGAACACGGATGCGACAGCCTCTTTTTGTTCGGCGAGGAAATGATGCTCTACCTTGTTTAGCACGGCTCGGGTGCGCTCTGTCGTTGCCCCGGCAGGCAAGATCACTTGCGTAAACAGGATGCCTTGATCTTCATCCGGCAGGAAAGCCTGTGGCATGCGGACAAATAATAGCGCCATCACGACAACAATCAGTGCATAAATCAGTCCGTAGCGGCCAAGACGATGCAGCATACGCGCAACCACGGATTGACTGCCTTGCGTTGTAAGTTCCACGCCACGGTTAAATACCTTAAAAGCACCCGTCAACGGGTTGTGTGTCTTGGTGTGTGGCTTGAGTAAGGTGGCGCATAGGGCAGGCGTCAGAATCAGGGCTACCAGCACTGAAAGCACCATGGCCGATACGATTGTGATGGAGAATTGCCGGTAAATGACGCCGGTAGAGCCGCCGAAAAATGCCATGGGGACGAATACCGCCGAGAGCACAAGGGCGATGCCGATCAAGGCCCCACTAATTTGCGTCATGGAACGACTGGTGGCTTCCTTGGCAGACAGTCCCTCTTCGTGCATCACGCGTTCAACGTTCTCTACCACCACAATGGCATCGTCTACCAGCAGGCCAATCGCCAGTACCATGGCAAACATGGTCAGCGTATTGATCGAGTATCCGGTGGCGGACAACACGGCAAATGTCCCCAGCAGGACCACAGGCACGGCAATGGTCGGGATGAGTGTGGCACGGATATTTTGCAGGAAAAGATACATCACCAGGAATACCAGGATGATGGCTTCTACCAGCGTTTTGATGACTTCCTCGATGGAGACTTTGACAAAGGGGGTCGTGTCATATGGCATCACCGCCTTCATGCCCGCCGGGAAAAACGGCTCCAGCTCAAGCAGTTTAGCCTTGACGGCTTGAGCCGTTTCCAGCGCATTGGCGCCGGTTGCCAGCTTGATTGCCAGGCCTGTTGCCGGTTTGCCGTTATATTGAGCGACAACCTCATAGCTTTCGCCACCGAGTTCAATTTGGGCGACATCCTGCAATCTGACCGCAGCCCCATTGGCGGTGCTTTTTAATAAAATCTGCCCAAACTGCTCGGGTGTTTGCAAACGACTTTGCGCCGTCACCGTGGCATTTAATTCTTGCCCTTTTTTGGCGGGCATGCCACCGATTTGGCCTGCTGACACCTGGGCGTTCTGTGCTGTGATCGCCTCGCTGATTTCGGCAGGCGTCAGCCCAAAATTGTGCAGCTTGGCCGGATCCAGCCATATGCGCATGGCATATTTGGTCCCAAAAACCTGCGTATCGCCTACGCCATTCACCCGGCTGATAATGTCCTGGACATTGGAACCGACATAGTCCCCCAGATCGATGCTAGACATGCTGTTGTCTTCTGAGATAAACGCAGCTACCATGAGGAAGTTATTGGAAGCTTTGGCGACCTGCACGCCTTGTTTTTGCACATCCTGCGGCAGTAGCGGGGTAGCCAGCGCGAGCTTGTTCTGCACCTGTACCTGTGCAATATCCGGGTCGGTTCCCGCGTCAAAGGTCAGTGTAATGGTGACGCTGCCTGAAGCGTCGCTGGTCGAGGACATATAGGTCAGGTGGTCGATCCCTTTCATTTTTTGCTCGATCACCTGGGTGACGCTGTCTTCCACCGCTTTGGCCGAGGCGCCCGGGTAAGTGGTCGTGATGGAGATCGCAGGCGGAGCAATCATCGGGTATTGGGCAATCGGTAATGACCGGATCGCGAGTATGCCTGCCAGCATGATCACGATCGCAATCACCCAGGCAAAAATAGGGCGGTCAATAAAAAATTTAGACATGATGACTCCCTATATTGGCTTGGTTGTGCGGCTTTTGTCGGTCGACACAATTTTTACCGGCATTCCAGGCCGTATTTTTTGCAGCCCATTCACTACCAGTCTGTCGCCTGCATTCAGGCCCTGGCGTACCACCCACTGGCCATCCAGCGTCTTGTCCGCCTGAATATTCCTGAGTTGCACCTTGCTATCCTTGTCCAGCACATACACGACAGGGTCCCCTTTGGCGTCGCGACTCACGCTTCGTTGTGGCACCAGGATGGCGGTTTCTGCAACGCCTTGTTCCAGCACTGCGCGCACATACATGCCCGGTAAGAGTACGCCTTTGGGGTTGGGGAATATGGCCCGCAGCGACACGGTGCCTGTCGACTGGCTTACGGTAATGTCTGCAAATGCCAGCTTGCCAGTCAGTGCATAGGTACTGCCATCCTCAAGGACGAGTTTCACTTCGGCCTGGTTTTCTCCTGCCTTCTTGAGGCGGCCACTCTCCCAGTCATGGCGCAGCCGCAACAGGTCAGCGCTAGACTGGGTCACATCGACATAAATGGGATCAAGCTGCTGGATATTGGTCAGCATGGTTTCCTGGTTCGCAATCACCAGGGCGCCCGGTGTAATGTTCGATTTCGCCACCCGTCCAGAAATCGGCGCCATGACGCTGGTGTATGCCAGGTTGATTTTTGCTATTTGCAATGCGGCCTTCGCCAAATCTACTTCTGCCTGCGCCTGATCCAGCACTGATTGCGCATCCTCTAAATCCTGCTTGCTCACGGCTTGTATGCTCGCCAGCTCGTGATAGCGCTCAGCCTTGCTTTTTGCAGCCACAAGATTCGCCTGGGCTTTATTCAGGCTTGCCTGCGCACTGTCTAATGAAGCCTTGTATGTTGAAGGGTCAATTTGGTACAGCTGTTGGCCCGCCTTGACATCTGTCCCTTCGGTGAACAAGCGTTTTTGCAAAATACCACTGACCTGCGGCCGGATCTCCGAAACCAGAAAGGGGGAAGTGCGCCCAGGTAACTCGGTTTTCAGGTTAACCGATTGTGGCTGGAGATTGATGACTTCCACTTCTGCTGGCGGAGGGGCTGCCGGTGCAGGTGCTGCACCCTGATGGCAGCCGGTAAGTAATTCACATAAAGCGAGCAATACCGGAAATGCCGTCGCCAAACGCATGGTCTGTAATGGTGGTTTCATAGGATTCTCCTTTTAAGTACCGCCATGAAAATTGGTTTTTTTCAGGTTGACTTAAATTAGATTGAGTATTCATTCTAGATTGAATGATCATTCTAATATAGAATACTAAAAAAGCAACTTTTATTTTTAATGATGACAGGAGAAGTCATGTCCCTCTCGAACATACAGAACAGCCGTGCGGACCTCCGGCGCAACCAGGTGCTGACGGCCGCGACTGAGTGCTTTAGAAACCAGGGCTTTCATGGCACCAGCATGTCCCAGATATCCAAAGCCTCGGGCATGAGTGTTGGGCACATCTATCATTACTTTGAGAATAAAGAGGCCATTATTGAGGCGATCGTGGAAAAAGATTTGCTCAAAATACTGAATGTTACTAACCGCGTTGAGCAAAACCGGGGCGACGGTGATATCTTTGATGCCCTGATTGCTGACGTTGAAACGACTGCGATGGATACTTTCTATGATCCAGATGCGCCCTTATTGCTGGAGGTGATTGCCGAGGCCGCACGCAATCCCAAAATTGCCAATATCATCCGCCGCGCAGAAGCCATGGCCATGGAAAGTATCAAAAGTTATTTTCGTAAAGGAATGATTCAACGGCACATGAACATCTCAGAAGAGGCGCTAGATACCGCTTGTAATTTGATAGCTTCTTTGTTTGAAGGCTTTACTATCCGATTGATCAGGAATCCTGATCTTTCACTGAAGCGTACTGTCCCGATGTTAGGCAGGACGATTCAGTATGTTCTTGAGCACGAGTTAAACCCCAGCTAACAAATAGGATGGTTAAAAGTAACTGTGTTTTTTAGAGATGAGACAAGAGCCGCGATTTGTTTTCGGTTCACTTCCACGCGTGGAGAAGATAGTGATTGGCAAGCGTGATGTTTGCTAAAAGCGGGCAATAAAAAAGGGGCTGATAGCCCCTTTTTTTGAAACTGTATGTAATCAGGCTGCGCCTAATTGTACAGGTGTTAACTGGATCAGTTTTTTAACCAGGCCCGGATGTTGTTCTGCATGCGCCTCCTTCAGACAGGCTTTGGCACAGCTGGCACATTTGCCGCATTCTGCCCCTACGCCCAGTTGATCTTTCAAATGCTTGACGGTTTTTGCGCCATTCTTCACTGCTTGATGAATCTGTCGCTCTGTCACTGCATTACACACGCAAACGTACATATTGCCTCTAATTAAGTTCACTAATGATAATTATTATCATTTAATGTGACTTTGTCAAGCGGCATATGGTTCCTTGCAGCCATAAAAAAAGCCGCTTTCGCGGCTTAATTCAATGATTCACTAGCGTGTATCAGCTAATCAGACTCAATCTGTGATTGCAGGTAGTTCGGCAGGGTCACGTCTTCGATCAGGCTTTGCTGGGTTTCCAGCCAGTCGATGGCTTCTTCACAGGCTTCAAGCAACTCGGTCAACAAGTCGCGTGTGACGTAATCTTGCAGTTTCTCGGCTTCTGCAATCGCCTCTACCAGTTGCGGGCGCTGCACTTCTTTTTCAAAGCTCAGGTCGCCCTGCAGGCATTCCACCACCTCTTCGCCTATGAGTAACTTGCCCAGGTTTTGCAGGTTAGGCAGGCCATCCAGAAAAAGAATGCGTTCAATTACCTCATCCGCTTCTTTCATGACGCGGATGGATTGTTTGTACTGGTAGTCATTCAGTCGCTCGAGCCCCCATTTTTTGAACATGCGCGCATGCAAAAAATATTGGTTGATCGACGTCAGTTGGTTTTTAAGCACCTTGTTCAAGGTGGTAATGATTTGTTTATCGCCTTGCATGCGTGATACTCCTTATGCAGCAGAAGGGCTGCTGCCCATTTGGCTCTGGCAGTAGTTTTCGATACCCACCAGTTTGATCAGATTGAGCTGTTTTTCCAGCCAGTAGGCGTGGTCCATTTCGGTATCTTCGAGTTGCACCAGCAACATTTCGCGGGTGACGTAATCTTGCGCTTGTTCACAGGCTTCCATAGCCTTTTTCAGGTGTTTGACCACGGTGTACTCCAACGCCAGATCAGACTCCAGCATGGATTTCACATCCTTGCCAATATTGAGTGATTCACGCTTGGCCAGATTGGGTTTGCCTTCGAGGAACAGAATGCGCTGTATCAAGGCACGTGCATGTTCGCGTTCGTGCAGCGATTCATGCAGGCTATGCTCTGCCAGGCTGCCCAGGCCCATATCGGCATACATTTCACCGTGAATCAGGTATTGATCGGTGGCGGACAACTCGCCTGCCAGCAAGTCGTTCAGTATCTCTATAATTTTTTTGTCGCCCTTCATGACGGCTCCTTGCACGTTTCAGATGCTAGCCATCATACAGTAAAAATAAATTGATGCAATTGAAATTTTTATGTAACTATTTGATTTTAAATGATATTTTAAATAGAAACATAAATGACAATCGTTCTTGATGCGCTTGGGGTGAATCATTCCAGTCAGCGAGGCTATAACAGCAACGAGAGGTCATGCGCAATATTCTCTGGCTTCTCGCCATAGCCCTCGTAAACACGGGGTGCGCCAGTCTTATCAAACACATACAAGCCTGCACTGTGGTCCATGGTGTATCCTGATTTTCCCGGCTCACTGACTTTGGCAGCATACACCTTATATTCGCTCAAATTGGCCGCCACTTCAGCCGGGGTGCCGCGCAAGCCAATAAAACGCGCATCAAAGCCGGGGACGAACTGCGCCAACACCGCTTGCGTGTCGCGCTCCGGGTCTACCGTCACAAACAGCACCTGTACATCGTTGGATTTTTCACCGAGTAATTGCATGGTTTTTTTCAGGTCGGTCATGGTAGTGGGGCAAACATCCGGGCAATGCGTGTAACCAAAAAACATCACCACGACCTTGCCTTTAAAGTCGCTCATATGACGCAATTTGCCCGTGTGATCGGTGAGAGACAGCGGCTGACCAAACTGGGTACCAGTCAGGTCGGTGCCAATAAAGCGGGCAGAGGGCCCTTGCTGGCAAGCCACCAGCAGCATGCTCAATAGCGAGAACACCAGATAAAGCCACTTAAATCGCACAGGCATGCAAAAAATCCTTGTAAATCATCATTGAAATGGATTCTAGCATAGGCGAAAAGCGCGCAGATTAGTTTACAATACTGGTTTTTGATGACTGACGGATTAAAGGCGAGTTTAAATGGCAATACCGAGTTCGATGGCAGACCGTGACGGCGTTATCTGGTACGACGGCAAAATGGTCAACTGGCGTGACGCCACCACCCATGTATTAACCCACACCCTGCACTATGGCATGGGCGTGTTTGAAGGGGTGCGTGCCTACAAAACTGACAAGGGGACAGCCATTTTCCGCCTCAAAGAGCATACTGACCGTTTGTTCCGCAGTGCGCATATCCTCGGCATGAAAATGCCGTTTGATAAAGCGACTATCTCCGAAGCGCAAAGAGCTGCCGTGCGTGAGAATAATCTCGACTCTGGCTATCTGCGCCCAATGGCGTTTTATGGTGCAGAGGCCATGGGCATTTCTGCCAAAACCTTATCTACTCACGTCATTGTTGCCGCCTGGAGCTGGGGTGCTTACATGGGCGAAGAGGCGATTACCAAAGGCATTCGCGTAAAAACGTCTTCTTTTGCGCGTCACCACGTCAACATCACCATGTGTAAAGCCAAAGCCAATGGCAACTATATGAACAGCATCCTGGCACACCAGGAAGCGGCGCAGGATGGTTACCAGGAAGCGCTGTTGCTGGATGTGGACGGTTTCGTGGCTGAAGGTTCCGGTGAAAACATTTTCATCATCCGTAACGGCAAGCTGTACACGCCAGACCTGACCTCTGCGCTGGAAGGCATCACCCGTGACACCATCATCCACCTGGCCAAAGAAGAGCTGGGCCTTGAAGTGATTGAAAAACGCATTACGCGTGACGAAGTCTACAGCGCTGACGAAGCCTTCTTCACCGGCACTGCCGCTGAGGTGACGCCTATTCGTGAACTGGATAACCGCGCCATTGGCGAAGGCACACGCGGCCCGATCACTGAAAAACTGCAAAGTATGTATTTTGATGTGGTTAAAGGGAAAAACGCCAAGTACGCTCACTGGCTGACCCTGGTTTAATGAATTGTTGCCTGTTTGCTGGAGAGTTTGAATGTCTGATGTCAAAGAGTTTGAAGTAGACGGCAAAGACTTGCCATTGCATTGCCCAACCAAAGAAGTTGCTTTGTGGGCATCACATCCAAGAGTGTTTCTGGATGTGGCGAAAACGGGGCAGGTCTCTTGCCCGTACTGCGGGACGAAATACCGGTTGAAACCCGGCACACAGGTGCATCACCATTAAGTCAAAAAAACCCACGCAGCGCGTGGGTTTTTTGTTGCAGGTTTGGGTTGTGCGATTGAGAATGATTTTAGAAGGTCATTCTTTTGTTTCTCTGTCACAAGGTGTCTGAATTTCCTTAATTCCACTTTGGAGTAGGGTTCCCAAATTATGCGCTATGCTGGCGCAATGGTTGGCGTATTTAGAGGCCGTTGTTCAAGTTGCAGGGTGGGCATGTATGCCCACGCGGATTGGTGTTTGTTTTATGTCATGCTCTGTTTCGCCCTTCAGCGAGTCACTTTTCTTTGCTTGCCCAAAGAATAAGTAACCAAAAGAAATGCACCCTAGCTTCCGCTTGATCCCTGCCTTGTTCACCAAAACAAGCGGTCACGAAACTCGACCTGGCAGCTCACAAAATACGTAAGCTGCTGCGGGACTCGAACAGTCGCTCCCTTCTCCCTTGTTTTGGCTGCGCTACTCGGCGCGTCAGATAGGGGCCCAAAAACCCATGAGCGCCGCCCTTTGTGATCTTGAAATGCCACTGTTCAAAATTCAACAGTGCTACTTAGATGAGAAAAATCCCATCCCATCACGCCGAGGAGCGCAGGCGAAGTGGGAGTTGTCGGCCATCGGCTGTTCGAGTTCCGCGGCAGCTTGCGTAGTGTGCAAGCTGTTAGGGCGAGTTTCGATGGACGCCCACTTTGTTGATAACTAAGACTGTGCAGCAGTCTGTTAGGGCGTAGGCTAACTCGCGTAGCGATGTTAAGCGCAGCGGCCGTAGCCAACAACGCAAGGGAGCCGCAGGCCGTGATGGCTGGGAGCCCTCTTCTTTGGTTACTTTCGGTGGGGCAAGCAACAGAAAGTAACTCGCCGAGAGGCGAAAAAGATAGTTATTAGTACGCCAAAGGGAATTTGGGACCTCAATAGCAATTCAAAAGAGTTATTTTTGAAGTCTTTTACGTGAGTTGAGTCGCTTAATTAGAATGAATCCACAACTGCTGCATTACTCGTTGAGTATCTTTTGTTCCACTGTTTAAAAACACAAAATCCCCAGCCTCAGTGGCAACATTAAGCATCTGCTTTTGCTCCAGCACCTGATGTAGGCGCTTGGCAACCGCAGCCCCGGTATCAATCAAGGTGACTTCGGGCCCCACAATCTCTTGAATCTGCTTTTTAACAAACGGGTAGTGTGTGCAGCCCAGCACTATGGTATCTGCGCCTGCTGCCATCAACGGTTGGCAGTATTGTTGCAATAGAGCCAGTGTCTGTGGGGTATCTAGCTGCCCCTGTTCTATGCACTCCACCAAACCGACGCAGGCTTGTGTCACGACTTGCACGCCTTGACCGTAATGCTCGAGCAGGGCGGCGAATTGTGCGCTTTTAAGCGTGCCAGTGGTGGCGAGCACGCCGATGATGCCGTTTTTGCTGGCCGCTGCCGCGGGTTTGACGGCGGGTTCCATGCCTATAATGGGTAGAGTGTAACGCTCGCGCATGGCGCTGATGGCCGCGGCAGTGGCGGTGTTACAGGCGACGACCAGTGCTTTTGCACCTTGGTCAATGAGGGTGTCGGCGATGGTAAAGCAGCGCTGCTGAATTTCTGTCGCCGTTTTGTTGCCATAAGGCGCATGTGCGCTGTCAGCAAAGTAGTAGAAATGCTCGTGTGGCAGCTGGCGGGTTAAGTGTTTGAGGACGGTGAGGCCGCCGACCCCGGAATCCATGACCCCGATTGGGGCGTTGACTGCAATCGCTGAGCACATCGAAATGGCACGGTATGATTTATAATGGCTGGATTATATCGGATTTTATACGGGTGACAGGGATGGCCAACCGGCTGAGCAAGATTTACACGCGTACCGGCGATAGCGGTACGACCGGGCTGGGCGACGGCACGCGCGTCGCAAAGTCTGATCTGCGCGTGGAAGCCATGGGTGACGTGGATGAGCTGAATGCGGTGTTAGGCATATTGCTGGTTGAAACCTTGCCTGAGGATGTGCGTGACAGTCTGCTGGCGATACAGCATGACTTGTTCGATTTGGGTGGTGAATTGTGTATGCCAGGGCATACGTTTATGCAGGCTGGCCGTGTCGCGTTTTTGGAAATGACGCTGGATACCTGGAACGAAGCATTGACGCCGTTAAAAGAGTTTATATTACCTGGCGGCAGTCGGGCAGCCGCGGTGTGTCATTTGGCACGCACGGTGTGTCGGCGTGCCGAGCGGGTGTTGCATGCCTTGCATGCGCAAGCACCGGTGACGCCCGTGGCCTTGCAATACCTGAACCGTTTGTCCGATTTGCTGTTTGTCCTCTGTCGTACCTTAAACCGGCATGCGGGTGTGCCGGATGTCTTGTGGAATAACCAACATAAACTGTAGCGCGGCGCAGGCTGACGCTCGAATTGCAAAATAATGATTAAACAATTACTGCAGAAAGTATTCCGTCGGCGTGCCAGCGCGAATACGCACACTCAATTGCCAGCGGCGCAAATCATCCAGGCGGGCAAGCACAAAATCAACCAGAAGCATATTAGTCAGGCGGCCCTCAAAACTTGCGACCAGCTGCAAAAGGCCGGGTTTCAGGCTTATATCGTCGGCGGCGCAGTGCGCGATTTGCTGCTAGATCATCCGCCCAAAGACTTTGATGTGGCAACCAATGCCACCCCTGAGCAGGTGCATAAGGTTTTCCGCCGTTCGCGTATTATTGGCCGCCGTTTCCGGCTGGTGCATGTGTTATGGGGGCATGAGACTATAGAGGTGTCTACCTTTCGCGGGCATCACCTGAGTGAGGGCGATGCTGAAACCAATGACAGTGGCCGTATCATTCGCGATAACGTGTTTGGCAGCATAGAAGAGGATGCGGTGCGCCGCGACTTCACCGCCAATGCTTTATATTACGACCCCAAGCGGCAGGAAGTGCTCGATTTTCATAATGGGGTGGCCGATATTCGTGCCAAAACCTTGCGTATCATCGGCGACCCGATCAAGCGTTATCAGGAAGACCCGGTGCGTATGTTGCGCGCCGTGCGCTTGTCAGCCAAACTGGGCTTGAAGTTGGAGCGAGATACCGAGACCCCGATTCGCAAGCTGGCCGATTTACTTGAAGACGTGCCACCTAGCCGCTTGTTTGATGAAATGCTCAAGCTGTTCTTGTCCGGGCATGCCATTGAAAGCATCAATGCTTTACGTGCGCAACAGTTACATCACGGCTTGTTGCCCTTGCTGGATGTGATACTTGAGCAGCCCATGGGCGAGAAGTTTGTCATGCTGGCGCTTAAGAATACCGACGAGCGCATTTCGTCCGGCAAGTCATCCAACCCCAGCTTTTTGTTTGCAACCTTGTTGTGGCATGAAGTCTTGCTTGCCTGGCAAGAAAACCAGAAGCGTGGCGAACATATGATTCCTGCGCTGCATGAGGCGATGAACGAAGTCATCGACAAGCAAGCCGAGAAGATGGCGATTCATAATCGCTATACGACCACCATGAAAGAGATCTGGGCCATGCAGCCGCGCTTTGAACAGCGCTCGGGCAAGCGGCCGTATGCCTTGCTCACGCATCCGCGTTATCGCGCCGGCTATGATTTTCTACTGTTGCGTTGTGCCTCTGGCGAGCTGCCGCAAGAACTCGGTGACTGGTGGACACGTTTTGCCGATGCCGGGACAGAAGAGCGTACCGCCATGCTGCTACCGGAAAGCGGCCCGAAAAAACGTAGACGCAAGCCACGCAAGAAAAAACCGGCTGGTGGAGACCTGGCCTGATGGCGATTGCCTTGATTGCCCTGGGCGGCAATTTGCAGCAGCCGGAGCGGCAGGTTAGCAAAGCCATTGAAGTGTTGGCGCAGACGCCAGGCTTGACGCTGCTGCAAGCTTCTAGCCTCTATGCCACCGCCCCTGTGGGGTATGATAACCAGCCAGACTTTATCAATGCCGTGGTGCAAATGGCGACCGAGATTGAAGCGCCACACCTCATGCAATTGCTGTTGGAGATAGAACAGCAGTTTGGCCGAGAGCGCCCTTTTCCCAATGCGCCACGTATTCTGGACCTGGATCTGCTCGATTATGACGGCATGCAGTTGGATACACCGCTGCTCACCCTGCCGCATCCACGCATGCACATGCGCGGCTTTGTGGTGGTGCCACTGGCTGAAATTGTGCCGGACTTTGTGCTGCCATCCGGGCAGAGTGTTGTAGAATGGTTGACAACAAACAAGCACGACGACGTGCGCAAACTGGATCCGAATTCAATCCGCTAGACGAGCAATCTCCATGTTTACCCGCTTTCCTTATGTTGTCATTGAAGGTCCTATTGGCAGTGGCAAAACCACGCTGGCCCGCATGCTAGCAGACAAGTTTTCGGTAGAGTTACTCTCCGAAAAAGCCGAAGCCAATCCTTTTTTGACCCGCTTTTATCAGGATGCGCAACGCTACGCCTTGCCTACGCAGCTGTTTTTCCTGTTTCAGCGTTCACGGCAGATTGAAGACATGGCGCAGCGTGACATGTTTGGCCAGCCTACGGTGTCTGACTTCTTTCTCGAAAAAGACCCGCTGTTTGCACGCCTGAATCTCGATGATGAAGAGTATTCGCTTTACCATCAAATTTACCAGCACTTGCAGCTGAAGGCACCCAAGCCTGACCTGGTGGTCTATCTGCAAACCCCGGTCGATGCCTTGATGGATCGTATTGAAGAGCGCAATATCAGCTATGAGCAAGACATGCCGCGCGAGTATATTGCGCGTCTGGCTGAGGCTTACAGTGAATTCTTTCATGCTTATGATGCTTCACCTTTGCTGATCGTCAACAACGAAAAGCTCAATATCATTAAAGACCCGGAAGCCTTTGATTTGCTGATCGAACGCATAGGCCAGATCAAGAGCAGCCGCGAGTACTTTAATCCTAATTTCTGATGCGGGTCTGCTGCGACGCATGTGCTTTTTGCGGGCAGCCTTTTAAGACGACATAACGACATGCTGAATACTCTGATCACCAGGGCCAGATCGGGCGAGAAGATTGCCATGCTGACCTGCTATGACGCCACCTTTGCCAAGTTGCTGGCATTGGCGGGGGTGGATGTATTGCTGGTCGGGGATTCACTCGGTATGGTGATACAGGGTGGCAGCAATACGCTCGCCGTCACCATGCAAGACATGATTTACCATACCCGTATGGTCGCCAGAGGCGCGCCGCATACGGTCATCATGAGTGACATGCCTGCTTGCAGCTATGAGCATGATAGAGAAACTGCGCTCACTAACGCACAAACCCTACTCGCGGCAGGCGCGCATATTGTCAAAATCGAAGGCGGTGGAGACATGGTCGAAACCGCGCGCTATCTGATTGAAAACGGTGTGCCGGTCTGTGCGCACCTTGGCTTTACCCCGCAATCGGTTGAAAAGCTGGGCGGCTATAAAATCCAGGGCAAGACCGAAGAAAGCGCCCGCGCCATGCTGGCCGATGCGCAAGCGATGGCCGCTGTCGGCGTCAGTATGGTGCTGTTTGAAATGGTGCCCGCCGCTCTGGCGACGCAGATTACGCAAACGATTCAGGTGCCTACCATAGGCATAGGCGCCGGGGCAGGCTGTAGCGGCCAGGTGCTAGTATTGCAAGATTTGTTGGGCATTTATACTGGCCCCGCCGACAAAGCGCCGCAAGACTACAAAGCGCCCAGGTTTGTGCAAAACTTTTTGCAACAGGGCGGGAGTGTGCAGGGCGCGGTGGAGCGTTATGTGCACGCCGTGAAGGAAGGGCGCTTTCCTGGGGAGCAGCATAGTTATTAATTTAGCTTTTTACTATCGACTTTGACTGTACTTTGGAGCTTAAGACTCTTAAGGAGGCTGTGATCATGAGCTTTCTATATAACTTTGATATGAGTAAAGTTATATCGCATTTCAAACTCATGCCTAAAGAAACACAAATAAGCGCAGAGGTGAATGTTGTTGATGTGATTAACCAGTCATTTGTCGTTTCAGGAGATCAAGACTATTTGGCAGCTCGTTTTATGGCAATTAACGGATTGTCCCGAGCCTTTTTCTGGGCTGCCGCACAGGCTGTCGAGAAGTACTTTAAAGCTTTTCTTCTGATGAATGGTCTCAGTGTCCAAACCTACAAAGGTCATCCAATAATTAAATTATTTGAAGCTAGCCAATCTGTTGATTTGTCAATTTCAAGGCTCGATATATCACCTCACGTTTGTATTCCTATCAACTCATCTGTTAATAAGCATATTAGAAGATTTACCGTAGTTGAGTTACTCAAAGATTTTGAGAAGTATGGTTCTGCTGATAACAGATATAATATTTTCGGAATAGATTTTAATACTGGTCATTTGTTGGCTTTAGATGCTCTTATATTTCAATTGAGAGAGTTGATAGGCGTTGATCCAATTGAGAAAAGTTTTAGTAATCTGGGTTCGGATGTTTTAAACACTTTTCAGAAATATAACCCTTGGTTTTATCCAGGTGTTCCAATGACTGAGGTGCCAAATCCACAATTTCCAATTTCAAATTATATTAATGCTACTAAGTATGAGATTTTAGAAAAAAATAAGAAAAATCCAGCTTGTCGCTTAGCTTTGGTATGGTTGAGAAAGCATATGAGATTGCCAGAGTCTAAGTTTCCAGATTGAATCTACAAAGTTAGTTAATTAAATTATTCTTTGAAATACCTATGGCACAATATTGCAATAGGTTGTCACATGAAATTACTTTCCATCGAATCCTCCACCGAAACCCTGTCACTGGCCCTGCAAACCGAGGCCGGTATGTTGACGTTTGATGAAGTCACCGGCCCTGCCGCTTCGCAACGCATCTTGCCGGAAATCCAACATTTATTGATGAAGGCTGGCGTAAAGTTGCCTCAGTTGGATGGCATCGTCTATGGCATGGGGCCAGGTTCATTTACGGGTGTGCGTGTCGCCGTCGGCGTGACACAAGGCTTGGCTTTTGGTGCAGATTTGCCAGTGGTAGGGATCAGCTCGGTCTTGGCCGTGGCTGAGACAGCGTGGCTGCAAACGCAGTCCGAGAAGGTGCTGGTGTGCCTGGATGCACGTATGGGCGAGGTCTATCATGCTGCGTTTATCCGCGAAACGGATCAGTGGCTGGCGGTGAGTCCGCCGGTGGTGTGTAAGCCACACGAGGTGCCTGCGATCGCGGGCGAAGGTTGGTTGGGGGCGGGCTCGGGGTGGCGGGTGTTTGCCGAGGGCTTGTCCGCGCAATATGCAAGGCAGGTGAGTGAATTTGCCCCTGAATGTTTGCCTAAAGCCAGTGCCATGCTCGCGTTGGCGCAGCCATTGTTTGTGGCTGGGCAAGGGCAGGCGGCCCATGAGGCGGCCCCTTTGTATGTGCGCAACCGGGTGGCGTTGACCGCCGCCGAGCGTGCGCAAGGCCAGACCTTGTAAGGGCCATATGAGCGCATTACCACATTCTCAACCCAGTTTCAGGCCGATGACAGAGCAGGATCTGTCTGCCGTGATGCGTATCGAACCCACCATTTACAGTCATCCATGGACCCTGGGCAATTTCAAGGACTCCCTCAATGCCGGCCATAGCGCCTGGGTCATGGAGTTGGCGGGCGAGTTGGTCGGCTATGCGCTGGTGATGATGGTGCTGGATGAAGCCCACTTGCTCAATATCAGTGTGGCAAAACCGTTTCAGGGGCAGGGTTTTGGGCGTGCGTTGCTGGCGCAGATGATTGCCATCTCTCGCCGCTATCAGGCGGCCAATATGTTTCTTGAGGTGCGGGTCAGCAATACGTCCGCGATTGCCTTGTATGAGGCGGTGGGGTTTTGTGAAATGGGTATACGCCGCAATTATTATCCGACCAAGAGCGGC
The DNA here is from genome assembly GCF_042676145.1 of Methylophilus glucosoxydans. Taxonomy (NCBI): domain Bacteria; kingdom Pseudomonadati; phylum Pseudomonadota; class Betaproteobacteria; order Nitrosomonadales; family Methylophilaceae; genus Methylophilus; species Methylophilus glucosoxydans. The sequence goes on from NZ_JBHTJW010000001.1 coordinate 369,415, forward strand.
CGCGAGGATGCGGTGCTGATGGGCTTGGCCTTATGAGCAGGAGGGCATGATGAGCTTGACCCGTGACGATATGCTGCGTGAACTGGAGTTGTTGCCAGCATGGCATGTGCGCATGCCGCCAGTGCTAGAGATGGCTGCTGCCATGCCGCAAACAGCGCCTGTGTCTGCGGGCGAGCAAGTGACCCATGTCGCAGAAAAAGCGGTCCCTCCAGATGTGACAGAGACCGCTCCCGAGTTACCTGTCACTGAGTCGCCAACCTTGATGCCAGTGGCTGCTGCTGGTGAGCCAGAAAATGTTTCCCTGCCCAACTGGCAGCCCAACGTTGCTGAAGAGGCCCCCATGCACAGCGTGTCGCTTGACGCGCCAGTGCTGGCGCTTGAGGTGGATCACCCTGTAGAGGATATCGCCGCTGAGACACCAGCCGAGAGCGTTGCAACGCTGATTCAGTCTCCCTGGCTGATCTATTCGACCCGCCCCGTTGACGCCCCCAGCCAGCAATTGCTGCAAAACATCATGCAAGCCATGCAGTTACCTGCTGATGAGGTGACCGTGACTCATGAACCGTTGCAACGCGCACAGGTCAGCAGCCGCTTTTGTGTGCTATTTGGCCTGGCGGCCGCCAATCAGTTTTTAAATGCCCAACATACCGAGGTCGCAGCCGTGCGTGGTCAGTTGCATGCAGTGGGTGACTTGTGGTGTGTGGTGACGCACGACTTGGCTGCGATGTTGCAAACACCTGCGCTCAAGCGTGAGGTATGGCAGGACTTGTGCCTGTTACTGGCAAAGAAAAGCGAACTGATGGCTTGAATAAACACTTCTTTGGCCGCATCTATTGCAGTGTTGTGGAGTGTTTGAATGTGGCTAACCAATCGTGGCAAGCCCGTCACCACCAAATATTTTTAAGTGATTGAAGACTGGAGTCTCAAATATGCGCCGTTTATTCACTCTGTTGTTGCTGACTGCGACACTTAGCCTGTCTGGGTGTGGCTATAACCAGTTCCAAAGCCTGGATGAAGAAACCAAAGCCAATTGGTCTGAAGTGCTCAACCAGTACCAGCGCCGGGCCGATCTGGTGCCTAACCTGGTTTCGACAGTCAAAGGCTATGCCAGCCACGAAGAAAAAGTACTGACTGAGGTGACCGAGGCGCGCGCAAAAGTCGGCAGCATGCAAGTGACGCCAGAGTTGCTGAATGATCCTGAGGCGTTTGCCAAGTTTCAGGCGGCGCAAGGTCAATTGACCAGTGCCTTGTCACGCTTGATGGTGGTGTCAGAAAACTACCCTAATCTGAAGGCAGATGCCAGTTTCAGGGACTTGCAGGCGCAGTTGGAAGGCACAGAGAACCGTGTCACCGTGGCGCGTAACCGTTACATCGAATCCGTGAAGAAATACAACGTCGCCGTACGCAGCTTTCCAAACAACCTGACCGCCATGATGTTTGGTTATCAGCCCAAGCCCACGTTTACGGTAGAAAACGAAAAAGCCATTTCTAGCGCGCCTAAAGTCGATTTTGGTGACAGCAAGTAACGGCGGGTGGCTTTGCGCTTAAGAGCATTATTTCTTACCTGGTGCCTGTTCTGCATGGCGCTGGTCAGCCATGCAGACGATCTGGTTGCTATCCCTGCTTTACAGGCTGCGGTTACCGATTTGACGCAGACCTTGCGTCCTGAAGAGCAAGCGGCCCTGAACCAGAAGCTGAGCCAGTTTGCACAGCAAGCTGGCTCGCAGGTCGCGGTACTGATCTTGCCCAGCACGCAGCCAGAAGACATCGCGCAATTTGGCATTCGCCTGGCCGAAGCCTGGAAAATTGGCCGCGATAAGCAGGATGATGGCGTGATTGTGATCGTCGCCAAAAACGACAAAAAAATGCGCATTGAAGTCGGCTATGGGCTGGAAGGGGCGATTCCTGACGCGATTGCCAAGCGCATTATTGCCGAGCAAATGGCGCCGGCCTTCAAGCAGGGCCAGTTTTACAACGGCCTGAATCTGGCCACGGATACCTTGATCAAGCTGATACAAGGCGAGCAACTGCCCGCAGCGGATAAATCATCCTCGCATCACTCAAATGCGGATGGCTGGATGACCATGCTGCCGATATTGATGTTTGCCGCCATTATCGCCGGGGCGATTTTCAAAAGCATGTTAGGGGATTTTCCGGGCAGCCTGGTGACTGGCGGTGCGTTGGGTGTACTGGCCGGATTCATGGGGGCCACTTTGCTGGTCATGGGCTTGGTCGGCCTGGCGGCATTTGTCTTTACACTGGCCATGGGCGGGCGCGGTGGCAGTGGTATGCCGTATTCTGCGGGCGGCTTTGGCGGCTACTCAGGCGGCAGCCGTGGGCCAGATATTTTCAGTGGCGGTGGCGGTGATTTTGGCGGCGGCGGGGCTTCCGGCGATTGGTAAACTAAACACATGAAACCCATTCATCCTCTCAAACGCTGGTTTAAGCATGCCTGGAGCCATCCTCGCCAGGTCAAGGCGCTGTTTTCTGCACAGGCGCTGGCCAATATTGAAAATGCTATCTCACAAAATGAACACCATCATGCCGGTGAAATACGCGTGGTGATTGAATCTGGCTTGCCTGCCTATGCTATCCTGCGAGGGCTCACCCCAAGGCAACGCGCCATTCACTTGTTTGGTCAGTTGAATATCTGGGATACCGAGCATAACAATGGCGTACTGATTTACCTGTGTCTGGCCGATCAGGATGTAGAAATTGTCGCCGACCGCGGTATTCATCGGCAGGTGGGGCAAGCAGGCTGGCAGCAGATTTGCCAGCAGATGGAAGGGATGTTCAGAAGTGGGCAGTTTGAAGCAGGTGTGGTTTACGGTATTCAGGCCATTGGCCAACATTTGGCAGCGCATTTTCCGCCCGAAGCTGTGCCGCGTAACGAGTTGTCTAACCGCGTCCTTATTCTCTAGCGCACACCTGTTCTCCGGTTTTGTATTGGCCTGCTTATCGGGCGCGATGCCAGCACAGGCCGATCTCAAAGACATCTATCGTATTTATCACAGTCCCCCCGCCCTGCAAGCTTTTGAGATTTGTCATGGCGGGGGCTGTGTCCAGTCAGACGTGCTGAGCCTGAGCCCTGCCGAATGGGATAACGTCGAGCAGCTATTTACGCCGCTGCCAGCGACTGCAGAGGCCGAGCGCGAGGCCATTGCAAAAGCCATCGGCCTGCTGGAGGACATAGTCGGTACCAAAATTGGTACTGCAGCAGACCGCGCCGGGACGTTTAACAACAGTGAATACCTGCATCAACAAGACTGCAACGACGAAGCCATCAACAGTACGACCTATCTGCGACTGATGCAGCAAGCTGGCCTGATCCGTTACCATGACATTCTGGATACCCGCACCCGCAAGTTTTTTCTAACCGGCTGGCCACATACGGCCGCCGTCATCCGTGAGCAGGCCAATCAAGCTGAATATGCGGTTGATAGCTGGTTCTACGATAACGGCTATCCGGCCACCATCATTCCGATGGCGACCTGGAAAGACGGATACATTCCTACCGATAGTCCGATCTTGCAACGGCCACAGCAAAAAGAGGCGACAGCCGAGTAGGCGCGGATGACGCCGCCAGCGAATAAGGCTAAAATCGCGCTTTCGGATTTTAATTAAAGTTATTCTTATGCGCGCCTCACAATTTTTCATTGCTACCCAAAAAGAAGCCCCTTCAGATGCTGAACTGATCAGCCACAAACTGATGGTGCGTGCCGGCTTGATCAAAAGGCTGGGTAGCGGTTTGTATAGCTGGATGCCGCTGGGCTTGCGCGTATTGCGTAAGGTGGAAAACATTGTGCGCGACGAAATGAACAAGGCGGGTGCGCTGGAGCTGTTGATGCCCGCTGTGCAGCCTAAAGAGCTGTGGGAAGAAACTGGCCGCTGGGCGGTGTTTGGCCCACAAATGCTCAAGATTCAGGACAGGCACGAGCGTGACTTCTGCTTTGGCCCCACGCATGAAGAAGTGATTACTGACATCGCGCGTAAGGAAATCAGCAGCTACAAACAATTGCCGTTAAATTTTTACCAGATTCAGACCAAGTTCCGTGACGAGATCCGCCCGCGTTTTGGCGTGATGCGTGCCCGCGAATTTTTGATGAAAGATGCCTACTCTTTCCATACTAGCGTCGATTGCCTGGTGAATACCTACAACACCATGCACACGGCTTACAGCAATGTGTTTACGCGCCTGGGTCTCAAATTCCGCGCCGTGAAAGCTGACTCTGGTGCCATTGGTGGCGACGGTTCGCAAGAGTTTCACGTACTGGCAGACAGTGGCGAAGATGCACTGGCCTATTGCGAGCAATCTGATTACGCGGCTAACGTCGAGCTGGCCGAAGCCGTAGCGACTGGCAGCCGTGCCGCAGCCACAGCAACCATGCGTGAAGTGGATACGCCCAAGCAAACGACCTGCGAAGACGTGGCCAAATTGCTGGAAGTGCCTGTGAGCAAAACCGTGAAGTCGGTGGCCTTGCTGGTGGATGGAGTGTTTACGCTGGCTTTGTTGCGCGGTGATCATCAACTCAATGAAGTGAAATTCGGCAAGGTAGAGGGCGTGAAAGAGTTCCGCCTGGCCGCCGAAGAAGAAATCCGCGCCAACCTGAACTGCCCGCCTGGTTTTATTGGCCCGGTGGGTGTGAATGCCAATGTACGCGTGGTGGCCGATAGAACCGTGGCCCTGATGAGTGACTTTGTCTGTGGCGCCAATAAACCTAAGTTTCACCTAGCAGGGGTCAACTTTGGCCGCGATTTGCCTGAGCCAGCCATCGTGGCCGATATCCGCAACGTGGTAGAAGGCGATGCAAGCCCGGATGGAAAAGGCACCCTGAGTTTGTGCCGCGGCATTGAAGTCGGCCATATTTTCCAGTTGCGCACCAAGTATTCAGAAGCCATGCAGGCGACTTACCTGGACGAAAACGGCCAATCACAAGTGATGGAAATGGGCTGTTATGGCATTGGCGTGTCACGGATTGTGGGGGCAGCAATTGAGCAGGGCAATGATGACAAGGGCATTATTTTCCCATTGAGCATGGCACCGTTTGCGGTGGTGATCTGCCCGATCGGCCTCGATAAGAGTGAGGCCGTCAAACAGGCCGCGTTTGAGCTCTATGCGCAACTGCAACAGGCGGGTGTAGATGTCTTGCTCGATGACCGTGGCGAGCGTCCGGGGGTCATGTTTGCAGAAAGCGATCTCATGGGTATTCCGCACCGCGTGGTAATTGGTGACCGTGGCCTGGCTGAAGGCAAGGTGGAATACAAAGGCCGCACCGATGCTGAAGCACAAAACCTGCAAGTGGCTGATTGTTTGGCCTTTTTGCAGCGAAAGCTTGCTGAGTAATTAGCGGGATTTATTCCCTCTTTTTGCCCGTCCACGGCACGCCGCTTGTGATTACAATAGGCAACATGAAAAAAGTGTTTTTTTATGTGTTTGCCTTGTTGGTCACCGGCCTTTGTCTGTGGGCGGCGCCTTCTATGGCGGGCAATCAAAAAGAAGAGCCGCTGGCCAATAGCGTTAAAGCGGTGATGCAAAAATCCGTCAGTGACCTGGCGGCGCCGCGCCTGATTTTTGATTCCGAGCAAGCGGCACAAGTCTGGTTGCAAGAAATGTCAGCCCGCTTGGCCAAGCGCATGCCAGACGCGCACTACCGTGAAGATTTTCTCAAGTCCGTGCATTATGAAGCCACGCGCGCCGGGCTGGATCCGCAGTTGGTGCTAGGTCTGATTCATGTTGAAAGCGGGTTTAAAAAGTATGCAGTCTCTAGCGTGGGCGCGAGAGGCTATATGCAGGTGATGCCTTTCTGGGTGCAGTCTATTGGTACGCCTGAACACAATCTGTTTGATATGCGCCTGAATCTGCGTTATGGCTGCACGATATTGCGCCATTATCTGGATATTGAGCGCGGCGATTATTACCGGGCCTTGGGTAGATATAACGGCAGTCTGGGCAAGCCGGACTATCCGAATTTAGTGGTGGGTGCCTGGCGCAATCATTGGCATTACACGCCATCGCCGCAAGTGATCAAAGTGAATATGACCAGCAGCCAGTAAAAAGTACTTTACAGGTAACGTGTGCCTGCCAGCAATCAAAAAACCGCGCTTGAATCAGCGCGGTTTTTTTATGGGTTACTTGACCACCTTGAATCCGTAATAGGTGCCAAACTCGCCTTCCGATTCGTGATAAACGAATAGCATGCCGTTGGTGTATCCCAGCCCATTAAAGTGATTTTGTGAGCGCAGTTTCATGGTAGCGGGTAAGGCGCTTTTACCCACATATTGCCCGTTCAAGTCAAAAATCAATACGGCTTTATGGTCTACGTCTAGCAAGGCCAGCTCATTACCCGCCACACCGGTGAAGGCGACAAAATGGTCGCTGACATCATCGTGGGCTACTTTGGCTTTGGCAAAGTCCAGCTTGATCTCCTGCAGTTTTTCGCGCTGCTTGGTGTCCACAACAAACACCAGATTGCCGTGCTCTTGCTTGGCGAAATAGTGTTTGCTCACTGGGTCATAACTTGGCATGGTAGCCGCATCGCCAAAGGCGGGGTTGAATTGCGAAATTTCGCCCGAAGTGCCCAGCAGTTCGCCAGTCTCGGCCACGTCCAGGCTGAAAATCCCTGTGTTAGGCAAAAAGCCTACCGCGCTAGAAATGTTGTAAGTGATGATCTCCAGTTTGCCATTATTGGGGTTGAAATAGAGCGAGCGGTTATCAAACCCCGGTTTGGCTGACTGCACATACTTGCCGTCGCCGGTAAACGTATGCACTTCAGACTTGGAGATGGGTGCTTCAAACTCGCTGCCCATGGGCGCCAGGCCGCCATCGGCAATGTAGTAATGCTGGTTGGCGGGCAAGTAGGCCACGCCCATAGGGCGTGTGGTTGGTTTCTTGGCCAGCGGGATTTTGATGCCGATTTCTGCCTCAGGCAAAATCTCGGCCTGGGTGGTGAGCGTCAGGCATAGCAGTGCCAGGCCGCTCAAAGTTTTTGGGATGAATTGCATATCTCCGTATCCTAGTTTTTATCAGTGTTTAATAGACGTTATTTTAGTCTGCAAGTTTAACGCTGGGCGGATTACTTGCGCGTGATCAGCATGGCATCGCCATAACTAAAAAAGCGGTAAGACTGGGCAATGGCGTGCGCATAGGCCTCACGCATCAAATCGTAACCGCCAAATGCCGAGACCAGCATCATCAAGGTGCTCTTAGGCAGGTGAAAGTTGGTGATCAAACGGTCTACCAGTTTAAACTCAAATCCTGGCGTAATAAAAATATCCGTGTCGCCATGGTGCGCAAACAACTTGCCGGCATGTGCTGCGCTTTCCAGCGTGCGCAATGAAGTGGTGCCCACGGCTGTGACCCGTTTGCCTTCAGCACGGGCTGCGAGGATGGTAGAGATGGTCTCTTCCGGCAAATGGTAAACCTCGCTATGCATATGGTGCTCGGCGATATTGTCTACCTTCACTGGCTGAAACGTCCCCGCGCCCACATGCAGCGTCACATAACGCACATGGACGCCTTTATCCATTAGCGATTGCAACAGCACCTCGTCAAAATGCAACCCTGCCGTTGGCGCGGCCACTGCGCCCGCATGCTTGGCAAACACCGTCTGGTAGCGGCTATCGTCGGTCGTATCTGCCGCGTGCTCAATATACGGCGGTAAAGGTAATTGGCCATACTGTTCCAAAAAGTCATACCACGACTGTTCGCCAAGTAAGCGAATATGGAACATATCCTGCACCCTGCCGAGCACCTCAGCCTGCATCTCGCCAGCCAGGTGCAGCATACTTCCTGCCTTTGGGGAGCGGGATGATTTGATTTGCGCATAAGCTTCTTGCGGCGACAGCACGCGGTCTATCATCACCTCAATCTGTCCGCCAGTGGCTTTCTGACCAAACAATCTGGCCTTGATGACTTTGGTATCGTTCAGGACCAGCACATCGCCTGCGGCAAACTGCTCGCTAATCTGCCGGAACAAATTATCCTTAATGGAACGCTCTTGCGCATTGACCTCCAGCAAGCGGCTTTCTGAACGATTGGGTAACGGATATTGGGCAATCAGGTGGGGCGGAAGATAAAAATCGAAATCTAGAGTTCTCATAAGTCAAAATTATGGTTATAATAGAGGTCTTTGATGTCCTACATTATATCCCATGCCGGGATGGCGGAACTGGTAGACGCACTGGACTCAAAATCCAGCGCCGCAAGGCGTGCCGGTTCGATTCCGGCTCCCGGCACCAAGAAGTACTCTAAGTAGTACCAAAAAGACTCAAAATAGTATGAATTTCAAAGGCTTAGATGAAAATCTAGGCCTTTTTTCATATCATATCGTCGCTTGACATGTCCCGGTTTACAGGGGTAACTTTGGGGGTAACAAAATTTACCCCTATTACCCCAAAATGGCACTAACAGACACAGCGTTACGCAATGCCAAGCCAACTGATAAAGCATATAAGCTATATGACGAAAAGGGTTTGTACCTGATTGTTAACCCAAACGGGGGTAAGTGGTGGCGATTGAAGTATTATTTCAACGACAAAGAGAAAACGCTTTCCGTCGGCACCTACCCTGAAATATCACTTGCTACAGCAAGAGCAAAACGTGATGAAGCCCGTACGCTGGTGACTGAAGGTAAAGACCCAAGCGAAGCCCGTAAAGATGCAAAGGCACGTGCTAAGCTTGAGGCGATTAAGACCTTTGAGGCCATAGCCAATGACTGGCATGCCCTACACAATAAAAGTAAGTCAGAACGTCATCAGCAACGAGTTAAAAGATGGTTAGATTATTACTTATACCCAAGCTTAGGTCAGAAGGCCATCTCAAGCATAACAGCCCCTATGGTTTTAGAGACCACCAGTATATTGCAGAATCAAAACAAGTTAGAGACTGCGCACCGTGTCATACAAACGGCAGGGCAAGTTTTTCGCTATGCAATCCAAAAGGGTTTTGCTACCTACAACCCAGCTCCAGACCTTAAAGGTGCATTGCCACCACCAGTAGTTAAAAATATGGCCGCTATGATTGAACCTAAAGACGTTGCGCAACTGCTACGCAGCATTGATGGTTATAAAGGTACTTTAACCGTTCGATGTGCAATAAAGCTTGCGCCATTGCTTTTCCAGCGTATCGGTGAGTTAAGGCACATGAAATGGGTTGATCTTGATTTTGAGAACAATGAATGGCGCTACTTGGTAACTAAAACCAAAACACAGCACATTGTGCCTTTGTCCAAGTCAATGTGTTTGAATATGAATTATCGGTGAGTCTTAAATCTGTACAAATCGACTATTTCAATAAAAAATAACAACCATCACGTTCGGTAGCTTCAGTTAGGGTCAGGAGAGACGTAAGGCTGGCTTGCATGGTCAAGTCGCTATTGAGGTAGAAAGAAAAAATTGATAAAAAAGCGAAAGAACCATGACACGACCCACACGGCCCAAATTGGCGTTAGTTGGGTAACATGGGTTGTTGAGGGGCTATGGGGCTGCGGTGTCGAAGTGATTTCCGCTCACAATGACAACAGCATCGACATTCTTATATTTCTCAAGCGCAGTGAAAAGACTGGTGGATACGCTGGGCCGACGGGCGACGTGATTTTCGCACAAATCAAAACCGGATATTGTAAGTTGATGCCACCGACAAGTGGGACTTATAAAATAAATCTGAATCGAACGCACATCGAAGCACATTTACCTCGCTGGCTCTCAATGCCAGGTCCTGCGATCATGATTCATGTGGTACCTCCGCGGATTACCAAAGGGGACCCTGTGGCATACTGGACAGATCTTAGAGATCCGCAAACCTTTGCTAAGCCAACTACCGTCACATTTGACGTGAGGCGAAAATTTGATGCGCAAGGTAAGGGGCGTATCTACAACCTCTGCTGGCGGTGGGCGGAGTTGCGTAAACTCCCAATCCTAAAAGCTCCTGGGGTAGTTGAGTGGTCTGAGAATCACACACCTCTTCATGTCCATTCACTTTCGGGCAATTTCCACGACCACTGTCGTGGATTCTATAAGGATTGGATGTTACATAGTAAAGTAAATCCAAACGAGTATATTGCTGAGGTTACTAACAGGGGATGGCGGCACATGACACGTATAGGTCGGCCCAAGAGGACGATGTTTCAATCACTGTTACTCCTCCCGGTGGCTAGCATGATGTTGGCGCGATCCTCCGCACTTGTCCCAAAGAATATGAACAACCGTCATGAGAAGATTCTCCCGAGTGGCGCAAAGTGGTCACGGCATTATGAGGCATTGACAGCACGAGTGACCTTCTACGAGCGACAGGAAGCAGTCATTCGAGTCATCATTGAGTGCACGGAAACAAAACCGGCCAAATCAGATGGCGAATCCAAACCATTGGTAACTCGTACGCTTTACTCGATTTACGAACTGGCAAGAAGACGCTAAAAAATGAGGGGGTGCATGGGAAAAACGTTGGAGCCAGACCTTGGACTGCTTGCCGAAGCAACATTGCGTTTTGACAATCAGGACGCATACCCGAAACTGACCCACATAGCTTCTCCCTGCACCGATCAATTATGCCATTTTCCCAGTTATTAGCCTATTGCCCTATACTTAGCTTTGAAGCAGGACAAATCGCAGAAGCCATTCACTCATTTAGAAATGTCACTTACAGTGTTCCTGGCAGTCTCTCTAACATATTTGCCAGAGACGGAAAAAGCTTTTAACTCCGCTTGGGATGAGTGTACATGTGCTCTGAGAAGACTCACTTAAAGAAGAATACCTCGATCATAGTCAGTCGGCTGGCTGATACGACGGTAATCCCGGTTGAGATAGTTGACCGTTATGGTGGCTTGGCTTGGCGTGGGAATTGCGGTTTGCCCAGGTGGGAGAGACTCAAGGTTAACGCCTTAGGTCTTTTTTGTTTTGGCTGGGATCCGTGTTGATGGTTCTATTAGAAATCCTCATGCTTGGGTGCGAACTTTCGCGTCTATGATTTCATCGATGAGGCGTGCCTTCCAAACGACACCAAGTTGCGCCTCAAGCTCGGATTTTCCGAGTCGTCCGGAATACACCCCAACGAACATATCTCCCTCGCCGAACCAATCTTCATCGCTTGGTATAGCCGAACCTAGGTCTTGCTTATAGAATCCTCGGAATCGCAATATGACAGGAGAACCTGACATCCCAGAACGAGTAGCCGTGTCTATCAGGAAGTTAGGCTGCGATGTGCCAGGCTCGGTAGCCACACTGGCGCGCTTCCAGATTGGCATACCGTGTGTATCCAGGAGACCAAGCGGGTAACCGAGGACAAACACATCTTGCGAAATTCCCAGCCGCATCGAGGTACTGGGTAATTCATTTAGCACGATGGCTCGAAAACGGTCCGGGAGTTGAACAGGGAGGACGCCAATGTCCACCTCGCTGCCGTGCACCGGATGCACAAGCCAGGCTGGTCCCATGCTGTCATTGAGTGCGATAGGCAACCACTCTCGCGAAATGGTATTTTGGTTTAAGCATGCATAACACAGCAAGTTGTCAGGGATACCGCCATGCGACGCCATAGGCTGTTTAGTGATCGGATCTCTGCCTGAATAGTTGTGCCAGTTGGAGACCAAGTACAGTGCGCCACCTCGCTTGTAGAAGAACGCTGTTCCCACGGCCAACTCAGTTTCACCGAATCGCATTTTAATAAGAAGCAGCGCTTGAGAGTAAGGATCTGTCTGAATGAGAGCCATGCTGTTTAATGTGAAAGTGAGCGGCCTGCGCGACTAATTGCACAAATCCGCTCGGCTGAAAGGTTAGATTTATTGCCAGTCACTCTTGACCTCATACTTTCTGACGATGAGATCAGACGGGATCGAATCTTGTACTGATAAGACTAAGGTGACTTCCTTTTCGTGAGGATGCTCTGGGTCAGAAAACTCAAAGGATAAAATTCCAGCCTCAGCCAACTTGCTGGCATCAATTACATATACGAAACCATCCTCTGTGTTTCCACTTGTGGCGAAGTGCTTCGCTACATCCTCCGAAGTGGAGGTTGAGACAGCCGAAGGATCGTAGGGGCTGCCATCGAGTTGTTGCGCTCTCGCTGTATTATTTGCGCTAGGACCATAAGTGAATGTACCGTCGTACTTGATTTTTCCATCGTACTTGGCAGTCACCAGACAAGTAGAGCCATTTGCAATGATGCGCCCTTGGTTTTGGGCATCCATTGCCTTACACACACCGCGATATAGCAGCTTACTCATGGAAATATATAATGTTCAAAATCACCGGCCTTGCGAGGCTATTGCACAAGGTCCGGTGCATTGTAGGGTTGGGTATAATGTGCTCAGGCATTCTTGGATAGTTCTCGTAGCTTCGATACTTGCTCCCTAATCGCCGAAATGAGTTGATCTCCTTCGTCCCAAAACGTCTTGAAGGAAACTCCGCCGTCGATATACGTCTGATGTCGTTGATGAGTGCGAAGGCGTTTCAATATCTCCCCAAGGCTCTGTGATACCCCGGTGCCGTCTTCAGTGATCATGCTTTTGAAGTGCAACACCTCGTCTGCGGCGCGACTCATGATGTACTTGCCATCATCTGTGCTGTGGGGATCGCTGTCGCGCTCGGCTTCCCACTCAGCAGTTAGCCTTCGTAAGAAGGCCTCAAAGTCAGCGCAGAAATTGGTAAGTGCCTGCTGCTGCTCAGTTGCACTAGATGAGGCCATTTCAGTAGGCAGGTTTGTAGTTGGAATTTGCTTTAATAGTTCAATCATCTCACCTGCAAGATGACGCTGGAGCAGCTCTCGGAATTCGGAAAGCGTCTCGTATTTGAAATACAGCCCCTCTTGCCCCAAACGCTTCTTGTACTCGGTAAGTGCTTTATACTGCTCTGCGTCCAGGCTCTCCGGAACAACTGGAGCCGACGAAAAGTAAAGAAGCACGGGCTTTCCAGCTTCTCTGAAATGTTCGATCTCTTCTGCAGTCCCCGACTCTGAGACACCTGTGGGCGTACCCAGTCTTGTCCAGAACGCTCCGATTACTAGATCGCAATTCGTAACAAGCTGCCGGTTGATTACCTCTTGCGGGCGGCTACCCATTCCTGGTCTGGAATGCATCTCCCAAAGAACTGGCTCAATAATTGCCGCAGCGCTCAAAGAGTGGACGGCGTTCCACGTAGCGATGACTTCCGGAATAATTTTTCGTTCGTGAATGCAATCACTAGGTGAAGCGACAAGAGCTCTAAATATTGTTCCGGTCTGTGCCATTAACACTCCTATCTAATGGATTTGAAGTTTATGATCGATCATCTACTGACTCCCAGGGATTGCCATTTCCATTACTTCATTTGAGAGAATCTGAGTGCGATAAAAGCAGAGTTGGCCTGAATGATTTGTAGGCCTTAATGCTGTTTGCTTCGAAATCTCTTGAGCAATTCCGATCTCTCCACGGAGCAAAAAGTGTGGTCAGCATCCAGTTTTTCCTTATCCTCTGGTACGGAAGGGTCGCGTGCAATGCGTGACCTTATTGGGAACAAGCCCTTATTTCCAGCTATTGGCGTGACGGCCATAAGTTGCCCGTCACGCTCAAGAGTAAGCCTTGCAAACTCAACGCGATGACCGCCAATTAGATCCCATGCAACTACTTCAGCAGAGTTACCGGAAACGCTACCCTCAAGCAAAATGTAGTTCAGCAATGGAAGCTCTTTGCAAAGTCTCTTGGTTGCAATTGTACCGTCGATCCGGCCTTCAGTTGCCCAGATAACGATTTCCATATCAACTTCAGATAGGTGCATGTCCATAAGATCAACGTAACCCTCTGGGTGAGCGGACCATTTTCCGGTCCAATCCGAGTCTTCGTATACCCAACTTCGAAATTGGGAAATTGTATGTGCGATTTCTGACGGTAGGACCCTAGAGTTTTGCAAAGCTTCCGGGCCTTTGATAAGGATTGCTGTAACTAAGCCGCAAATACCGCAAGCGATCACCCAGTAGCGCTTATACCAAGGCGCCTTTATGGTCTCAGGATTTACTACATCGATTGAGATCGGCTGTGGGGTTAATTGCTTTTGCTTAATTCGGCGGCGAGACATTTTTAAAAAGGGTTGGACTAATTTTTCAATTGGAATCCATAAATACTAAATCATCATATCGATTATTTCGTATTCGACAAGTTAATGTCTGCCAATAACTATCTGATCCGCCGTGATCAATACCTGCTTTGATTACAATGTTATTTTCAGAATTTTGTGGGTGAGACTCGATTACGCTCCAGTTCTTAACTTTGGGGTATTGGTTGCCAATATCACCCACACGGTTCTTCAGGTCGGAAATGCATGACGATATAAATTCAGAGCGAGTTTTCGGACGGTTTTTTTCAATCAAATTGAGTACGCAAGATCGATTTTCTTGAATTTCTTTTTGTAGAATGTCTAGCTCTTCTTTACCTTTGAGCTGCATTGACTCAAACATAGCAGTTGTTTGTGACTTGATATAATCATTCATCTTCATCTCAAATTCAGCGCTACCTTCTTTAAGTGCATAAGCGTAAGCGCCTTTATAAACTCTTGCAGCTTGTGATTGGTAACCTAGGCCACAAATTTTGAGCGCCTGATCAACAGGATCATCGTTTTTGTATGGATTGCCTGTAGCGCATGCAGTAAAAAGTGTGCTTAAAAGTAATATGGTAATTTTATTCAAGTTTTTATCCGATTTTAATTCTCTACGTAACAAACATAGATCGCGGCTATAGTTGCCGCTGTGCATATAACTAGATCAACATGAAACTTGTCTTAGACTTCCCTGAAGGTCTAACCATATTATATATACAAATCATTACATTTCACTCTACTGTAGCCGGATGGGATAACCATGCGACTATTGCAGAGTCTTAGAATCAATGTGACTAATTGATTTAAAGTAATAAGTTGCTAAATCACTAAGCAGCATAGATATTAAATTATCTCAATCATTACTAGACAGGCTGATTACTGGCAGTTACTTTATCGCTGGATATGGACTTTAACGAGCGGATTAATTTTTTACCTCAATCAAATCCCGATAGACATGCCAACTTGCGTGTCCAACCACGGGCATGGTCAGCATTAAACCTAAAAAGTTGGTCGCCAGGCCAAAGCCGATGAGCACGACAATACAAAAAGCCCAGAACAGCATGGGGATAGGGTTGCGGGCGCAGGTGCGCAGGCTAGTAATGGCGGCGGTCCAGGCGCTGGTGTTTCTATCTAGCATGAGGGGCATGGCAATGACGCTGATGCTGAAAATGGCCGCGGCAAACAAGGCGCCAGTGCCAAAGTAAACTAACAGGAAAACCGGTTGTTTGAATGTGAATACATTGATGACGACATCGGTAAATGTTGGCAGCGCACCGTGAAAGTAATGCGAGAAAATGGTCATGGAGAGCCGCACCCAGCTTAAAAACAAACACACCAGCAGCACGGTAAACAGAGTGATGTTGATGAGGTTGGGTAGCCAGGCCATGAGCGTGGGGGCGAGGGCGGGTGGCTCACCAGCTTCCATGCGTCTGCTCAGATCGTATAGCCCCATGGCCAGAAATGGTCCTAGCAGGAAAAACCCGGTAGTGAGCCCGGCGAGCAGCCAGTAATTTTCAGCGAAGATGGTGTGTAACAGAATGCCTGTTGCCGCAAAAAAAATGCCATAAAACAGGCTGGCACGGCCACCGAGATGAATGTCAGTGACGCCGGAATGTAGCCAGTCTGGAATGATGTGGATGGGGACTTTTCGAATTAAAAATTCATCGTCAGCGTGTATTTTGTTGGCTGAAATATGCTGTATGCCCATGTGTTTGGCCCCCGTCAAAAATGATAGCTATCATTCATTGCTGCTGGCAGTGGGGCCGGTCTTAAAACTAAAAATACACTTTCGTGGACGGCGGTCCCGCTACTGGCATTTCTAATCAATCAACACAAAAAACTGCTTTGAATGCGCCAAGTTTTGAGGCTTTGCGCACGTCACCCGGAGCGCATTTCTGTTCCGAGACTTGTTTAGCTTAATCATGAATGGTGGCTTAAGCAACAACAAAAATGTGACAACACCCACCGGAATATTTTCTTGATTGTGCTTTTAAGTGACATTTTGCGCTGCGGGTGAGCACAGCTATCTTGATGGCAGAACCAAGGTTTTGAATTGCTTTGCCGCGTTTTTAAGGGGCTGTGAGGGGGATTGCAATTGTGAGATTGGTAGAGTGAGCGTGTTTTTTTGTTAAGCGTGGCTATTCATAAATTTACATTGATGACATTGGCACCGGGCATTTTTTGTCTTGTCACTGCGATTATCTTGTGCTAATTTACAACATGTAACAAATTTGTAACTAAACGTAATTTGGTTGATACAAGCTGAATTCTGGGTTGGCAAACATGTTATCTATTTGCGAAACACAATGCGTTACCAGGCCAAATGCCTCGGCTTCATCGGAAAGTGTGTTGAAGTTGTTGCTGAGTTTGGGCGTGTTTTCGGGGCTGATTGCCATGGCTTTTTTGCATATCGGTGCCTGGATGGTGTTGCCATTTGCTGGCTTGGAATTGGTGTTGGTGGTTCTGGCGTTTGTGGTGGTGCTGCGTCATAGCGGTGACTACGAAAAAATCACTTTCGTTGAGGATCATATTGAAATCGAACAAAGTGTGTTGGGGAAAATAAAACACGTTCGGTTTCAGCGCTACTGGACCCGTATAACGCTCAGGGAAGGTGAGAACGGCAAGACGTCACTGTGGATAGGGTCCCATAATCAAGAAGTCGAGTTTGGTCGAGATACCATGGATGATGCGCAACGCGAAGCCCTGGCCTCTCATCTCAAACGAACACTTCTAAAAACTAGATAACTGGATTTTGGAGCGATTAGATGCAAGGGATGAAGAAACTCGGGGTTGGTGCGGTTGCATGGTTTTTGTCTTTAAGTGCGCATGCTGACTACACCTGGAATTTTCCGGAGCCAGTCACGCCAATGGCTTTGGATACCCTCCACGTACATAATAAATTCATGCTGATTACTGCCGTGATTTTTGTGGTGGTGCTGGCAATCATGATTTACTCGATTGTGACCCACCGTCACAGCAAAGGCTACAAACCTGTCGCCGATAACCCCCCCTCTACTGCCGTAGAAATTTTCTGGACCTTGATCCCGTTTGCGATCCTGCTGTTGATTGACTTTGTCATCATGGGTATCCCGGCCTATCACAGCGTAGTGATGATGGAAGACACGCGAGACCAATCGACCATGGTGATCAAAATTACCGGGTCACAGTGGCGCTGGCAATATGAGTATCTTGATGGCGATGCCAAGGGCATCAAGTTCGTCAGCAACCTGGCGACGACTAACGGCCAAATGCATAACGAGGAAGATAAAGGCGAGCACTACCTGCTTGAAGTCGATAATCCGCTAGTGTTGCCTGTCGGCGAGAAGGTGCGCATTTTGATGACGGCCTCTGATGTGTTGCATAACTGGTGGGTGCCACAGTTTGGCTCGTCACGTGTGGCCGTGCCTGGGTTTATCCGTGAAACCTGGGTGCAAGTCGAGAAGCCAGGCGTCTACCGCGGCCAATGCAAAGAACTCTGTGGCAAGGGGCATGGCTATATGCCGGTGGTTGTGAATGCGGTTTCCAAAGAAGAGTTTGCGCAGTGGGCAAACAAAAAACAGGATGAGCAAAAAGCCGCGAATGATGTGAAAGAAATGACCAAGGATGAGTTGGTGGCGCAGGGGAAAGTGGTTTACGAGAAAAACTGTGCCGTCTGCCATCAGGTGACCGGGGCTGGCTTGCCGCCTGCATTCCCGGCCTTGACCGGCAGCAAAATTGCGACGGGCGCTATTTTTGGCTCTGATGGCAAATATCAGAAAGATAGCCACCTTGACCGCGTGCTGAATGGCAAGGGTGTGATGCCCGCCTGGAAGGCAACTTTGAACGATACGGAAATTGCAGCGGTGATCACCTATGAGCGTAATGCCTTGGGTAACGCGGCGGCAGTGGATGCCGTGTTGCAGCCGGCGCAAGTTAAAGCAGCCCGTGAATAAATATTTAAGCGATTGATTTAGGAGAGCACTATGAGTACTACTTCAGTAGCACATCATGACGAGCATCAGGATTACCCAACCGGGATCATGCGTTGGCTGACGACGACAAACCACAAAGATATCGGGACCATGTACCTGACGTTTTCACTGATTATGTTCCTGGTTGGTGGCAGCATGATTCTTGGTATCCGTGCCGAGTTGTTCAAGCCCGGACTGCAATTGATGAACCCCGAGTTCTTTAATCAGTTAATTGGCGTGCATGCGCTGATCATGATTTTTGCAGCGTTGATGCCGGCTGCAACCGGATTTGCCAACTGGATGTTGCCGTTGCAGATTGGTGCGCCAGACATGGCTTTACCGCGCTTGAATAACTGGGGCTTCTGGATTTTGCCCCCTTCCGCCATCTTGCTGACGTTGCCATTCACTCTGGCATTGTTTGGTGTGGGTGATGGCGCGCTGGCCACCGGTTGGACCTTTTACCCGCCGCTGTCTGTGCAAGGCGGCATTGGTGTGGACTTTGCCATTTTTGCGGTGCACTTGCTGGGTATTTCGTCTGTGTTAGGTTCAATCAACATTATTGTGACGATTTACAACATGCGTGCGCCTGGCATGACCTTGATGAAAATGCCGATGTTTGCCTGGGGTTGGCTGATCACCGCTTTCTTGCTGATTGCCACCATTCCTGTACTGGCCGGCGCAGTGACCATGTTGCTGACGGACCGTCACTTTGGTACACACTTCTTTGACGCGGCCGGTGGCGGTGACCCGATTATGTTCCAGCATTTGTTCTGGTTCTTTGGTCACCCGGAAGTCTACATTCTGCTATTGCCCGTCTGGGGCTTTATCCCCCAGATTCTGCAAACCTTCAGCCGCAAGCCTATGTATGGCTATAAAGCGCAAGTGTATTCATTGTGGGCGATTGGCGCTTTGGCGGTCGTTGTTTGGGCGCACCACTTCTTTACAGCCGGTATGCCTGTGCCTGCATTGCTGTACTTTATGTATAGCACCATGGCAATTTCCTTACCGTTGGCGGTACTGTTCTATTGCTGGATCCGCACCATGTGGAAAGGCTCCATGAGCTTTGAAACCCCAATGCTGTTCACGGTCGGCTGGATTATTCTGTTTGGCGTGGGTGGTCTGACTGGTCTGGTGCTCGCAGACGTGGCTGCCGATGCGCAATATCACAACAGTTACTTTGTGGTCGCACATTTCCATTACACCCTGTTTGCGGGTGGCATCATGGGGATTATGGCGGGCGTGTACTACTGGCTGCCAAAAATGACAGGCCATATGTATAACGAGAAACTGGGTAAATTACATTTCTGGTTAACAGCCATTTCATTCAATGTGACCTTTATTCCACAGTTCTTTGTCGGCTTGGCCGGGATGCCGCGCCGGATTCCAGACTATGCCTTGCAGTTTGCCGAATTCAATATGATTTCGAGTATCGGTGCATTTGCCTTGGGTCTGTCACAGTTGCTGTTTGTCTACATCATTATCAGCTGTGTCAAAGGTGGCAAAAAGGCAACAGACCGTGTCTGGGAAGGGGCGCAAGGCCTGGAGTGGACGTTGCCATCTCCTCCGCCATATCACAGCTTTACTGAACAGCCGGTGGTTAAATAAATGCTAAAAAAGCCAGTCAATCCAGTTTTTTGGTTGATTGGCTTTGTTTTAAGGTTGACGTATTTTGAGTGATCCCAAGCAGTCTAATAACAGGAAAATTGCATGGCTGCTCGCTGCGGTAGCAATTCTCTGGTACCTGATTTCGATGTTTACGATCTGGAAGTAAACCAGTTGCTGAAACAGTTATGGCATTAAAACAAGATCAGGTAGAAGCCAATCGAAAATTGGCTTTTAAATTGGTGTGGATCATCGTCGGTGCGCTGTTGTTTGCCTTTGCCTTGGTGCCATTGTATGACGTCATTTGTTCTGTGACCGGGCTCAATGGCAAAACCAAAAATACGGCGGAAACAGCCACAAAAGCAGTTGTAGATTTAAAGCGGGAAGTCACCGTGCAGTTTGTGTCATCGGTGATGCCTGGGTTGGGGTGGAATTTTTATCCTAAGCAAAGCAGTGTGGTGGTGCATCCTGGCCAAGTCACTACGGTCATGTTTGAGGCAAAAAACATTACCAATGAGGAGGTTGTCGGGCAGGCCATTCCCAGTGTGACCCCAGGCAAAGCATCGGCCCACTTGAAAAAAATAGAGTGTTTCTGCTTTGTCAGGCAATCGTTAAAACCGGGTGAAGTGAAGGCATTGCCACTGCGATTCTTCGTCAGTGCCGAATTGCCCAAAGATGTACAAGAAATGACCTTGTCGTATTCGTTTTTTCCGGCAAGTCAGCAATAAATAATATGAGTAACACGATCAAAGGATAGGGAGTTAATGCATGGCTAGTCATTCAGAAAATCACTATTTTGTCCCGCACGGCAGTATCTACCCGGCATTGATTTCAGTCGGGTTGCTGTCGATGGCGAGTGGCTTTGTCTTTAATGTTACCGGCTCGGACACGCGGCTAGATGGGTCTATGAAAAATCCGGCCTTGTCCTACCTCGCTACCCCGGGCAAGTACATGATGTATCTGGGCCTGGCGATTGTGCTGGCCATGATGTTCAAGTGGTTAAGTACAGTTGTCACTGAAAGTGTCACCGGCCAGTATAAAAAATGGGAAGACAAATCTTTCCGTATTGGCATGATCGTGTTCATTTGCTCTGAGGTGGCTTTTTTTGCGGCGTTCTTCGGGGCATTGTTTTATATGCGCGTGTTGTCGGTGCCTGATCTGGCTTCTTACGCGCCAGACATTACGCCTTACAAGGACTTTTTAAGTACTTGGCCATCACAGGGGCCTGGCGGAACGGTTCTGGGGGAGACCTATCAACCAAGCACCGCCTTTCACCCCATGACTTGGAGTGGCCTGCCACTGATCAATACCTTGTTGTTGTTGAGTTCTGGTGCGACCATTACCTGGGCACACTGGGGCTTGATCAAAAATAACCGCAAACAACTGATTGTAGGGCTGTTCCTGACGATTGCACTGGGGGTGACCTTCTTGTGCTGCCAGGCAGCCGAGTATCACCACGCTTATACAGAAATGGGGCTGACGCTGAAGTCTGGCGCCTATGGTGCGACCTTCTTCATGTTAACCGGTTTCCATGGCTTTCACGTTACCATTGGCACCCTCATGCTGATTGTGATCTGGTTGCGCAGCATTCGCGGTCACTTTACTCCCGAGCACCACTTCGGGTTTGAAGGCGTGGCCTGGTATTGGCACTTTGTGGATGTGGTTTGGCTCGGTTTGTATATCTTTGTTTACATGCTCTGACGGTTAAAAAGGGCGCAAACAGCGCCCTTTTTAGTCTGGTGATTCCATCGTTCTGGATTAAAGCGTATGGCCCACGTAGCCAAAATGTGCGGCGATGACCAGTGCGAGAAACAGGAAGATAGACAGACCAATACGCAGGGTAAGTGCTTTAACCGTGCGGTCTGATCCGCGTTTGTCTTTGAGTAAAAAAAGCAGGGCAGAAAACAGGCTGCCAATAATGACGATCAGTATCAAAATGGTGGCAATTTTAATTAACATGATGTGATCTCTCGGTAACGTGATGACATTATGGGCTGTAAGCAAAAAAATGCAAATACCCTTGGGAAATTATGTTTTTCGTCTGCGCTGGATGGTGGTGGCTGTGATGGTGGTGGCAATCTGGAGTTGTCTGCGCTTGGGCCTGTGGCAGTGGCATAAGGCTGAGCAAAAACAGGCGATTATGCTGGCATTGAAACCGCATGGCGATGCCGTGGAGCTGCGCGCACAAGCGCTGGATATTCCCA
The DNA here is from genome assembly GCF_042676145.1 of Methylophilus glucosoxydans. NCBI lineage: Bacteria > Pseudomonadati > Pseudomonadota > Betaproteobacteria > Nitrosomonadales > Methylophilaceae > Methylophilus > Methylophilus glucosoxydans. The sequence goes on from NZ_JBHTJW010000001.1 coordinate 391,232, forward strand.
GTCATGTTGAGGCCCTGCACTTGCAGACAGTGATGATCGGCGGCCGCTATCTACCACAATACAGTTTTTTTCTGGATAACCAGGTGGTTCAAGGGCAGGCCGGATTTGCTGTCATCACACCGTTTTTACTGCATGACCAGAAGCATCTTATTTGGGTGAATCGTGGTTGGGTGCCCGGTTTTGCAGACCATCAAAAAATCCCCGAGATTCAGACCCCTGAAGCAGAGCAAGTCATCCGGGGGATGTTCTGGCAACAAAGCAAAACCGGATTCCGGTTGGATAAAGCGGGCTCAAGCTGGCAGCCGGTGCAACCTGTAATAGATTTTTCCTACTTACGGCAGCATGTGCCTTTTTCGTTTGCAAATGTCATCCTCAAACTTGATCCAGCAATGCCTGCCGGATTCGTTAGAGTATGGGAAGTGCCTGGTGGGCAAATTGAAAAGCATATGAGTTATGCCTATCAGTGGTTTGGGTTTGCCTTGGCGAGTTTTATGATTGGTCTTTATCAAATGATAGAAAAGCGGTCTTGATCATGCAGGAACAGTTGACAGAGGTGGTTTTGGACCCGATCCAGCAGCGCAAAGGCCGCAGGGTATTTTTTCTGCTGGCGGTATTTTTTACAGTGCCGCTGCTCGTCGTGGTCGCGATGTTCAAGTTTGACTGGCGACCCAGCGGTAAAAGTCATGGTCAGCTCATTCATCCGCCGGTCTCGATTGCGCATGCGACGCACTGGGTCAGCGACAGGCAGCAGGCGCTGCCCACCTTCTGGCAAGACAAATGGAATATGGTGTTTATCGCACGGGAGTGCGACAGTGCTTGTATGCAGCGGCTGTACGACCTCAGGCAGATTTATGTCTCCTTGTATAAAGACATGATCCGCGTGCAACGGGTGCTCATCACGCAACAGGCCGATACCACAGCGATCCGTGCACGTTATCCTGATTTGCTAATTATTAATGGAGAAACGCAGCAAGTTGCAGAATTGGGTGGGCTATTAAGCGGTGGTGGACAGAATACGCTGGATGCCCACCGCGTGTATTTTATTGATCCGCTCGGCAATATCATGATGCAGTACGGGCCAGAGATGGAAGCCAAGTGGATACGCAAGGACTTGGTCAAATTGTTAAAAGCTTCTTGGGCTGGATAGTCGATGTTTAAACGCTTAAGTGTGCTGGCGGCGATGGTGGCCTTTTGTGTGGTGGTGCTAGGGGCCTATGTCCGGCTCTCTGATGCCGGCTTGGGCTGCCCAGACTGGCCGGGTTGTTATGGTGCGCTCACCGTGCCGCAAAGCGAGGCGGCGATCGCGTCTGCGCAACAGGCCTATCCGGATAAACCACTGCAACATGCCAAAGCCTGGAAGGAAATGGCACATCGCTATCTGGCTGGCAGCTTGGGCCTGTTGGTATTGCTGCTTGGCGTATTAGCTTACAGGCAAAGGCAATTCTTGCACACCCCGTGGCAGCTCTCGGTAGGATTGATCGGCTTGATTGTGGTACAAGCGCTGCTAGGCATGTGGACGGTGACTTTGTTGCTGAAACCCATGATTGTGACTTTACATTTGCTGGGCGGCATGACGACCTTGGCTGTCTTAAGCTGGATCGCCTGCCGACATGTTGCCAGCCAACGTATCGTGATCAGGCCGTGGCAAGTGCGCTGGTTGCAACTGGCTTTGCTGGTCTGGATACTGCAGGTGCTACTGGGTGGCTGGACCAGCAGTAATTATGCGGCCCTGGCCTGTACGGACTTTCCCACCTGTCATGGCGCCTGGTGGCCAGACATGGATGTGGGCGAGGCGTTTCATTTGACTCGGGCGTTGGGTGAAAGCCGGGAGGGCGGACAGCTGCACCTGAATGCATTAACGGCCATCCAATGGGTGCATCGGTTAGGGGCACTGCTGGTGTTTGTATGGCTCATGGTCAGCGTCAAGCTGTTGTGGCAATCAGCCATGCCGCGTTGGTTAACTGGCTGCTTGCTGATGCTCGTGTTGGGTCAGATTGCACTGGGGATTGCCAACCTGATTTTGCAGTTACCGTTAGTGCTGGCAGTCATGCATAACGCCGGGGCTGCGCTGCTCGGAATATGCCTGGTCGCCATTAATGCCAGATTGAAGCATTCATTAGATTAAAACAAGGGGGAGTATGCGATGCAAACAGCATGGATCACACACATGGCCGCTGCAAAAATGGGCTTGCGGCACTTTTATGCCTTATGTAAACCGCGCGTCACCGCGCTGATCGTCTTTACCGCCATGATAGGCATGTTTATGGCCACGCCGGGCATGGTGCCGGTCACTGTGCTGGTGGCCGCCACGGTGGGCATTGCTTTCGCATCTGGGGCTGCCGCGGCATTCAATTGCCTGATCGAGTACAAGATTGATGCCATGATGGCGCGTACGCGCGCACGCCCATTGCCTACCGGCCAGTTATCGCAAATGGAGACCTTGCTGTTCGCCAGCGTACTGGGCGGGGTGGGCTTGAGCATTCTCTATTACTGGGTGAATCCGCTCACCATGTGGCTGACCTTAGCCACCTTTGTCGGCTATGCAGTGATTTACACGGTGTTTCTCAAACCCGCTACCCCGATGAATATTGTGATTGGCGGCGCTTCTGGCGCCATGCCGCCGATTCTGGGTTGGGCAGCAGTCAACAATACCGTCTCGCCAGAGTCGCTGGTGATGTTTTTGATTATTTTTGCCTGGACGCCTCCGCATTTCTGGGCGCTGGCCTTGTATCGCCGCGAAGAATACGCCAAAGTCGGCATGCCCATGTTACCGGTCACCCATGGTGAGCGGTTCACACTGTTGCATATTGTCTTGTATACCGTGATTCTGGTGGTGGTGTCGCTGATGCCTTACGGCCTCGGCATGAGTGGCTGGCTCTACCTGCTATCCGCCGTGCTGCTCAATGCAGTGTTTATGTATTATGTGGTCAGCCTCTACCGACAGTATTCAGATGCGCTGGCTAAAACCACGTTCAAGTATTCCATCCTCTACCTAAGTCTGATTTTTGCCGCGCTGTTACTGGATCATTACCTCATTTAAAAAACAACAGCGTTTAAAATCAAAGCCACAGTGCCGATGCGGATAGCTCCCGTATCGGCACTGTGCTTTTAGCCCGTTATTTAATCACGCCACACGCGATTCTTGGTCCCGCATTGCCCGCTGGCTGAGTCACATAGTCGTCAGCATCGCGATGAAGAATCATCGCATGTCCAATCAGTGCATGTGCCCCTTCAGCCAGGCTGGCATCCTCCAGCGTGGCGCGGTAAATGGCATGGCCCGTGTTGTCTGCTTTCAGGTTAGGAAGGTCGCCAAAATGATGGCTAGGCGTTGCTTGCGAGGCATGTGGATGCGCATCGGGATTGAAGTGCCCGCCTGCACTCGAAGCATCCGCCGCAGAGCAATCGCCTTTTTCATGAATATGAAAGCCGTGTATGGAGTTGGGCGTCAAGCCCGCCACACGGGCAATCAACAGTACTTTCGTGCCCTGTTGAATCAGGTCTACATCGCCAGTGACCTGTGAGTCGGATTTGGCTTCCAGCGTGGCGTGCGCAGAAGTCTGCTGCATGAAAGGTATTTGACTGCAAGAGGCCAATAAAAAAGGCGAGAGGCTGAGCAGCAAGCGGGATAGGGTTTGCATGAAATACTCCTTGGTATGAATCATTGAGCGAGAAATTGCTGTCATCAGGCGAGGGCAGGTGTCGCAAAGTCGGGCATAAAGCCTTAAAGCAGGCACCAGGCTTTAAAAGTTTCCCTGACGATGACTGGCACCATGCCACGATGCCTGGGTGATCCGACTACTTGGGTTGCAAGAAGCCCAGGCCATGCGACCAGGTAATCACATGCACGCCAGCCTCTTTCTGTTTGTCAGCAATTTGCAAATGCAGTTCATGCATTTTGGTCCAGTGGTGCTTGGGACGGTAATGGTGCTCGGCATGATAGCCATTGTTAAACCAGATCAGGTTGTAAAGCTTGCTGTAGCTGCTGACCCCCCAGGCAATCGGCAGGTCAGGATTGCCGCGCCAGTGCTCATACCAGCCGTTGAGCGAAGACAGGCAGTGACCAAGGTAATAAAACGGCACCATAAACAGCATGAATTTCCAGTTCAGCACAAAACCGACCAGCACCAGCAGGACGGAGCAGAGGATTTCAAACACACCAAAGCGCGCCAGGCCAGGATTGCGTTTTTTAATTTCCCGGTAGATTTCCGCCGGGTCGTCCCTGAAATAACTTTTGAAGGTATACGCCCAGACATTCTCAGGCTCTCCGTTGCTGCCATAGCGGTAAATTGAGAGCCAGTCTATGGTGTTGCCATTGGCATCCGGCCGGTCGCTGTTACCGATATGATGGCGTTTATGCACGGCATCATAAAAGGTTTGCGAGAAGACCATGGTCACAGACTCCAGCAGGCTGAATATCCGGTTCAGGAACTCAGACTTAAAGTAGGGGTTGTGGATGAAGTTATGCGAGATGCCATTGATATTCCATGAAATGCTGACGGCGTAGACCAGCCCCAGTAGTACATTGGCGTACCAGGGCAGACGGTCAAACCATAGAAACATGCCAATCAAATAGGCAAAATGCAGTATCCCGAACACAACGGGGATCACATCCCAGTAAGAGTAGGCAAATAGAAATCCTGGCTTGTTTTTGGCGGCCATTTATTGTTCCTTCATCCATTCCATCATAAATCCAATCGGGTGTGGCCAAGGGATCACCTTGACCCCGGCTTGTTTTTGTTTCTCGGCAATTTCTGTGTGCAAGGTATGCATCTGTGTCCAGTGATGCTTGGGCCGGTAGTGATGTTCGGCGTGATAGCCATTGTTTAACCACAACCAGTTATAGAGTTTGTTATAGCAGCTGACACCCCAGGCAATTGGCAAGTCCGGGTTGGCGCCGGCGTGCTCATAGTAGCCATTCATGGCCGTCAGCGAATGGCCCAGGTAATAAAAGAACACGAAGAACAGCCCGAATTGCCAATCCCACAGCAAAAAGCCCACGATCATCAAGGTGACCACGACGACTTCAAACACCGCAAAATAAGCCAATGCCTGGCTATGTTTTTTAATCAAACCGTAGATGCGTTTGGGATCATCACGGAAATAACTCAGCAGCGAGTATTTGAGTGGATGCTCGGCTTGACCATGCTCGCCATGACGATAAATGGAGATCCAGTCTATGGTCTCGCCATCGGCACCTTTGCGGTCATTGTTGCCGATGTGATGTTGCCGGTGGACATAGTCATACATGGTTTGCGAGAAGCCCATGGTGACTGATTCCATCAGGCTGAACAGTCGGTTGAGCAGGGCAGATTTGAAGTAGGCGTTGTGAATAAAGTTATGGGAAACACTATTCACATTCCACGAAATACTAAAGGCATAGATCAGTCCCACCACGCATTTTTGCCACAGCGCCAGACTATGAAAGCTGGAAATCATCCATGCAAAAAACAGAAAATGCAGGCAACCGGCAAGGACAGGGATGATATCCCAGGCGCTATAAGCGAACAGGTAAGGAGATTTTTTGACGCGCACGGGCCAAACCTCAGCAATGATCCACGGATAAAATAATCTCGTATCATGCAGCGGATCACTTACTTAAGCCTTACAGCGGCAGAATTTTGCCAAACAGGGGCATGTGCCGACGTTTAGCGCATCGCAGAAGCAACAAAAAAGCCTGTGTAAAACACAGGCTTTTTTGCAAGTGGTCGCTTAACTGGCGGACAGGCAGGATTTCATAAATGCTTTACGCTCATCGCCTTTGAGCGCTTTGGTTTTAGCGTCGGCGTTACAGGTTTTCATTTTTTCCTGTTGCGCGGTCAATCCTGAGCTAGCGCCCTCTGCGGACAGGCATTGTTTCATGAATGCTTTGCGTTCATCGCCGGCCAAGGCCTTGGCTTTTGCATCGGCGTTACAGGTTTTCATTTTTTCTTGTTGCGTGCCAGCCTGAACAGAAAAACAGACACAAGACAGCAACATAGCAATCACCAGTTTATTCATCGACGTCTCCAAACAAAATAAATTTTTCGAGTTTGAGGCTGCCAGCGGCGGGCCTGTGTGTTGCATTTTGACATAGAGCGCATGGCTTGGGGAATAAAAAAAGCCCGGGAGATCCCGGGCTTTTATGCCTGACGCTGAGACGTCTATTTAATGAATGGGCAGACGATAGAGCAAGCCCGCTTTCATGTCGGGGATCAGTAGTGATTTGCCATCCGCGGAGAGGCTGATATCGGCTGCTGACTGATAGCCCTGGATGATGCGTTGCGGCGTCGCTTTGGGGTCACTGAGTTGCCAGACGTTGCCGCCCGCCCAGTCACTGACATACAGCATGCCGTAGGCGTCGCGGATCAGGCCATCTGCACCACCAAAGCCCTGGTTCAGTAGCGTCACTACCGGCTTGCTGCCACCTAGTTGAACACTGAACAATTTGCCTGTGCCAAAGTCTGCGACCAGCAAACGGTTAGGACCATCCATGAGCAAACCATTGGGGCGTTTGATCCCGGCATTGGCTTTGAGCACTTGCGTGACCTTACCCTCAGGCGTGAGCTTGAAAATCCCCGCGCCCTTGCCGTTGTCATCGCCACTGTCAGAGACGTAGACATTGCCTAGGCCATCAATCTCGATATCGTTCAGAAACACTGGTTTTTGTGGGAAGGCACTGGCTGCAGCGACTACGGTCTGCTTGCCGTTGCTGGCGTCAATCCGCACCACGCGATCATTATCCGCCACATACAGTTGGCCGTTAAACAGATCCAGCCCTTTGGGGTCATTCAGGCCTTCTGCCAGTGTGGTACGCGTGCCGTCGGCCGCAATGCGCGTGATTTTGCCATCGCCCGCTTTACCAAATTCACCGATTTCAGACACATACAGGGTGCCGTCCGGGCTGGCAAAAACGGATTCAGGCATGGCGAATCCGCTCAGTGTGTTGGCGGTGTTGGCGTTCACGCCTGACGCACCTGCTTTGCCGGTGTAGCTCACCCGGTAAATCACGCCATTGTAATCGTCCGAGACCAGCAATGAACCATCCGCAAGCTGTAACACATCCGTCGGGCGGCCCCAGACTTCGCCATCCGCGGTGAGCCAGCCATCAATAAATGGCTTGGTTTCCTTGACCTGGTGCTGAGCATCAAAAGTCACGCGCACCAACTGGTAGCCAACCGGCACCTTGCGGTTCCACGAGCCATGCTGGGCAATCACCGCATTGCCCTGATACTCGGCAGGGAATTGCTTGCCTGTGTAAAACTTGAAGCCCAGATTGGCGCTGTGCGCCTGGAATTCTGCAACAGGCTTGGTCACCTCGGCAGGCGGCGTTTTGTTTTTCCAGTTGGGATCGCGTGTATCGCCGCCTGCAAAATAGGGAAAGCCAAAGTGCAGCCCGGCTTTAGGTGCTGCGTTAAGTTCGTCATGCGGGATGTCTGGTCCGAGCAGATCGACGCCATTGTCAGTGAAAAACAGGGTTTGGGTGTCTGGCTGAAAATCCATGCCGACCGAGTTACGCACGCCTTTGGCAAACGTTTCCACACGACTGCCATCGGTATTCATGCGGATAATTGAGGCCTCGTGACCTGTCGGGTCGCAGATATTGCATGGCGCGCCTATTGTCACATATAGCTTGTTGTCCGGCCCCACCGCCAGATAGCGCCAACCGTGATGCGCCTTGTCCGGCAGTTGTTCATACACGACTTCACGCATGGCCTTAAACGGCAGCGTGAGGTCAAAGTCTGGGGCGGCATAGCGTGTGATGCGATGCTGCTCGGCGACATATAAATGGCCATCCACCATGGCGACGCCATTGCCAACCTTGAGATCGTCCAGAATGCTGACCACCTGGTCAGCCTTGTGATCCTTGTTTTTATCGACGACGGCATACACATGACTGCCACGCGTACCGACATACACATTGCCATTGGTGCCCAGCGCCATCTGGCGGGCTCCCGGCACCTCGGCATACACATCAATCTGAAAGCCATCCGGCAGATGCAGTTTGTTTAAATTGGCACGTACATCATTGATATCTGCCCAGGATGCATTCGCCACTGTCGCGAGCACGGCACCTAGCAGGCAGGTGATTAATCTTTTTTTCATCACGGATATCCTCTTCTCTACAAATATTTAAACCAATATACCTAGCTCAGCCAGTGTAAGCATTTGCGCAAGCCCTGCAAAGTTTAAAAATATGAAATGATTGCCTATTCCTATTTTGGATATGCTGCTTATTGCTATTTGGTAGTAATATCAATGCCTGATTATTCAATGAACCGGGGATATTATGAATAATGAATGCTGGCATGCGCACGACAAGGAACGGACTATTTCTCTACTCTCGGCACTGACGCCCAAAGAGGGATTTACCCTGACCGCACTCGATGGCGTCAAACTCATGCGCTGGAACCGGTCGATTGCACGCAGCCCGGTGTTTTACGAACCCAGTATTGTGTTTGTCTGCCAGGGCAGAAAAGTGGGTTACCTCGGCGGTGAGGTCTACCAGTATAACCCGCAGCAGTTTCTGATTCTGTCAGTGCCGTTGCCGTTTGAAAGCGAAACAATCGCCTCCCCAGACGAGCCACTACTGGCCATTTCTATCCGGATTAACTTATCGGTGATCTCAGAGTTATTAATGAGCCTGGAGCACACAACGCCGATGCAGGTGAATGGCAAAAGCGGCATTATTTCTACCGCGCTGGACAAACAACTCTCGAATGCAGTGGTGCGATTGCTGGAGTGCCTGCAATCCAAAACGGAGGCTGCCGTGCTTGGCCAGGCGATTATCCGCGAGATTCATTACCGGCTGCTCACCTCGGCGCAATCTTCTGCCATCCTGGCCGCGCATAGCACGCACAGCAATTTGGGCCGCATCAGCAAAGCGTTGCGCCTGATTCATGCTGAATATGCCAACGCCCTCAATGTGGACACTCTGGCGGCAGTCTCTGCCATGAGTGTGCCGTCGTTTCATGCCGCCTTTCGCGATGTCACGGCCACGTCACCTATCCAGTATTTGAAAAAAACACGGCTGCACAAAGCCAGGTTGTTGATGGTGCAAGACGGCATGAATGCCACGCTGGCGGCGACCAAGGTTGGGTATGAGAGTGCTTCGCAGTTTAGCCGTGAATTCAAGCGCATGTTTGGCCGCAGCCCGATGGAAGAGGTGAGTGCAGTCCGCAGTGCCTTGATCACTTCACCAGGGGAATTTATTGGCAATCAACGGGACTATGCTTATGTGACCGTCCAGCAATAGCGTGTAGGCTGCTTGTCATAACATCCAAGAGGAATAGGCAACGATTTGAGAAGAGCAGGCAAGCCGGATGGCGTACGCTTGTTTAGACTGTTGATCAGACTGCGGACGACTTTGGCCGCGGAACATTTAGTTGAACAAGAAGACATGGAGATGCGATGAAAACTGCAGCCTACGGCGTACAAAATGCAACCTCGCCCGTTGCCCCTATGAGTATAGACCGCCGGGAACCCGGTCCTAACGATGTGCTCATCGACATCGAGTACTGCGGGATTTGCCATTCGGATATTCACCAGGCGCGCAATGAATGGGGTGGCGGTTCACTCTATCCCATGGTGCCAGGACATGAAATTGTCGGCCGCGTGCGGCAGGTCGGCCCGCAAGTGAGCAAGTTCAAGCCTGGGCAATTGGTGGGGGTCGGTTGCATGGTGGATTCGTGCCGTCACTGTGAGGCCTGCGATGAAGGCGAAGAGCAATACTGTGACCACACGGTTTTCACTTACAACGCCAAAGATCCCAAGCATGGCGGCCTGACCTTTGGTGGCTATGCCGAGCGGATTACCGTGGATGAACACTTTGTGGTCAGCGTGCCGGAAAACCTGGATACCAAGGCCGTGGCTCCCTTGCTCTGTGCCGGCATTACCTTGTATTCGCCATTGAAACACTGGCAGGTGCAGCCCGGCCAGAAAGTCGGCATTATCGGCCTGGGCGGCTTGGGGCACATGGGCGTCAAGCTGGCGGCCGCGATGGGCGCGCATGTGGTGATGATCACCACTTCGGCCAGCAAGGCCGCTGATGCGACCAAGCTGGGGGCGCATGAGGTGCTGATCTCCACACAAGCCGAAGACCTGGCCAAGCATGCTTCCAGCTTTGATTTGATTATTGACACGGTGCCGGTTGCCCATGACCTGAACCCTTATATTGGCTTGCTCAAGCGGGATAAAACTATCGTGCTGGTCGGTCCGCTGGACCCGGTTGACGTCCATGGCGCCAACCTGATCACGCAACGCCGTCATGTCGCCGGGTCACTGATAGGCGGCATTGCGGAAACCCAGGAAATGCTGGATTTCTGTGGCAAACATAATATCGTCAGTGATGTCGAGATGATCGATGCCAACTATATCAATGATGCTTACGAGCGCATGCTCAAGAGTGATGTGAAATATCGTTTTGTGATTGATATCAATTCCATGAAAGCTTAAGCGGAGAGTACTTGCCGTCTCGCGATAAAAAAGCCCTGTTTAAATGAACAGGGCTTTTTTATAGGTAATGCCAGGCCCGACCACCAAAGCTGAGGGCCGAAAACAGTTTAAACATATTCGTCTATCATTGAGAGTTTCTGCTTGGCAGGCGCCTGGTTGTTCTGGTTGAGCGTTGAAGAGCCTTCTGTCTGCTTCTGCTTTTCTGCCGTTTCCTGTTTTTGCCGGATAAGTTGGTCCAGTTGTGCTTGCGTTGCCTCGATTTGCAATTGGATGAGCTTGGCTTTGGCCTGCCCTTCTTTCGATTGCGTATTAATCGCTTCCTTCAGGTCTTTTTGCAGGGAGGTCAGCTTTTTCTGCAGTGCTTCTATGGCCGACTGGCTGCTGCCGCTCGTGCTGGCTGTACTGGTCATTTGAGTGCTCACAGCGGACATCGAAATAGAAATGGACATGGCATGCTCATAAAAGTATTGTCTACAATTGAATTACGACACAAGTCAGCCAAACTTGAGAAAAGCGCTGAATGTTTGACCAGGCATGTCTTGGTTTTTAAACCATATTCGCTGAAAAATCTGGCTGGTATTTTGTTTTGTCAGTATTTTGCGTATAGCCTCCGATATTTAGACTGCGCTGGTGGGTAATGAGGTTATTGATACGGCAGGATGATCTCAGTTCATTGACGACTGACCTAGTAGAAAAGTCGGTGTGACCAAGCCGACGATGACGGGTTTTGTGCAAATTATTCAAAGCAAAACACAAAAATGTTGACAATGAAAGTATTTGAGAATAGTTTGAATACAGTTTGTTAATTCTACACAAATCGCCAATGTTGCCGGTTTAGTGTATGGCTAGGAAAGCCCTGTTCAGTCAGTTTATTGACTGAACAGGGCTTTTTTTTGCTCAAAATTTATGTCGATGTGCTTATCAAGTTTAAGGGAACAGAGGAATGCTCGTACTTAATAAAATTATTGGTAACTCGACTGATCAGGGCGTCGCTGAGCAGTTACACGATTTAAATCACCATGGCGTTGTTGAACACTTGGTACTGAATAAGGACGATGTTCTGAGGCACCGACTGCGGATGAAGACGGATAAAGGCACGGAGTGTGCGATTCAGCTTTCCAGAAATGAGATGCTGTCCAATGGGGCAGTCCTCCTACTTGAAGACAAAAAAGCCATCGTCGTTCAAATGGCTAAAGTTGAATATCTTTGCTTGCGCCCAACTAGCGTAGCGGCCGCGCTGGAGGTTGGGTATTTCTGCGGGAATATGCACTGGAAAGTGGATTTTGAGGGCGATATTTTGAGAATCATGTTGAATGGTCCGAAGGAACGATATATCGAGCGCATTTTCCATTTTATTTCGGATGTGAAAGTTGAGTTGGTGCATGAGTAGTGATTCCCTATTCATCACTCTGCAGCATGCAGACAGCTTCTTTCCTTCAGGAGCAACTTCCTTTTCCTGGGGATTGGAGACGCTCTGCAATGAAAAAACAATTCAATCTTCGTTTGATTTAAATACCTATATCGAGGGTCAGTTAAGAGGACGTTGGGTCACTTGTGAATTGCCAGGCCTCATCGCTGCATACCAGGCGAAAGGGGATTTAGCAGCGGTTGCGCGGGTGGATAAAGAGCTACATGTTTTATCGCTTACTAAGGAGTTTAGAACAGGGGCTGAACGCGCTGGTTCGGGCTTGTTAACCACGCATGCAAAATTAGGCACGCCGCATGCGGAAGAATACAAGAAACTCGTCAAAAGCCTAAAAGCGCCTGGGCAACTCTCGGCAGTTCAGGGGCTGCTGTGGTTTGGGGTCGGTTTAACCGAGCATCAGGCAGCCGTGTTGTCTGGATATAGTTTTTGCTCAGCCTTCGTCAGTGCAGCCATCAGGCTGGGTCTGATTGGCTATGTTGATAGCCAGATCATCATCAAGAACATGCATGAGATTTCCTCTCATTTGCTCTCGCAACCCTTGGTGCCGCTTGAAGAACTTCATTCGTATATACCCGAAACAGACATTGCTGTGATGCAGCATGAAACAGCAGATTCAAGATTGTTTTTTAATTGATGGCATACATTGAGGGAGAAATGAATGTTACTAACACCCGTAGAAATGGAGCGCTTTGCAATATTCAATGCAGCCCAGTTGGCGCGTAGAAGAAGGGAGCGAGGCCTAAAGTTGAACCACCCTGAGGCGATTGCCATTATTGCTGACGAAATTATGGAAGGGGCCAGAGACGGACGTTCCGTGGCCGAGCTCATTAGTTATGGCTCGCAGATTCTCACGACTGACGATGTCATGCCAGGCGTGGAAGCCATGGTCACGATGATTCAGGTGGAGCCGGTTTTCCCTGATGGGACAAAACTCGTTACCGTGCACGATCCAATCCGGCCAGGAAAACTCAAGCGAGCGCCAGAGGATGAAATTGTACCTGGTGAAATCATTGCAGCGGATGGGGACATTGAAATTAACGCCGGTAGAAAACAGGTTTCATTGAAAGCTGTGAATACTGGAGATAGGCCTATCCAAATTGGCAGCCATTACCACTTTTTCGAGGCTAATAGAGCCCTGGATTTTGAGCGTAGATTATCTTTCGGAATGCACCTCGACATCCCAGCCGGTACCGCAGTGCGTTTTGAACCCGGCGAAAGCAAAGTGGTGACTCTTGTCGCTTTTGGCGGCAGGGCAGAAGTATACGGTTTAAACAACTTGACCAATGGCTCTACAAAAAATGAAGAACTGCTAGAGGTCGCTTTAGAGCGGGCACGTCAATCAAACTTTAAAGGTGCGTAAGAGATGGCAAAGATCACGCGTAAAGAATATGCAGCAATGTACGGGCCAACCGTTGGCGATGCTGTTCGACTTGGAGATACCTCACTGCTCGCTGAAATCGAAAAAGATTTTGGATTCCCTGGGGATGAGTGTTTGCATGGTGGCGGCAAAACGCTTCGCGATGGACTTGGAATGGCGCCGGGGTTTGATAGCGCATCCGGATCATTAGATATGTTGATCTCAAATGTGGTGATTATTGATCCAGTACTCGGCATCGTTAAAGGGGATATTGGGATTAAGGGCGGTAAAATAGTCAAGATTGGCAAGGCCGGTAACCCCGCCATTATGGATGGCGTAGATAGTGACTTGGTGATTGGCGCAGCGACCACGGTGCGTGACGGTGAAGGGCTCATTGCCACGCCTGGAGGCATTGATGTTCACGTTCATTTTGACAGCGCACAACTTTGCGAGCATGCCCTTAGTTCAGGCCTGACAACGCTCATAGGCGGGTCACTAGGACCCATTACAGTTGGTATTGACAGTGCCGGGGAGTGGAATGTTGGCAAAATGCATCAATCCAGTGAGCATTGGCCAATCAACTTTGGATTCTTGGGGAGAAGCTCTTCCAACCCTCAATCAATATATGATCAACTTTCAGGCGGTTGTTTTGGTCTGAAAATTCATGAAGACTGGGGCGCGATGCCCGCTGTCATCGACACTTGCCTCTCTGTTGCGGATGAACTCGACTTCCAAGTTTGCCTTCACTCAGACACTTTAAATGAAAGTGGTTTTCTTGAAGACTCGTTGGCCGCGGTCAAGGGTAGAACAATACACATGTACCATACGGAAGGCGCTGGTGGTGGGCATGCACCTGACATCATCAAAGTCGTCGGGGAGCTGAACTGCTTACCTTCTTCTACTAACCCCACCAATCCTTACACCATCAATACCTTCGATGAGCACCTGGATATGATTATGGTTTGCCATCATCTGAACCCATCCATTCCAGAAGATGTGGCCTTTGCTGAGAGTCGCATTCGAGCGCAAACAATTGCGGCTGAGGATGTTTTACATGATATGGGCGCCATCTCTATGCTTGGCTCTGACAGTCAAGGCATGGGGCGTATCAACGAAGTGGTTTGTAGGACCTGGCAGTTGGCAAGCAAGATGAAAGACCAGCGCGGCCGTTTAGCCGAGGAAACCTCCCGAATTGGGGATAACGAGCGGATCAAAAGGTACATCGCTAAATATACGATTAACGCAGCACGCGCGTTTGGGATCGATGAACATGTTGGCTCATTGGAAAGTGGAAAAATTGCAGATATCGTTTTATGGCGCCCTGCATTTTTTGGCATCAAACCTGAGTTAGTCGTGAAAGGCGGTTTCATAGTCTGGTCTCCCATGGGGGACAGTGCTGCATCACTAATGACCTGTGAACCAGTCATTATGCGTCCACAATGGGGCGCTTTTGGTGGCGCGCCAAGTCAGTTGAGCTTTAACTTTGTGAATCCTTTGGCAATAGAGGCTGGTCTGTCCGACAAGTTAGGACTCAAAAAAGGCCTGCTTCCATCGTATGGCACCAGAAAAATCAATAAGTCCAATATGCTTCACAACAAGACCTTGCCTAATATCAGTGTCAATTCTCAAACCTTTCAGGTCTCAATTGATGGCGTTCCAATCACTTGTGAGCCTTCAACGAAACTCCCATTGGCGCAAAGGTACATGTTCAGATGAATACAGAAACTGTCAAACCACATCAGGGGGCCGCCAGGGTCGGCATTGGCGGTCCCGTTGGGTCGGGTAAAACGGCCTTACTTGAGCAACTGATTCCAAGATTTATTGCAAGAGGCACCCAACTCGCTGTCATCACCAATGATTTAGTGACTAAAGAGGATGCAATCAGGATTCAACGGAGCGGACTGATTTCACCTGACCGGGTGATGGCAGTCGAAACCGGCGCCTGTCCTCATACTGCTATCCGTGAAGATCCAACGATGAACATCCAGGCGGCTGATTTTCTGGATGAGAAATATGGAAATCTGGATCTCATCCTGATTGAAAGTGGCGGTGATAATTTGGCTTCTTCTTTTTCACTTGATCTCGTTGATTATTGGTTATTCGTCATTGATGTCGCAGGCGGCGATGATATTCCACGCAAACGCGGGCTAGGTGTCATGCAGTGCGATTTGTTGATCATCAATAAAACGGATTTAGCACCCTATGTGGGTGTAAATATCGAACGGATGTTGATGGAAGGTGAAGAGGTTCGAGGTGGCAAGCCAATACTGCTCACCAATTGCGCCAAAGGTCATGGCATTGATGAGGTGGTCGAGAAAATTGCCAGGGAGGTTCTTTTTGAGGGCTAACCATTTACAGGTTGTAGCGCCCATCGTCGAGAGTATAGGGGCTGGGGAAACCGTGCCTTTGTCTTTAATGAAGCTTGGTTCAACAGGCGGCAATCAAGTCAGATTGGTATTTGTATCTCCTGGGCCTGGCAAGCGCACTTATATCGATGAGCAATTTGTCACTTATCCCTTTCATGTATGCCGAGCATATTACAAACCAAATGATCCGCCCAGTATGGCTACTTTATGCTTGCAATCGACTAGCGGCGGTATTTTTGAGAGTGATAGAACCAGTGTTTCGATCGTCCTTGAAGAGAATAGCCAGGCACGCGTTACCACTGCGGCCGCGACGGTTGTGCACAGGATGGAGAAAGACATCGCGCAACAAAAAGTCTTTATAGAAGCAGGGCCGGGCTCATTTTGTGAGTATGCGCCTGGGCCTCTGATTATGTTTCCAATGGCCAATTTAATATCGAGTCTAGAGTTGAAAGTGGATCCATCAGCGACGGTGATATTTTGCGACTCTTTTATCGCGCACAACCCCAATCACAATGGCGAGAAGTTTACGAGTTTACGGACAGACGTCTGTGTCCGTAATCTACAAGGGGAAGTGCTGGTGAGGGATCGCGCATTGGTGACTGGGGAGACCTACGAAAGCAAGACCCTGGGCATTACCGGCAAATATAAGGCGCAGGCAACACTCATGGTGATCGCCCAGCAGGTGTCTGCAGACGCTCTGGTGACCCATCTGCGGGCAGGACTGGTTGCGATGGAGGGGTTATATGTGGGCGTGTCTACCTTGCCATCCAACGCCGGGGTGTGGATACGGATGCTGGGTGAGGATGGTGCATGCCTCAAGCAAGGGCTGGATTTAGCATGGATATTGGTTCGAGAGTTTATGGTTGACGCTTTGCAATTAGCTGCGCTTGATTAGGGCAGATGCGTAGGAATGATCAATTTAAATGGAAATGAGGAAAATATGAGAAGTGATACTAAATATCTAGTGACGATGTTTTTGATGATGTGGGCCGGAAGCACCTACGCGCACCCTGGTCATTTTAACGATATGATGGGTTTTTTTGCAGGCTTCAGTCACCCTTTTAGCGGGGTTGACCATTTGCTTTCTATGTTTGCAATAGGACTGCTCGCTGGTCAAAGAGATGGCAAATCAATCATGTTGGTGCCGGTGGTATGCCTTTCGACAATGGCGCTAGCATGTGCTGCAGCCATTTCTGGGTTGGTTATTTCCTTCAGTGAAATGGGTATCCTTTTAACCTTGGTCGTCAGTGGCGTGCTGTTAGCATGCAGGGTCAAATTGTCCCTGCCATTGTTATTACCTTTGGTAGGGATGTTCTCTCTTTTTCATGGCTATGCGCATGGTCTTGAAATGCCGTTTAATGCAAAAGGTTTTGAATACGGGGTGGGTTTAGTGGCAGGTTCGTCATTACTTCTTTTGGCGGGTATGCTCACTTCACTCAAAGGGCGTGAGAAGATAGTGGCCTATCTTGGCGCTGCCACTGCAGTGGTTGGGTTGTCGCTTCTGGTTGTATAAATACAATAAAATGCTTGAAGACCGATTACCTTGGTACGTTGTTGGGGTTTAAATTAATGCAAGATCATTCAATCAAAGTGGGGGTTCTGTACTCCCAAACTGGCGTCGTCTCGGCCATTGGCAACTCGCAACTACAAGGTACTCTGCTTGCGATAGATGAGGTCAATGCCGCTGGCGGTATCAATGGCAGAATGATCGTTCCGATTTCATATGACACCCAGTCAAATCCTGATCTCGATGCTGCTTTTGCTGAAAAGTTAATCTTGGAAGATAAGGTAAAGGTGATTTTTGGAGGGTACACCTCCATCAGTCGTAGAGCTATTTTACCCGTCGTAGAAAAATGGAACAGGCTACTTTTTTATCCAACCATGTATGAGGGGTTTGAGTTCTCCAATAACGTCATTTATACAGGCGCAACGCCCAACCAGAATATCGTGCAATTAGTCGAGTATATGACATCCAATTATGGTACAAGGGTTTATCTGGTTGGGTCTGACTATATCTTCCCATATGAGTCGAATCGCATCATGAAAGAATTACTGACCCAGTATGAAGATGGTGAAGTCCTTGGTGAGGTTTATTTGAAGTTGAATGCCAGTGAAGACGAGTTTCTTCCCATTATTGAAGATATCAAAGAAAAAAAACCTGACTTTATTTTTTCTACCGTGGTTGGAGAGACGACTGCATATTTGTATAAACACTATGCTCAGGCTGGACTGAATCCTCAGCAAATGCCGATAGCAAGTTTGTCTACCTCAGAGGCTGAAATTGCACAAATGGGTGCTGAGGCTGCGGCAGGCCACTTTACAGCCTCACCCTATTTTCAATCTGTAGACTCTCAAGTCAATCGGGAGTGTCTAGCTAACTTTAGAAAAAAATTCGGGCATGGCGCAATCCCAAATATGAATTGGGAAGCAGCGTATTTCCAGGTTCACTTGTTTGCCAACGCGATGGCTCAATCCAACGATGATGATATTGAAGCACTCTTACCCTACCTATTGGATTCAGAGTTTAATGCCCCACAAGGCCTGATCAGTATTGATCCACTGAGTCATCATACAAATCTAAATCCTAGAATTGGACGAGCAAACGCTGATGGCCAATTTACGATTGTGCGTGAATCGTCAAATCAAGTGTATGCGGATCCCTATTTAGTGACACATACATTTGAAGATGTCCGTCTGGTTTCAGGACGATTGGGGATGTAATTTGACCAACGGCAAGCCCACTCAGGCTTTGAGACTAACTTCAGAGTTATTAAGAGATCTGCGATCTTTGAATGTGGTGGTATTTCACCCTCAGGATAAAGATGGGGAAATGCTACTTCAACAATTAGAGCGGATTGGCTGTAGGACGTCGCAATTCTGGCCACCACGACCAGAGTTATCTGAATTAACAGATTTAATTTTTCTATCCATCAATCCTGAATTTAATGTGGCAGAGTATGCTTGGTTTAATTCAGAGAATTGCCCACCCATTATTGCCGTTGTAGCCTATGAAAACCCAACTATCGTAAACCTGGCATTAAAGATAGGCGTAAAAGGCGTTGTCGCTTGCCCTATTCGCGAATTCGGCTTGCTTACGTCCATGGTCATTACCAGACAATGCTTCAAAGATATTGCAGAGGGGCGTAAGCGTATTCAGCGACTTGAAAGGAAAGTTGCGGGGGTGGCAACAGTGTATGAGGCGAAGAGAATTCTAATGGCTTCGAAAAAAATCTCAGAAGAAGAGGCTTATGCAATACTCCGTGACCAAGCCAAGAGTAAGCGAGTTGAGATAGAAGTGATTGCGGAAACAATCATTTATGCTCAATCAATTATGAGTATTTGATATTGATTGATTGAGCCTGCGTTGGGTCAATTAAATTTTTTGTGATGTTGCTGAGCCTACATCAAACAACAAGGGCTCTGAAAAGCAGCACTTGCATTTTGTTTGATACCATACTATACTGATCCGTACTATGTTGCTGCTCAAAGAATTACCCACCTCCAAAAGCCTGGAAAAGTTTGTGACCCGCTATCCTGGCACAGACATTACAGCGATTTCTGACTTTGTCAGTATTTTGCGCGCCGCGTCGGATATTTCGACGGCGCTGGATGCGTTACTGGCCAGGCATGGGTTGCTGCAAGGCCGCTGGTGGGTGCTGGTCTTGCTGATGCGGCAGGATGACCTGACTTCTTCGCCTTCAGACCTGGCCGACAAAGCCGGCGTGACCAAGGCCACCATGACGGGTTTCATTGACGGGCTGGAGCGTGAGGGCCTGGTGTCGCGCTTTATGGATACCAGTGACAGGCGCAAATTCCTGATCCGGTTGTCGGTGGCCGGGCAGCAAAAACTCGATGAAGTGATGCCGGACTATGTGCAATGCGTCACCCAGTTTATGAACGTCCTGGCCAAGGCACAAAGAGACACCCTGATCGCGGATTTGGCGACATTGGCCAGCCGCGTCGATTTGATTAAATAAACGGCGGCATCATTTTTTTAATTATTTAGTTTGATCCCGTACTATTAATAACCATACTTTATGTCTCTGCCTTTCACCTCAACACTGACTGTTTTGTCGCCGCGTCAGCCCAGGCAGGTTGCGCGCAGTGCGGTCTGGCTCTTGGCGCTGTTGCTCAATGGGTGTCTCAGCAGTCAAGGCATTGCGCCCGTGTCGCAGCCTCTGCTACAGGATAAGTTAGCGCTGGGTAAAACCATTTCGGAGGCGCCTGTCATGGCGTGGCCGACCGAGCACTGGTGGCATGTCTATGGGGATGCACAGCTCAACCGTCTGATTGAGAAAAGTCTGCATGACCATCCTGACCTGAAAAAAGCGACTGCCCGCATTGCTTTAGCCACTGTCATGGCGGAACAGTCACATGCGGCTACCTTGCCCAATATCGGTGGCAAAGTCAGCTCTTCACGCGAGCGGTTTACCGAGTTGAGCTTTATCCCCAAGCCGTGGGCAGGTCGCTTTAACTGGAACAACCAGGCGACCGTAGACATGTCCTACAACCTGGACCTGTGGAAACAGCAGAAATCGGCGTGGCTGGCGGCACTGGATGAAGCGCGGGTGGCGGATGCTGAAATGCAGCAGGTCAAGATTGAGCTCACGGCGGCGATAGTCAAAAATGAGATCCAGCTTGCGGCCGAATATCAATGGCGCGACCTGGCACAAGACGAGCTGGACGATTTGCGTCACGAGATTGCCATTGCCCAAAAAGCCCTGGCGGCCGGACTCAATACCCAACTCGCCCTGAGTCGTCTGGAGGCGAGGCTACCAGCGGCGCAGAACAAACTGGTATTGATAGACTTGCACCTGACCTTGCTCAAAAACCAGATGGCGGCACTGAGCGGCGAGGGGCCTGGCGCGGGCGAAAGCATTACCCGCCCGACCTTGCATTTGTCCGCCAGCGTTGGCCTGCCTGACCGCTTGCCCGCAAATCTGGTTGGCCGTCGCCCGGATATGGTGGCGGCCAGATGGCGGGTGGAGGCGGCACAGAAGCATATACAAAGTGCCAAAGCCGCGTTTTACCCGAATATCAATTTGCTGGGCTATGTCGGTTTTCAGGGACTGGCGTTTGCGAGTCTGTTTTCCAGTGCCGGTCTGGTGGGTAATCTGGGCCCAGCCATGACATTGCCGCTGTTTGATGGCGGCCGTCGACGCGCCAATCTGTCCGCCGAAACGGCCTTATATGACATGGCAGTGGAGGACTACAACGCCACGCTGCTGAAGGCACTTGAGCGCATCTCCAGCCAGTTGTCGGTCATGCAAACGGTAGAGGCTGAAATGACAAATACCCGGCAAGCCCTGGACAAGAGCGAGCAGACCCATCGGTTGGCGCTGAAAAACTACCGCGCCGGACTCAGTAACCGGGTCGAGAGCCTGCAAACCAATCTGCTGGTCTTGCAGCAAAAAAACGTGCTGGTCGAACAGGAGGCCGCGCGCCTGGAGGCGTATGCGGCACTGATGCTGGCCTTGGGTGGCGGCGTGATGGAGGAGGCGCATGCAACGCAGGCACGCCCTTAGGCAAGGTTGGCACGCGCTGGCGGCTGGCATTGCAATACTTGGCCACGGGGGGCGGTGGCTGGCCATCTGTGCGCAACAGGCCGGACTAGACTGGTACCGGCAGGATTTCCCGCGCATTGGTTATTTGTTCAAGTATTTGCTCGCCTCGTGGCTGGCCTTATGGCTGGCCTTGAAAATGGAAATGGACCAGCCGGCGACGGCGCTGTTGACGGTGGTGATCGTCATGCATTTCCGCTCGGGCATGGTAATCACCAAGAGTTACTACCGACTGATCGGCACAGGCATCGGTATCCTGTTTTCATTGCTGCTAGTAGCCAGTTTTGCGCAGGACCGATTCCCGTTTTTTATCGCGGCTGCGCTTTGGATCGGCTTGTGCACGGCAGGATCGCTGGTCTACCGCAACTTTCAATCGTATGGCTTTGTGCTGGCCGGTTACACACTGTGTATTGTCGGCTTGCCAGCCACGCTGACGCCCTGGCACACCTTTCAAATTGCCTCAACGCGCATGTCAGAAATCGGGGTGGGCTTGCTTAGTGCCAGCCTGGTGAGCGAGCTGGTGCTGCCGCAGCGCCTGTGGGAAACCATTCAGGCCGTGGTGCGTGGCAAGTTCCGTGATTTCAGTCTGTTGCTTGGGCAGGGCGACGCTGCTGGCCTGAATCAGCCCGTGCTCAAGTTTATGCAAGACCTGTATCAACTGGAGTCTTTCCGGGCTTCGGCGCAATTTGAAACCGATGATGCGCGCGTGCATAGCACCACGATTAACCAGCTTAATCTGCAGTTTATGGCGGTTTCAACCACCTACATCGTCTTTCAGCGCCTGCAACAGCGGCTGCAGCGCAGTGGATGCAAGCATGAAGCCGAGGCTTTGCAGGAGTTGATGCAACCCCTGGCGACGGCGGTGTTGAGTAAAGGGCAACCCGCTACAAGCGCGCCCGAGCTGACGCAATTGCAACAGGCGGTTGCCGCGTATCAGCAAGCGTTTGCTACCGCGTTTCAGCGGCAGAGGCAGGCCTTGTCGATTCTGCCTGAGGTACAGCTGCTGACATTCGAGAGTGGGGCAGCGTTGTTGCAACGTCTGGCCGCCGAATTAGCGGCTTATCTGGACACCTATGTGTTGCTGGTGGCCAATCCGCGCAAGCGGCAAGTGGCCAGCCGCGAGTTTGCAGCCGCGCAGTTGCAGAGGCATATTGACTGGTTGCCGGTGGCAATTGCCGCGACACGTGGCGCACTCACCTTGCTGGTGCTGGCCGTGCTCTGGATGACCATAGACTGGCCTTCCGGCATCCTGGCCATGACCCTTGGGGTGATTACCAGCACCTTGTTTGCGGGCAGCCCGACGCCGATGGCTACCTTGCGCCAGTTTACGCTTGGCGTGGTTCTGGGCATTGTGCTGGTTTACCTGAGCAATGTGTTCTGGCTGACGGCGGCACACGACTACGTCATGTTGTGCATCGTCATTGCCCCGGCCATTTTGCTGACGGCCTGGCTCAGTGCCCGGCCTGCCACCGCACTTGTCGGGGCTGGGCTGGGCATTGCCTACTTTTTAATGGTTGGCTTTAACCAGGCGCTGGGTGATCTGCCAGTCAGATATTTCAATGATTCGATTGCGCTCATGATTGCGCTAGCGGTGTCCGCCATCCTGTTCAGCCTGACTGACTATGCCACCAGCCCCTGGGCCAGGCGCCGCTTGCTGGCCCAATTGCGCGGGCTAGTGGTGGAGGCTTGCCTGAATACCACCATGACCGCGGCGGCGTTTGAAATGCGGTCACGCGACCTGATCCAGCGCTCGGGCGACCTGCATAGACCACAAGCGGCAGACAGCGTCCACGTCGCAGAGGCATTGTGTGCGGCGCTGGAGATGGGCCATGCCGTACTGGCCTTGCGCATGGCGGCGGTGGCGTTGCCTGCGCAGCCGCAGCGATTAGTACAACATACACTGTTGCTGGTCGCACACGACTACAAACAGCCCAGCCGCAAACATCAGCAACAGGTCTTGCAATGGCTGGATCACTTTTTGGTCTGGTTGCAAGGCGGTGAATATGCGCAGAGCTTGTCGCCGACGCAAGTGCAAAAGCTGGTAACGCAGTTACATTTTGTCCGGCTGGTAATCGCGAGCGAAATGCCTGCGCTCAGCCCTAGGTCCTTATGAAGGAGACGACACATGTGGCATGCATGGATTCCGCGTGAACTGACATTTCTGGATGCACATGTGCCGACGCTGTTCGTCGCCTTTTTGCTCGCCGCCGTGGTGGTCTGGCAGCTAGATCAATGGCTGGCCGCATGGGCGATTTACGAGCGGCTCTGGTACCCGGCGCTGTTTCGGGTGGCGCTGTTTTTTGGCTTATTTTCGCTGTTTGGCTTGATGGTGTATTGAAAGGGAGACACATGCAAACGCAACGTATCTGGATGAAGGTCACCACAGGCGTACTGCGCGTAGGGATCACGCTAGGCATTGCCGTGGCAGCTGGCTGGTTGGCTTACACGTTGTGGGTGCGCTATACCGACTACCCATGGACACGGGATGGCCGCGTGCGCGCCGATGTGGTGAATATTGCCCCGGATGTGGCCGGGCTGGTGACGACGGTGCCAGTGCACGATAACCAGTATGTGCATCAAGGCGATGTGCTATTCCGCATAGACCCCCTGCATTATGCGCATGCCCTGGCCGAAGCCAAGGCCGTGGCCCAGCAGCGCAAATCGCTATGGGAGATGAAGCAGCAACAAGCCTTACGCCGGGCCCATCTGGATGATGAAGTCATTTCTCGCGAGAATCGTGAAGATACCGATTTGGGGGCGTTGGCGGCCAAAGCAGAATATGAGGCCGCGCTCGCCCAGGTCGAGAAAATCAAGCTGGACCTGGAGCGGACGGTGGTGCGCTCCCCCGTGGACGGCTGGGTGTCGAACCTGCTGGTACGGCCTGGCGATTTTGCCCAGGTCGGGGCGGCCAAGCTGGCAGTCATCGATCAGCACTCGTTCTGGGTCTATGGATATTTTGAGGAACACAAACTGAGCATGATCAAGCCGGGTGACGCAGCCGACGTGCAGTTGCTGGGCAGCCACACCACGCTCAAGGGGCACGTGGAAAGCATTGCCCACGGCATTACCGACCGCGACAACCCAACCGACGTGCGCCTGTTGGCCAATGTCAACCCGACCTTTAACTGGGTGCGGCTGGCACAACGCATCCCGGTGCGTATCCGGCTGGACCAGATTCCGGCAGGCCTGACGCTGGTTGCAGGCATGACGTGTTCGGTGGTCATCAACCCCTAGTGCATTGCGCAACATGCAACAGAAGAGCGCGGCTCTGTTAAGATGACAACTCATTGATGACAATCTAAGCGCATGCTTAAAGAAAAACCGCCCCAGGGACTGTGGTCCCTGCTCATTTCCATCCTCGCTTATCTGGCGCTGGCGCAAGCCGACAAAGTCATCACGCTCGGGCAGCCTGAGTCGCTCATCATTGCGGTCCTGTTTGTCTTGCTGATTATCAACCTGGCTTTTCAGTTATCGTTTCAGGTGGAATATGTCGCCGAACGGCTCAAAGAGCCTTATGGCACCATGATCCTTACCATCAGCGCCGTCATCATCGAAGTGGTGATTATTGTCATGATGCTCAGCCATACCTCCTCGACCACCTTGGCCAGAGATGCGATTTACTCCGCGGTGATGCTGGATATCAACGGCATTCTCGGCTTGTGTGCCATTGTCGGCGGCATCAAGTACGGCGAGGTCGAGTACAACGTCAACTCTGGCAATACCTATATCGTCATGATCATGACCGCGCTGGGCATCTCGATGGCCTTGCCCGCTTTTTTGCCGCCTGAGCACTGGCGCGTATATTCCATGTTCACCATCGTGACCATGAGTGTGTTTTATGCCCTGTTTCTCAAGATGCAAACCGGGCGGCACCGCAATTACTTCAGCTACCGTGACCAGCATCAGGCCATGCTGGAACAGGGCCAGCCTGTGCCGGTGATCAGTACCAATGTCAAATTTTCCATTCTTTACATCCTGGCCGGCATCGTTACCATCGGCTTTCTGTCTGAAGAAATGAGCCTGCATATGGATGCGGGCCTGACTGGCAGCGGCGTGCCGCCGATTGTGGCGGCGATCGTGGTTGCGATTATTGCGGCCAGCCCGGAAGTGCTCACCGCCTTAAAGGCCGCCGTTAATGACCGCATGCAAACTGTAGTCAATATTGCGCTAGGGGCTACCTTGTCTACCGTGATTTTGACTGTGCCGGTGATTGAAGCGATTGCGCTGATTGAGGACAGGCAGCTCATTGTCGGCTTGTCGCCCACGCAGATGGTGATGACATTTTTGACTTTGATTGTGGCCACCATTAATCTGCATGATGGTGAAACCAATGCGATTGAAGGCATGACGCATTTTGTCTTGTTTATGGCGTTTACCATGCTGGCATCCCTAGGCATGTGATGATTGACTTGTGATGATGGGCATGTGATGGTCTGTGTGTGATTTCCCGTTAAAAAAGAACTGTTATGAATGTCGTGCTTGAGCTGATTCAGCAATATGGTTTGCTGATTGTGTTTGCCAGTGTATTTCTGGAGCAGATGGGCTTGCCTTTACCGGCCTATCCCACCTTGCTGCTGGCCGGAGTCTTGATCGGCAATGGCCAGTACTCCTGGGCGGCCATGTTGCTGGTGGCGCTGGTGGCAGCCTTGCTGGCAGACTCCATCTGGTACCGCGCTGGGCGCAAATATGGCAAGCGCGTCATGGGCAAGTTATGCAAAATCTCCTTGTCGCCAGACACCTGTGTGCGACAAACCGAGGCGCTTTATCTGAAATTCGGCCCGCCCGCGTTGCTGGTCTGCAAATTTATCCCGGGCTTTGCCTCAATTTCGAGTGCGCTGGCCGGATCATCCGGCACGCCTTATTGGCTGTTTGCGCTTATGGATGGCCTGGGCGCGCTGCTATGGTCGGGCTCCGCATTGTGGTTGGGCAATCTGTTCAGTTCTGCGATTGACGAGCTGATGCTAACGCTGGTCGAAATGGGTAAATGGGGCACCGGGCTGGTTTTACTGCTGTTAACCGCGTTTATCGCGGTCAAATGGTGGGACCGGCAACGCTTTCTCAAAAGCCTGCGCATGGCTCGGATCAGTGTCCAAGAGTTGCATACAC
Source organism: Methylophilus glucosoxydans (assembly GCF_042676145.1). Taxonomy (NCBI): domain Bacteria; kingdom Pseudomonadati; phylum Pseudomonadota; class Betaproteobacteria; order Nitrosomonadales; family Methylophilaceae; genus Methylophilus; species Methylophilus glucosoxydans. Next base: position 417,479 of record NZ_JBHTJW010000001.1, read on the forward strand.
TGATCGCCAGTGATGCGGCGCCGGTGATTCTGGATACGCGTGCCCCGCACTTGATAGAAGACGGCTGGATTCCGGGGGCACAGTTTGTCACGCTGGAAGATGTGGACCAATTGACGCTGGATATTGATGAAGATGCGCCCGTTATTTTGTACTGCTCCTGCCCGAATGAGGTCACCGCAGCCAAAGTGGCAAAAAAACTGATTCGGCGTGGCTATCGCAATATCCGCCCGTTAAGCGGCGGCATTGATGCCTGGCGGGATGCCGGTTTTGCCATCACCGCAGCAAAGGACGCGCATGTTTAATGTGGTTGGCATTGCCCTCAAACGGCCTTACACCTTTGTGGTGATGGCGCTGCTGATTCTGATTTTTGGTACTTTGTCGGCCCTGCGCAGCCCGGTGGATATTTTTCCGGATATCCGCATCCCGGTGGTAGCGGTGGCCTGGCAATACAATGGCTTGCCGCCAGATGACATGGCGGGCCGCATCAGTACGCTATATCAGCGCAGCCTGACCACCACCGTCAACGATATCGAGCATATCGAGGCCAATTCATACAATGGGTTTGCCATCGTCAAAATCTTTTTCCACATGGGCGTCAATATCGCCACCGCCAATGCGCAGGTGGCGGCGATTTCGCAAACAGTGACGCGGCAGATGCCCGCCGGCACCACGCCGCCGCTGATTCTTAACTATAACGCCTCCACGGTGCCCATCTTGCAGATTGCCTTGTCTGGTAAAGGCCTGACCGAGCAGAACCTGGCTGACCTGGGCCTGAATGCCGTGCGTATCCGGTTGGTCACGGTGCCGGGCGCGGGCGTGCCATTTCCCTATGGCGGCAAAAGCCGGCAGATCCAGATTGACCTGAATCCGGCCGCGTTGCAGGCCCGTGGCTTGTCGGCACAGGATATTGCCAATGCGCTGGCTGCGCACAATATGATCGTACCGGTGGGGACACAAAAAATTGGCAGCATTGAATACACGCTGAACCTGAATAATGCCGTCACTCAAATTGACGAGCTGTCCAATATCCCGGTCAAGGTGGTCAATGGCGCCACCGTCTATATGCGTGATATCGGTCAGGTACGTGATGGCAATCCGCCACAAACCAATATCGTGCATGTGGATGGCAACCGTTCGGTGCTGATGACCATCCTCAAAAATGGCGCCATCTCGACGCTGGATATTGTCGATGGTATCAAGGCCAAACTGGAAGAAATCAAGCCGGCCCTGCCTGAGACGCTGGTGGCAACGCCGATCAACGATCAGTCGCTGTTTGTGCGTGCGGCGATTGAAGGCGTGGTGTTTGAAGGCGTGCTGGCGGCGGTGCTCACCAGCCTCATGATCCTGCTATTTTTGGGCAGCTGGCGCTCGTCGCTGATCATTGCCACCTCCATTCCCTTGTCCATTCTGGGGGCGGTGATGGGGCTGTCGGCGATAGGCGAGACGCTCAATATCATGACCCTGGGTGGCCTCGCCTTGGCAGTAGGTTTGCTGGTCGATGAGGCCACCGTGACCATTGAAAATATTAACTGGCACCTGGAGCAAGGCAAGCCGGTCGAGCAGTCCATTCTCGATGGTGCCGCACAGATTGTGACGCCTGCGTTTGTGTCGCTGCTGTGTATTTGTATCGTGTTTGTGCCCATGTTTTTTCTTGAGGGCGTGTCGCGCTTTTTATTCGTGCCCATGGCCGAAGCCGTCATGTTTGCCATGGTCAGCTCGTTTATTTTGTCACGGACCCTGGTCCCGACCATGGCCAATTACCTGCTCAAACCACATGTCGCAGGTGAACACCGCCCAGCCAGCCGCAATCCGCTGGTCAGGTTCCAGCAACACTTTGAAACCCGCTTTGAGCAGCTCCGGCATGGCTATCATGGCTTGCTGAGCCTGGCGATTGCCCACCGCCGACTGTTTATGATCGGCTTTATGTTGCTGGTGATGCTGTCGTTTTTATTGCTGCCCATGCTGGGGCGTAACTTTTTTCCGGCGGTGGATAGTGGCCAAATCCTCATGCATGCCCGCGTACCGGTGGGCACCCGTATTGAAGACACCGCCAACCGTTTTGCCCGGATACAGGCAGCCATCAAACAGGTTATCCCGCCGGAGGAAATCCTCACCATTGTCGATAATATCGGCATGCCGATCAGCAGTATCAACATGACCTACAACAATACCGGCCTGACCGGCGCGCATGATGGCGATATCCAGATCGCGCTCAAACCCGAGCATGCGCCGACAGCAGATTACATCCGTACCCTACGCGAAGTGCTGCCCAGGCAGTTTCCGGATACGACCTTTTCATTCCCGCCAGCGGATATTGTCAGTCAGATACTTAATTTTGGCTCACCAGCCCCGATTGACATCCAGATTCGCGGCGGCAAGCTGGCCGAAGATTTTGTCTATGCCAACCAGTTGCTGGCACGCATCCGCGCAGTGCCTGGTGTGGTCGATGCGCGTATCCAGCAGTCGCGTCGGCGTCCCGGTTTTGACATTACCGTCGATAAAACCCGTGCGCAGGAGCTGGGCATCAGTACGCGCGACGTCACCAATAGCCTGGTGGTGAACCTGGCGGGCAGTTCGCAAGTCTCCCCGACTTATTGGTTGAACCCTGCCAATGGCGTGACTTACCCGATTGTGCTGCAAACCCCGCAATACCAGCTCGATAGCCTCAACACGCTGGCCAACCTGCCGATAGGCGGTGCAGATACGCCGCTACAGACATTGGGTGGGTTGGCAACATTTAAACGCAGTGTCGGCAATGCCGTCATCAGCCAATATGATATCCAGCCCATGGTGCAGATTCATGCCAGCACGCAAGACCGCGACCTGGGGGCGGTGGCCGCCGATATCCGCAAGATTCTGGAGGACACGCAAGCGCAAGTGCCTAAAGCCGCCAGCGTGGTGATGCTGGGCCAGGTGCAGACCATGCAAAGCGCATTTACCGGTCTGTTCTTTGGGTTGCTGGGCGCCATTGTGCTGATTTACCTGCTGATTGTGGTCAACCTGCAATCCTGGAGTGACCCGTTTGTGATTATTTCAGCTTTACCAGCGGCGCTGGCCGGTATCGTCTGGATGTTGTTTGTGACCTTCACGCCTTTGTCGGTGCCCGCCCTGACCGGCGCCATCATGTGTATGGGGGTGGCGACGGCCAATAGTGTGCTGGTGATCAGTTTTGCCCGCGAACGGCTGGCCGTCTTGCAAGATGCGACTGCTGCGGCGCTGGAGGCGGGCTTCGTCCGCTTTAGGCCGGTACTCATGACCGCGCTGGCCATGGTCATCGGCATGACCCCCATGGCTTTGGGCCTGGGCGAGGGCGGCGAGCAGAATGCGCCGTTGGGCCGGGCTGTGATCGGTGGCTTGCTGTTTGCCACCGTCGCCACCCTGCTGTTTGTGCCCGTTGTCTTTAGTGCGATTCATCAAAAACGACAGGCTTCCCCTGAGGCAAGTGTTTCAGGGCCAGTCAGTGATTCAGGAGACCCTATCCATGAGTAATCCACCCACGGCCAGCCGGGGCCTCAAGCTGGCGGGCCTGATCTTGGCCCTGATCGCCAGTGGCATTGTGATTGCGGGCATCAGCAGCCGTCACAGCCATGACGCCAGCGTCAAGGCCTGGACCGACCAGCAGGCGATTCCGACGGTCAGTATCCACCCGCCTGCACAGTCTGACCAAGGGGGCAGCCTGATCTTGCCAGGGCGATTTGAGGCCTACGCACGAGCACCGATTTATGCGCGCGTCAGTGGCTATCTCAAATCCTGGAAAGCCGATATTGGCACGCGGGTGAAAAGTGGGCAATTGCTGGCCGAGATCGAGACGCCGGATCTGGATCAGGAATTGTTGCAAGCCAAAGCCGATCTCGCCAGTGCGCAAGCCAATGTGGCACTGGCAGAAACCACGGCCAAGCGCTGGCAGGAAATGCTAAAAACGCAGTCGATTGCCCGCCAGGCGGTGGATGAAAAAGTGGGAGACTTGCAAAGCAAGCAGGCGATCGTGAAAGCGGCCGAAGCCAATGTCAACCGTTTGCTTGCCCTCAAAAGTTTTGCCCGCATCGTGGCGCCGTTTGACGGCTCAGTGACAGCACGCAATACCGACACTGGCGCGCTGATTAATGCGGGCAGTAGCAGTGCGACGGTGTTGCCGCTATTTGAAGTGTCCAACACGCGCAAGTTGCGCCTCTATATCAATGTGCCACAAAATTATGTCGGTCAGATCCGGACCGGTGACAAAGCCAGGTTTACCGTGCCGGAAGCCGCGGGTGAAGCGTTCGAGGCCACGATACAATCAACTTCAGGTGCCATCAATGCATCCTCTGGTACAACGCTGGTACAGTTACTGGTGGATAATGCAGCGGGCCGTTTTTTGCCTGGGGGCTTTGCCAATGTCAATCTGCTATTCAATGATGCTGTCGCGCGGCTGAGCATTCCTGCCAGTGCACTGATTTTTGACCAGAATGGCCTCAAGGTGGCTACCGTTGGTAAAGATCGCAAGGTGACTTTAAAAACGATTACCATTGCGCGTGACCTGGGTAAGCAACTGGAAGTGCAGTCTGGACTGACAAGCACGGATATGGTGGTAGAGAATCCGCCAGATGGTCTCAACGATGGGGATCAGGTCAATATTGCCATGAGGGCCGCAGCGGAAAAATGATGACCGCTTAAATCTGAAAATCCAGTCTATCCGTGCCTGGAAAGGCTAGCGAGTAAACACTAACCAGCCGCTTAATGCTGCAGCAGAGACCGCCAGGAACAAGTTGACCGCCGGTGGCAGCCAGTAAACGTGGCCACGTGGTTTTTCCTGTGTGCTGAGTGATTGGTAAAACAGCAGAAATTGGATGGCAGACAAGATTGCCGTACAGGCCCCCAGCAGAATAAATCCAACCCCGAGATAGAGCGATAACATGCTTTGGGAGGGCGGCACTGGCTGCCCCTGTGCCATGAGCTGCATAAACAAGCCAAAACGCTCAATCACAAACCCCAGCCCCATCAGGGCAATGGCTGAACGTTGCCAGGCCAGCAATGTCCGTTCTGCCGCAAAATAAACCCGTGGGTCATCAAGGTAAGACATGTGCTGGATTCTCCTGTTTCATGATGTCATCATTCAACGTGGCTTAGGTCTGTCGCTGGGCCATGATCACGCCTGGCACTTGCTTGAGCCTTGCCAGCAAGTGCTCTAGCTGGTCGAGGTCAACCAGTTCCACCGTAAAGTGCATGAGCGCCACATGGTTGCGGCTGAGCGTGTTCGCTTTTGTGGTATTGATTTTTTCACGCGCAAACAGCTCGCTGATGTCACGCAACAATCCCTGACGGTCATTCGCTTCCAGCACAATATCCACTTCGTATACGCCAGATTGTTTATTGCCCCATTGCGCATTGAGCAGACGGTTGTGGCGTGTCTGGTCGAGCCGCGTAATAAACGAGCACGCCTGGCGGTGGATGGTCACACTGTGGTTGCGCGTCAGATACGCGACTATCGGTTCTGGCGACACCGGCTTGCAGCATTTGGCCATGGTGGTTTGTACATTGCCTATGCCTTCAATCATAATGCCCGCATGGTTCACCTGAGAGGCGCTGGGGCGCTTGATGATGGCTGGCGCATTGCCTTGCGCAACCGGTGTCAATTCCCCCTGAATGGTGATGGCAATTTGGTGTTCGCTGATATCGCCGCGGCCAATCGCAGCCAGGCAATCTTCCAGTTTCTGGAACTGCAGCTTTTGTGCGACTTTTTCAAGCGGCAGGCTACTGGCACCGGCACGGTGTAACTCTTTGTCCAATTTAGCCCGGCCCTGGGCGACGTTTTCTTCAAAATGCTGGTATTTAAACCAGTGGCGCACCTTGGCGCGTGCACTGGCGCTTTGCAAAAAGCCGAGCGCAGGGTTCAGCCAGTCTCGGCTGGGGGCGCCATGTTTGGCGGTCAGGATTTCCACCCGCTGGCCGTTTTCCAGCTTGGTATGCAAGGGGACGATCTGGCCGTCGATTTTCGCGCCGCGGGTGCGATGACCCAGGTCTGTGTGTAAAGCGTAAGCAAAGTCTATGGGGGTGGCGCCTTTGGGCAAGTCCATGACTTTGCCTTGTGGTGTCAACACGTATACTTTGTCCTGGAATAACGCATTGTTGAATTGCTCCAGCAAATCACCCTGATCAGCGACCTCATCCTTCCAGGACAAGATCTGGCGCAACCAGGCAATTTTTTCGTCGAATTTCGCGTCGGATTTTCCACCCTCCTTATAGCGCCAATGTGCGGCAACGCCCAGCTCGGAATGCTGGTGCATTTCAAACGTGCGGATCTGCACCTCCACTGCAAGGCCACGAGGGCCGCTGACAGCCGTGTGCAGGGACCGGTAGTTGTTGCTTTTGGGGCGGGCAATATAGTCATCAAACTCACCGGGAATCGGTTGCCACAAGTGATGTACCAGGCCAAGTGCGGTATAGCAGTCTTTCACATCTTGCACCATGATGCGAACCGCACGCACATCATACAGCTGGTTAAATTGCAGATGCTTGCTACGCATTTTTTTCACGATGCTGTAGATGTGTTTTGGCCGCCCGCTCACTTCCCCCTGGATGCCCGCTTGGGTCAGTTCATGCTGCAGCTGCCGCACGACCTCTGCAATATACTGTTCACGATCCACACGCCGTTCGTCCAGCATTTTCGAGACTTCTTTATACAGCTGCGGTTCGAGGTAGCGTAAGGATAAGTCTTCGAGTTCCCATTTGAGTTGCCACACGCCCAGGCGGTTGGCCAGCGGGGCAAAGATACTCTGGTTCTCGCGGGCAATCTGCACTTGTTGCTCTGGGCTGGCGCCAGACAAATGCCGTAATAATTGGGTACGCTCTGCCAGCTTGATCAACACGACACGGATATCTTGCACCATCGCCAATAGCATTTTGCGCAGCGCTTCCATCTGTTGCGCGCGGTCATTCTGTTTGTGGTCCGCTTTGGTGTCCGCGTGGTGCAAGCCATCCATTTCACTCAAGGCATGGATCTGTGACATGCGCGAAATACCCTCTATCAGACTGACAACGCACGGATTGAAGCGGGCAGATAAGTGGACGGACCAGTCATCAAGAAAGTCTGGCGCGGCATACAGAATGCAGGCAGTCAGGCTGTCTGCATCCATGTTGATATCCGAGAGGGTAGAGGCCGTTTCTAAGGCATGTTGCAATAAGGGATAACGGTTGATGGCATGGTGTTGCGCATACAGAGACGCTGCCAGCTCAGCCGCCTGCCGTATTTGTGTCAATTCATCAGCCGTAAACCGTTGCGCTAAGGAATCCATCCACAAACTGAGTGCCTGTGGATCAAGTACAGTGGGCGTGTGAGTAGAGCGGTGACCAGAAACCATGCCCTATTATCGCCGCTATCCCCAGGCAGCGTAAAGATAAAACACGTCCTGACGCATGGATCAGGACGCGTCCCCGCTGCGGAAGGTGGTGTCCGCTGCCAGGGTCGAATGGATATTAAGCGATCATACTAATGCCAAGCACCGTTGCTAGCGCAATGCCGATGGCCAGCAGCAGGAAAATAAAGAAAAATACCTTGGAGATGGTGGCCGCGCCCGACTCAACGCCTCTAAACCCCAAGAGCCCGGCGATAAATGAAATGACCAGAAACAAGAGTGCGTAATAAAGCATGTTCGACCTTTCCCAAATGTTTAGATACATGCTCATGATAAAAAAAGCCTGGCATGCGCACTATCAGCCTCTGTCGTGACTGCCAGTCAGAAAAGGCTGACGCACCGCGCAGTCGGATCATGCGTGATTGACAAGTATAAAAGTGCTTGGCGAGCGTCAAAATGCGCGTATATTATTTCAAATCAAAAATAGGCAAGTCCGCCAGTGTGAATGGCGGAGTGCAAATGAGTTAACCTGCAGGAGGGCGCAGTCATGGGCGGGATCAAACAGTGTCGAGCAGCCTGGCTGGTCACAGGAAGTTGCCTGTTTAGTCTTTGGTGGCCGGTCTCTTTTGCACTGGCTTCCAGCGATAGTGCCAAAGTGATCAGTGCCATGACGGTGACTGAGGATAAGCACGGTAGCAAATCCACAAGCAAGCCTGCCGTCATTGCGCTGGTGAATCTGGATGAAGTGTCGCCTGACTGCCAGCAGCAAGTCACCATGGCCAGAATCAAAACCGTGGCTTATAGTGAAAGTGGCATGACGCCTGAGAAAATCAAGTTTGACTGGCAAGGCAATGCGCTAGACGTTGCCACCAATGTTGGCGAAAACCCGGTATTGACGCTAGAAGAGATTCAGGCCGCCCACCAGTTTATCCGTGTCGGCAAGCAGTACCTGATTCATTTTCAGCTGTGTTCTGATGGTCAGCAACGCAGCCTGATTAATTTATATGCCACGCTGAATCCGCCAAACCGGCCAGCGCGTAAAATGAAATCCTAAGGTGCGTCATCCCTGTCAAGGTGGCGGTTGCTACAGCATGCAAGTGTTGGTTTGATGGCAGGCAATCGCTCGTTTTCAGCCCATACTGTTCCCAGCATAGTGCATCAGACCTAGCGAAGTGCATCACGCCTTAGCTCAGCTGTGCCGGGCCGCTAGCCCCCGGCCGTTGAAACCGCACCGTCATCAGCGTGCCTATGCCCTGTTCGCCAGCGCTGACGGTGATGCTGGCACTATGCAGCGCCACAATTTCCTTGACGATGGATAGGCCCAAGCCGCTGCCTTCCTGTGAGTGGTTGAGCACGCGGTGAAAGCGTTCAAATACCATGGCATGCTCTTCTTCCGGGATGCCGATCCCGTTGTCTTCCACCTGGATTTCCGTCCATTTTTCCTGGGCAATCACAGACAGCGTCACCTTGCCTCCTTCCGGTGTATAGCGCACCGCATTGTCCAGCAGGTTGACCAGAAGAATCTTCAGGCGTTGCTTGTCGGCATGGATGGTGAAGTCTGGCAAAGGTCCGGCACTACTGGACTCTAGGCCCAGATCTATATTTTTTTTCAGTGCAAAATGAATCACTTCCACGCAGGCATCTTGGGCCAGGGCCAGCAGATTGACCGGTTTGAGCGCAATCACGTTGGCGGCTTCAGGCTGGTTATTTGACAGCCGCAACAACTGGTTGACGATATGTGTGAGCTTGCTCACGCTTTCGCTGATCATGCCCAGCTGGTGTTGAGACTGGTCCTTGGCCTGCTCATGGCGCAATGCGAGCTCCAGTTGCGCCTGTATGCCTGCCAATGGGGTACGCAATTGATGGGCGGCATCAGCAATAAACTGGTTCTGCGCCAGGATGGCGTTATTGAGCCTGCCCATGAGCAGGTTGATCGAGTTGATCAACACCATGGCCTCTTCGGGTACGTTGTTGAGCATGACCGGGTCCAGTTGCGTGCTGGAGCGTTTAGCGATCTCTTCGTTGAGCTCGTGCAGTGGCCGTAGACCCTTGGTCACCCCGGCTAACAGCATGACACTGCAGACCAGCAGCAGGAGCAACTGTGGCAGGACGATGGCGAATAGAATCCGGCTGCGCAAGTCATTACGTTTGTGCACGGTTTCGGCAATCAACACAGAGTACATGAGCGGCTGGTTCTGACGATCGACAATCGTGCTTTTCTGATTAAGCAATCGCACGACCTCGCCATGCGCTCTGGCATAGCGTAAATGACGATGATTCAAGCTGTCCTTGTGGTTAAAGGGCAGTGTCGGGTCGCCACTTAAATAATGGCCTTGCGCGTCGTAAATCGCAAAATAGGTTTTATCATCCTTGTCAGAAAACAGCACTGTTTGTGATTCCGTGCTCATTCTGAAATTTTCCGGGGTCTTGCCGGATTCGCTGATCATGGCGATCACGTCATTGGCAATATCCTCCAGCATCTCATCAAACGATTGCTCAATAAAGTGGCTTCCTACCTTGTACAAAATGGTGGTGTCCAGCGGCACCAGGATGAACATGGGGATGGTCACCCACAAGAATAACTGTTTGCGCAGGGTGCGGCCCTGGCTCAATTTGAACAGTCGATTCATGGATTCTTTTGTTCCATGATATAGCCCAGACCGCGTACGTTGGAAATGCAGACCTCGCCGTCGCCCAGTTTTTTGCGCAAGCGGTGCACATAGACCTCAATCGCATTCTGGCCGATATCCTGTTCCCAGTTGCACAGGCTTTCAATCAGCGCCTCTTTGGTCACCAACTTGCCGCATTTATTGGCCAGGGTTTCCAGTAAGGAAAACTCGCGTGGCGACACACTGAGTTTCTCGCCCTTGAGGTGAACGCTATGCTCCTTGGTGTCCAGTTCCAGCGGACCTATCGTAATCTTGGAGGAGTAGTGCGCATTCACGCGCCGGATCTGGGCGCGGATCCTGGCAGCCAGCTCGGGCAGTCTGAATGGTTTGATCAGGTAATCATCCGCGCCCATGTCAAAGGCGTTGACGATATCATCCGGGTTGTCATTCGCGGTCAGCACGATGATAGGGACGGATTGTTTGCTGTTGCGCAAGCGCTGAATGACTTCAAAGCCGGTTAAAAACGGCAACCCCAAATCCAGTAACACCAGATCATAGGTTTGTGCTTGTGCCGCCAGTACACCGTCCTTGCCATTTCTGAACCAGTCAACCGCATAGGTTGCATTGACTAGCGATTGCACGACGGCATCACCGAGTACCACATCATCCTCAACCAACAAAATACGCATTCATCTGAGTCCTGCTTCAAGATTGCTGCTAGCTTGCCTCATGCCTACTTACAGTTTGCTTACATCAATTTGGCCACTGAATGACTGTAAGTGTTTCGTAAGAATTTGACTGCATGATGACGCCGTAACCAAGATTGACTGGTAGGCGCAACAGGAGAGGCCTGCTGTTCGGACCAGATTGCTGTTGTCGAAAAATAAGGAGAGGGTGATGTTATTTATTGTGGATTTTGATGGCACCATTTCAAAGTCGGACACGATTGATGCCTTGCTGGAGAAGTTTGCCGATGACCGCTGGCAGCAGTATGAGCAGTCGTGGCTGGCGGGCGAGATCGATGCCGTCACCTGCATGAGCAACCAGTTGGCGCTGGTTGAAGCCGATCACATTGCCCTCGAAAGTTTTTTCCGCACCATAGAGCTAGACCGTAGCTTTTGCCAGTTTCATAGCTTTGCCCGCCAGTTTGCGCGTGTGGTGATTGCCAGCGATGGCCTGGATCATGCGATCAAGGTTTCCATGCAACATTCCGCCTTTCCTGAGCTGCCGGTGTTTGCCAATCGCCTGAACTTTGAACCCAAAGGCATCCGCATGACTTTCCCTAACCGTCAGCCTGATTGTGCGGGCGGCAACGGCAATTGCAAATGTGCGATTGCCACGGCCCAGCGCGCCTATCCTGGCGAAAAAGTGGTGCTGATCGGCGATGGCAAGTCAGACGCCTGTCTGGCCAAACGCGCTGATGTGGTATTTGCCAAAGGCTCACTGGTCAAGCATTGCGAAAAAAACCAGATTCCTTTTATTCCGTTTTCTACCTTTGACGATGTAGTGGCCGTCTTGCAAGACTGGCCCGAATGTCAGATTTCAACCACTCTTACCCACCAAACAGCCTAGTGAGGCGATTTCATTATGGACCAAAAAATTATAGAAATTCTCGATAAGAACAATCAGTACTGTTCACATGGTGACACGGTGAACTATGCCGATCCTCCCAAAGTATTTGAAGGCTGTGATGGCAGCTTTTTGTATGATGAAAAAGGGGTGAAATACCTCGATTGGCAAATGTGGTATTCCGCTGTCAATTTCGGCTACAAAAACGAGCGCATTGCCAATGTGCTGAAGAAGCAGATTGATACCTTGCCACAACTGGCCAGCCAATACCTGCACAAGGAAAAAGTCGAGCTGGCAGAAATCATCTGCCGCTACATGGAAGAAAAATATGGGGTCAAAGGCCGCGTCCACTTCAACGTTGGCGGGGCACAAGCGGTTGAAGACTCCTTGAAAGTGGTGCGTAACCATACCGGTAAAACACATCAGTTTGCATTTATGGGCGGTTACCACGGCCGTACGCTGGGCGCCTCTGCGATTACTTCCAGCTACCGTTACCGCCGCCGGTTTGGCAACTTTGCTGACCGCGCGCACTTTGTGCCGTATCCATACTGCTTCCGTTGCCCGTATGACATGAAAGTGGAAACTTGCGATACCTATTGCCACAAAGAGTTTGAAAAACTGTTTGAAACCGAATACCAGTCTTTCTGGGATGAAAAATCCAAACAGTGTGAATTTGGCGCGTTTTATATTGAGCCTATGCAGGGGACCGGCGGCTACATTATTCCGCCTGAGGGATATATGCAAAAGCTGCAAGCTTCACTGAAAAAACGCAATGTGTTGCTGGTGGCCGACGAAATTCAGATGGGCGTTTACCGGACGGGTAAATTGTGGTCCTGGGAAAACTTTGGCATCGTGCCGGATATTTTTGTGTTTGGTAAGGCGATCACTAACGGCTTGAATCCGCTGTCCGGGATCTGGGCGCGCGAAGAATTGATCTCGCCTGAAAAATTCCCACCAGGGTCAACCCACTCTACTTTTGCCTCGAATCCGCTCGGCACTGCCGTGGCGCTCGAAGTGTTGAAGATGACGCAAGAGTCTGATTTTGAGCCGCATGTGCGTCAACGTGGCGCGCATTTCCTCAAACGTTTGCATGAGCTGAAGTCGCGCTGGAAGTGCGTGGGCGATGTCAGCGGTCTGGGCCTGGCGCTCAGAATCGAGTTGTGCGAGAGCGACGGTTTCACCGCAAGTCGTGCCCTGGCTGACCGCATGTTTAACGAAGGCCTGAAAGGTGATTTGCTGATTGGTGACAAGCAGTATGGCTTGGTGCTGGATATCGGTGGCTACGAGAAAAACGTGATCACGCTGGCGCCTTCGCTGATGATTACCGAGGAAGAAATCGACCTGGGTATCCAGCTGTTTGAAATGCTGCTCAAGCGTTGCGGAGCAGAGTAACTTGCTTGAGATGGAAGTGGTCGCCTACGATTTTGATGGCAGCATTCAGGCGCAGCTGGCCATGCTGAACGCGCAAGGGGTGCAGCCGGTGCTGCATGCCATGCGCCAGCATGAAACGGCGACGCGCCTGTGGGCGTCGGCCAAGGCGTTTGCCGCCATGGCCAACCAGTTGCGGCCGCGCACAAGCCTGCCGCAATTTTCGCTGATTGGTTCCGGCGACTACCACCATATCTCACTGGCCTTGATTGTGCGTTTTGAAACGCCGTTGACGGTGGTGCTGTTTGACAATCATCCTGACTGGATGCAGCCACCGCATCAGTATCATTGTGGTACCTGGGTCTATCAACTGGCCCGTTTGCCACAGGTCAACCGCGTGATCATCGTCGGCCTCGAAAGTGGCGATATTGATTACGATCAGTTTAAAAAAGGCGATGTAGAAAGCTTTCTGCAGCAAAAAATCATTTTGTTGCCTTATCGCAAGGTGCAGGTGAATGCGCCGCAGCCCCTGTTTTTGCACAGCAAGCTGGCGCAAGACCTGGCGACGGGGATTCAAGAGGTGCTGTCGTATATAGAGACTGAGCAGGTCTATATCAGCATTGATAAAGACTGCCTGCAAGCGGCAGACGCCAAGACCAACTGGGAGCAGGGGAGTCTGCCTCTGGCCACCGTCACCGCCGTCATTCAAGCGCTCAGCCAGCATAAACAGCTCATAGGTGCGGATACGGTGGGCGACTTTTCGCCGGTGCGGTTCCGTTCACCACTCAAATGGATCGCCTCTTATTTAGACCGCAAAGTGCATCCGCGTGAGGCTGTGCAGGTTGCCGCCCAGGTTAATGCTGCTGCCAACCTGCGCTTGTTGCATGCCCTGAAGGGGGGCGCATGATGATACATACCGGCGCATTATTTGTCGCAGCCGTCCTGCTGGATACGCTGGGCACCACCTTGTTTAAGCTGGGTGCCATGCAACCGGAAACCACGGTAGAAGCTTCGCCGATGGCGCTGTTACGGTCTTGCCTGACCCGCTGGCATGTGCCGGCCGGCTTGCTGGTCTACGTGGTGGAATACGTGATCTGGATTACCTATTTGTCCGCCTCTTCGCTGAGCCAGGCTTTTCCGATGTATAGCATCACCATTGTATTGATCATGCTGGTGTCACGACTGGCGCTAAATGAACAGATTGGCATGAAGCGCTGGCTGGGGGCCTTGCTCATTGTGGCCGGCGTTGGGTTGTTAGGGAGCAACACATGAACACATTGCAACAACTGATAGGCGAAAACGGCTTCTGGCTGCAACAGTCAGAACATGCCGTATTACTGGTCCACGGTTTGACCGGCACGCCTGCAGAAATGAAACATTACGGCAAGCAAATCGCCCGTAAAGGCCTGTCTGTGGTGTGCCCGGTGCTGGCCGGGCATTGTGCCTCGGTGCAGGAGTTGAGTCGCACCCGCTGGCAAGCGTGGTTTACCTCGATTGAAACCGTCTTTCTCGAGATGCGCAAACATTATAAAAGCGTGTTTGTTTCAGGCCTGTCCATGGGCGCACTGATTGCCTTGCTGGTGGCTGCCAAACACGGCAAAGACGTGGCTGGCGTGGTGCTGTTGTCGGCGACCTTTGTGTATGACGGCTGGAATATCCCCCTGTTCAAGCAACGCTTTTTGTTGCCCCTGGTGCTGTATTCGCCCTTGCGCTATGTCATGCAGTGGGAAGAAACCGCGCCTTATGGCATCAAGTGCGAGCGTACACGCGCCATGGTGGCTGCCGTGCTTGAAAACAAGGATGCCCGTACCTCGGAAAAAATCGGCTATTTCAAGACCCCGGCGACCGTCATCTACCAGAGTGTCAAATTGATCCGCGCAGCGCGCAAGCAGTTGCCACAAGTCACTTGCCCGGTATTGATTGTGCACTCGACCGAGGATGACATGGCCAGCCTTAAAAATGCCTATCTGGTAGAAAAAGAAATTGCCAGCAAGCATGTGGAAACCTTTTATATCGGCGATACCTACCACGTGGTGACACTGGACAAGCGCAAGGATGATATCGCCAGACGCAGTGCAGAGTTTTGTTTGTCCGTGATTAACGCCTGATCACTAGAAGTGAGATAAGTAAGGAGTGCTTATGCAGAATACACAGAATACATTTGAAGTCGTCAGCGGCCTGATCGCCAACAAGCTGGAGATAGACCAGAAGACGATTACACCGCAGAGCAAGCTGGTCGACCTTGGCCTGGACTCGCTGGATATTTTTGACATTATCTTCCAGGCTGAAGATCAGTATGGCATCAAGGTGCCTAACCCTTCAGAAGAGATTGCCACCGTAGAAGATGTGGTGCGCATGCTGGACGACTTGCTCAAGACCGAGGCCAGCGCATAATGAGCATGCCGCGCCGGGTGGTGATCACGGGGGCGGGCATCGTCTCGCCATTGGGCAATACGGTGCCCGCGTTTCAGCAAAATCTCTTGAACGGGGTGTCTGGGATCGCTGCGCTCAAGGCCGAGTTTGCCGAGCAACTCGAAACGCGGATTGCTGCCCAGTGCCAGTTTGAGCCAGAGCAGCATTTCAGCCGCCAGGAGCTGGCCTTGCTCGACCGCGTCAGCCAGTTTGCCTTGCATAGTGCCGAGCAAGCCTTGCAGCAGTCTGGTATCGATTTGGCTGCCTTCAGTCCAGACGCGCTTGGTTGCTTTATCGGCACCGGCATGGGCGGCGCTGCCGCCACGGAAGAAGGCTATGCGCGCTTGTTCAAGCAGGGCCTGAACCGGCTCAAACCGTTTACAGTACTCATGGCGATGAACAGTGCGGCTGCTTCGCAAATTGCGACCAAATACCAGCTGGCTGGCCCGAATCAAACCATTTCCACCGCATGTTCTTCTGCCGCGATTGCCATAGGCGAAGCCGCCAAACAGATTGCCTTTGGCCGCTGTGAAGCGGCGCTGGCCGGCGGCAGTGAAGCCTTGCTCACCTTTGGCACCATCAAGGCCTGGGAGGCGTTGCGTACGCTGGCCAAAGAAGACCCGCAAGCCGCTGCAGCCTCCTGCAAACCGTTTTCCGCCGATAGAACGGGCCTGGTGCTCGGTGAAGGTGCGGCTGTGTTTGTGCTCGAAACCTACGAGCATGCCAGTGCGCGCGGCGCGCATATTCTGGCGGAAATTGTCGGTTTTGGCACGTCAAATGACTTTAGCCATATGACCCAGCCTTCGGTCGAAGGTCAGGCCCTGGCCATGCAAAAAGCCTTGCAAGATGCCGGCCTCAACCCTGAGCAGATCAGCTATATCAATGCTCACGGCACCGGCACCCAGCTCAACGATGTGACCGAGACCCGTGCGATCAAGCAAGTGTTTGGTGAGGCGGCGGCGCAGATTCCGGTCAGTTCCACCAAATCCATGCATGGTCACTTGATGGGCGCTGCGGCCGCGGTCGAGTTGGTCGCCTGCATTGTCGCCTTGCAGCAAAACACCTTGCCGCCCACCATGCATTTGCACAGCCCGGACCCGGAATGTGATTTGAATTACGTGGCCAACCAGGCGCAACCCGTTCAGCATCTCGAGTATGTCATGAGTAACTCGTTTGCCTTTGGTGGTACCAGCGGTGTCCTTATTTTGAGAAAGATCTAATCATGCAAACTGCCTTATATATGGATTCCAACCTCAGTGCCGAAACGCCTGTGTTTGACGTCGAAATTGGCTACAGTGCCGCCAAGTTTCCCGAGGAAACCTGGAAAACGCTGTTAAAGGATGATCTCGAAGGCTACCGCTTGCATCTGGCGTTTGACTCCGCCAATGTGCAGGGCTTTAAAACCGGTTACCTGGCGGTCAAGAAAAATCAGGTCATTGTTTGCCTGGCGCCGTTTTTTATCACCGATTACAACCTGGATACCACGGTGCAAGGGCGCCTGAAACCTTTGCTGCAAAAAGTCCGCGAGCGTATTCCTTTCCTCATGCGGGTCAAATTACTTTGCGTCGGTTCGCCAATCACGGATGCCTGCAAAATGACCTTGCATCCTGACTATCCGTTTGATCCGGCCATGATGCAGGCCCTCAATGCGCAGTTGCAAAAAATCGCCGCCAAAGCCGGTGCCTCGGTGATTGCCTTTAAAGATGTGCTGGCACGTGACCTGCAAAAAGTGGGTGCCCCGCTCAATGCGCTGGGCTACAGCACGCTCAGAAACATGCCGGTCGCCGTTAATCAGATCGCATTTGACTCGATGGAGGCCTACTTCGCCAGCCTGAGTTATGCCACGCGCAAAGACCTGCGCAGAAAGCTCAAAAAACGCTCGCAGATTGAAATCCGTGAAGTGCAGGGCATGCCGTCCAATCTGGACGAAATCTACCAGCTGTATCTCGAAACCTATGAGCGCAGCGAATTGAAGTTTGAAAAACTGACCAGCAGCTTTTTTGAGTTTGTGGCGGGCCTGATGCCAGAAAATACCCGCTTTGTGCTGTATTACCTCGAAGGCAAACTGATTGCGTTTAACATGCTGCTGCACAATGGCCATACCCTGATGGATAAATACATCGGCATGCACCAGCCTGTCGCGGCGGAGCACAATATTTACTTCTTAAGCTGGATCTATAACATCGAGATGTGCCTGCGCGATGGCATCACGCAGTTTCAAAGCGGGCAGGCCTCCTACGAGGTCAAGAAAAGACTGGGTGCCGAGCTTGAAGACACTTATTTGCTGTTTAAACATACCAACCGCTTCCTGAATCAACCGCTGGCTTGTCTGGCCAAATTGCTTGCTTATGAAAACTTTGACCAGAACATCTAACGCCAGTGTCGTCTGGTTATTTTCACTGCTGATTTTCTGCGATACGTTTAGTCAGGTGTTATTCAAGATGGCCTCGCTGGAGGTCGGCGCGGCCTCATTGGAAAGCTGGCAGAGTTTTTTTGCCTTTGCCGGCTCACTGTTGCTGCAGCCTGCGCTGGTGGGTGGGGTGATGCTGCTACTGGTGGCGTTTTGTTGCTGGATGCTGCTCATGTCTCGCACCGACCTCTCCAAGGCACATTTGATCTCTGGCATTGCCTATGCCACCGTGCCACTGGTCTCGGTTTATTTGTTTGCCGAGCATCTAAGCCCGGCACAAATCATGGGCATTGGCCTGATCACCCTGGGGGCGACGATTTCCAGTCTCAGCTAGCAGCGGGCGATTAGCGCAATGCCAGCCTCCATTCACGCGTCCAGCATGCGATGTCACACCTGAATGTGCGGGTGACAGGGTTTAAAAATAAAAGTGTCACATCTCCCCACTACAGTGTTGACGGTTTTCCGCTGAAACATCTAACTTTTTTGCTGTTTTAGATAATGTTTTTATGTTTAGATTAATTTTTGTTTGTATAATACATTAATATAAATTTGTTTTTGTAATAAATATGTTTACGGTATTGGTGTATAAAAGTCGCTCAGTGAAGCAGCTGGTGGGGGATGAACTTGCTGCATTGGTTGACGCTGCTGCTGAAAAGAATCAAAAGAATGCCATTTCAGGCGTGCTCTTATACGATGGCGACTATTTTCTGCAATATCTGGAAGGCCCGGATATTGCCATCAAGCTGCTTTATCATCTGATTACCTTGGATGACAGGCATCGTAATGTGGTCAAGCTGATGGAGGACTTTTCTCCTGCGCGGCGATTTGGCGGCTGGTCCATGTACTGCATTGATGTGCAAAAGGTGTATGGTGAAGACATTTATGCCCTGTTGTCAGAGGGGGCTACCTTTAATAGCGGCGAGTCACTCCCTGATCATGACCGTGTTATCAAACTGATCACGGCCTTTGCCACCTCCCGCTGGAGCGATGGCGAGCGGACACTGCACGCGGAAGACTGGCAGTTTCAGCCCCAACCATCCCCGTTTGATGTCGTGAATCCTGCCCGCATTCAGCAGGCGGCTTGCCAGTTTGCATTTCAACCGATTGTTTCTCCGCTGACCGGACTGATCTCTTCGATTGAAGCGCTGATCCGCAGCCCGTCTGGCGGCACCCCGCGGCAGTGTTTTGAGGGATTGTCAGCCGAGGAGTTATATGTATTCGATCTGGAATCCAAGCAGCACGCGTTGGCCCTGGCATCGCAGATGCAACTGGGACCGATCAAGTTATCCATCAACCTGTTGCCGATGTCTTTGGTGCGGGTGCCCAATGCGGTGGAAAAGCTGCTCAGTTACATCGCACAGTTTGATTTCAAGCCGCAGCAAATCATCGTTGAAATCACCGAGCAAGAGTCTATTGCCAACTTTGATGACTTTCAGCGCGCCATCAGGGAATTACGTCTGGCAGGCATTAGCGTGTCGATTGATGATTTTGGTGCCGGCTTTGCCGGGCTGACCTTGCTGTCCAAATTTCAGCCTGAGAAGCTTAAGGTGGATAGACTTATTGTTGAAAATATTCACAAGGATGGCCCCAAGCAGGCGATTGTGCGGGCGCTGATTGAGTGTGCCCATGCGCTGGGCATTACGATTGTGGCCGAAGGGGTAGAGACCGTGGAAGAATGGTGCTGGTTACAATCTGCTGGCGTTGATTTGTTTCAGGGATTTTTATTTGCCAAACCCATGCTCAATGGGGTTGCACCTATCCAGTGGCCTGTTCAGACTTAATAGTTAGACTGGGGCAGCACGTAAGCGCCACCCAGTGCCACCATCAAAGCCACTGAAGCATTGAGCCTGCGCCCGGTGATGGAGAGCAGGTTGCGCTCGGCGCTCAACAGCGTGGACTGCACGTTGACCACGTATTGGTATTCACTGATGCCGGCACGGTAGCGGTTTTCGGTTTGGGTGACGGCTTCGCGTGCAAATTTGACGGCGGTTTCCTGTTCTTTTGCCTCCGCCTCCAGAATACGCAGCAAGGCCAGATTATCCTCAACTTCGCGCAAGCCATTAATCACCGTTTGTTTATAGGTGGCGACACTGGCATCGTAGCGGGCAATGGCCGCATTGGTGTTCGATCTACGCAACTGATTATCAAAAATCGGCCCGGCCAGCGCGGGGCCCAGTGACCAGAGGCGGTTAGGCAGCGAAAGCAGATTGCTCAGGCTGTTGTCGCTATAGCCAAAGGTCGCGCCCAGCGTCAGCGTGGGGAAGAGTGCCGCTCGCGCAACGCCGATCTGTGCATTGGCGGAGGCGACCCTGCGCTCAGCCCCGGCAATGTCTGGTCTGCGTTCCAGCAGGCTGGCAGGCAAGCCTGTATTCGCGGCGGGTAGGGACAAGTTGGCCACGTCCTTGTATGGTTGTTCGGGGATAGACAGCTCTGCTGGCGGCTTGCCGATCAGTACTGCAATCGCATGCTCCAGTTGCGCGCGCGAGGCGCTGATATCAATCGACTGCGCCAAGGTGTTGCGCAATTGCGTTTCGGCCTGGGCGATTTCCGTGCGCGAGGCCAAGCCCACGTTATAGCGGTTGGTGGTCAGCTTGAGTGAGCGATCAAAGCTTTTGGCCGTGTTATCCAGCAGCAGCTTTTGCGAGTCCAGAATCCTGAGCTGAAAATAGGTTTGTGCCAGCGTAGACTGGACCGAGAGCTTGGCCGCTGCCAGGTCGGCGGCCGTGGCTTCGGCATTGGTTTCGCCGGCAATCACGCTGTTACGTATTCTGCCCCACAAGTCCATCTCCCAACTGGCATTGAGGCCAATGCTGTAATCACTGCGCACGCCAGTGGTATTGGTGGTCTCTCCGCGGGTGGCGCCTGCCTGCCCGTTGAGTGCGGGCAATTGCGGCGAGTGGCTCGCCCGCGCCAGTGCCAGCCCTTGCCGATAATTGGCCTCCGCAATCAGGATGGTATAGTTGGCTTGATTGGCTTGCGTGAGTAAGGCGGTCAGTTGGGGATCGTTGTAGCGTTCCCACCAGGCCGCAGACAGTTCTGGTGAACCGGGCTCGGCCACTTTCCAGCCTGCAGGCGGCGGTTCTTTGTATTGTGCCGGTATCTCGACGCGCGGGCGTACATAGTCTTGCCAGACACTGCATCCTTGTATCATCAGGCCTGCCATGGCCAGCACCCACATTTTGACTATGTTCATACCGTTTGATTCTTCAAAGAATTTGAGTTTAACGAGAGGCCGAAACGCTGGCTGAGCCAACGTCCCGCATCATCCAGATACAGATAAACCACGGGCGTGGTGACCAGCGTCAGTACTTGCCCTACCAGCAGGCCACCGACGATGGAGATGCCCAGCGGCTGGCGGATTTCAGCACCATCGCCGACACCCAGCAACAAGGGCACCGCCCCCAGCACCGCCGCCAGCGTGGTCATTAAAATGGGCCGCAAGCGTTGCAGGCAGGCCTGGGTGACGGCGGCTTCGGCAGAGAGCGCGTGTTCACGCCGCAAATGAATCGCCGCATCAATCATGATAATGGCGTTTTTCATGACAATGCCCACCAGGAGCACAATGCCTATCATGGCGATAATGGTCAACTCGCTGTCAAACCATAACAGGGCCAGCAAGGCGCCTATGCCCGCCGAGGGCAGGGTAGAGAGGATGGTCAGCGGATGGATCAGGCTTTCGTACAGCATGCCCAGCACGATGTAGATCGCGATCACGGCGGTCAGGATCAGCCACGGCTGGCTATCCATGGAATCCTGAAATGCTTTGGCTTTACCGGCAAAGGTGCCATGGATGCTCTCTGGCGGCACCAGCGCGGCAAAGGTCGATTCGATGGCCTGGCTGGCGGCATCCAGCGCATAGCCTTGAGCCAGGTTAAACGAGACCGTGGCGGCGGCAAACTGCCCCTGGTGGTTGACCGCCAGGGGCGTATTCACCGGTTGCCAGTGGGCAAAACTGGCCAGCGGAATGCGCTGGTTTTTCAGGCTGGTCAGGTAGATATTCTGTAAGGACTCCGGCCCCTGTGCAAAGCGGGCCGCCACCGTCATCACCACATAGTATTGATTAAGTGGTTCGTAAATGGTGGAGACTAGCCGCTGGCCAAAGGCATCATTCAAGGCACTGTCAATCTGCTGCTGGGTGATGCCCAGGCGCGTGGCCGCATCGCGGTCCACCACCAGATTAATCTGCAAGCCCTTGTCTTGTGCATCACTGGAGACGTCAGTCAGTTGCGGCAGCTTGGCCATGGCATCCTTGAGTTTGGGAGCAAACTGGCGCAAATCGTCTACGCTGCTGGAGAGCAAGGTGTATTGGTATTCTGCCGAGCCGGGACGCAAGCCGATATTGAATTCCTGTTGTGGCCGCAAGCGTAACGAAGCGCCAGCCACGCGGTCCAGTTGCGGGCGCAAGCGATCCACCACTTCCTGCGCGGAGGCCTGGCGCTCTGCACGGGGTTTCAGCCGCGCATTGAGCATGCCGGTATTGGATTGCCCGCCGCCAAAGCCACCCGTGTATTCATAATAGGTATCGATATCGGGGTCGCGGGCGATGATCTGCATGAATTGGGCCACTTTTTCACGCATGGCCCAAAACGACAGATTCTGGTCGCCCTCGAAGTTGCCTTGCAAGCGGCCGGTATCTTGCAGCGGAAAAAAGCCCTTGGGCACCAGGGTATACAGATAAAGGTTGCTGCCGATGGCCACGGTGAAGAGCAGCAGAATCAGGCGCCTGTGGTGCAGGCTCCAGCGCAGCACACGCTGATACACTGAGGCTGGCCAGGGCTGGTTCTGCCTGGCTGGAGCGGGACTCGTATGGTCAGCGCCACCAGCCTTTGCGCCATGCTTTGCTGCTTGCGGCCGCAGTAGTTTGGAGGAGAGGACGGGTGTCAGTGTCAGCGACACCAGCAATGAAATGATCACCGCACTGGCCAGCGTGATTGAAAACTCGCGGAACATGCGCCCGACCACACCGTCCATGAACAGCAGCGGGATAAATGCCGCAATCAGCGCCAGGCTCATGGCGATAATGGTAAATGACACCTCGTGCACTGCCCGCAGCGCCGCCTGCAAGGGGCTCAGGCCATGTTCAATGTGCCGGGCCGTATTTTCGACTACCACAATCGCATCATCCACCACAAAGCCGGTGGCAATAATGAGCGCCATCAGGGTCAGATTATTGAGGCTGAAACCGCACAGGTAAATCACGGCCAGCGTCCCCAGCAAGGACACCGGAATGGCGATGCTGGGAATCAGCGCCGCGCGCCCGCTTTTTAAAAACAGAAAAGTCACCACGATCACCAATCCAATCGAAATCAGCAGGCTGTGTTCGACTTCTTCTAACGATTTGCGGACGATGGTGCTGCGGTCTATGAGCACTTCCATGGCGATGCCTGGCGGCAACAAGGGCTGCAGCCTGGGCAGCAAGGCTTTGATGCCATCAACCGTGGCGACAATGTTGGCGCCCGGGATATTATTCACCGCGATGACCACGCCGGGCTTTTGCTTGACGCTGCCGGCGCTGCGCAGCTCCTGCACCGAGTCTTTCACCTCGGCAATGTCGCGCAGCCTGACCGGGGCGGCATTGCGCCAGGCCACAATCAAATCACGAAAATCGGCCGCCTGGCGGTTACTGTCATTCACTTCCAGCTGCCAGCGTTTGCTGGCACTCTCGATAAAGCCTTTGGGTAAATGGGCGTTGGCATTGGCGATGGCCGTGCGGATCTGGTCCAGGCTGATGCCATATTGATTGGCGGTGAGCGGATTCACTTCTACCCTGACCGCCCGCAAGGCGCTGCCATTGACGTTGACCTGGCCCACGCCATCCACTTGCGAGATGCGCTGCCCGACCAAGCTGTAGGCCACATCGTACAGCTCGGACTGGCTGTAGCGGTCCGAGGTCAGCGCGATATGCATGATCATGGTCGGGCCACTCTTGCGCCAGGTTGGGTTGCTTTGCATGCCGGCTGGCAGCAAGGGGATGGCGGTATTGATGGCCGCTTGCACATCGCGTGCGGCACTGTCTGCATTGCGGTCCAGATCAAACTGCAAACTGACCCTGGTCTGGCCTTTGGTGCTGCTGGAGGTCATTTCGTTGAGGCCGGCAATATTGCCCAGCGAACGCTCCAGCGGCGAGGCAACGGCGGAAGCCATGGTTTCGGCGCTGGCGCCGGGCAGCCGCGCAAACACATCGATGCTGGGCATTTCCACTTGCGGCAGCGAGGCAATCGGCAGCGCCACATAAGCGGCTATGCCGGGCAAGGCAATGGCCAGTGCCAGCAAGGTGGTGGCCACGGGGCGGCGCAAAAACAGCGTGAGCCCACTCATGGGTTCGCCTCGCTGTGTGCGACAGCTTTGCGCTGACCAGGCTGGGCCAGGCGGTCAAACATCAGGTAGATGACAGGCGTGGTAAACAAGGTGAGCAGCTGGCTTACTAACAGGCCGCCTATCATGGCAATGCCGAGCGGCGCACGCAATTCTGAGCCGGGGCCATCGCCGGTGACCAGCGGCACGGCACTTAACAGCGCCGCCAGCGTGGTCATCAGGATAGGCCGGAACCTGAGCAGGCAGGCTTTATAAATGGCTTCTTCAGGCGACTTGCCATGATGGCGCTCGGCCTCCAGCGCAAAATCAATCATCATGATGGCATTTTTTTGCACAATGCCGATCAGCAGGATAATGCCGATGATAGCAATCACGCTGAGCGGGTGTCCGGTCAGCATGAGGGCCAGCAAGGCGCCGACGCCAGCAGAAGGCAAGGTGGAGAGGATGGTCAGCGGGTGAATATAGCTTTCATACAAAATGCCCAGCACGATATACATGGTGAGGATGGCGGTCAACATTAAAAATAATTCGTTGCCGAGTGCGGCATTAAAGGCGGCAGCCGCGCCCTGAAAGCGGCTAATCATGGTGGCCGGGAATTGCATGCGCTGTTTGACTGCATCAATCGCGGCCACAGCATCCCCCAGGGCATAGCCGTCGGCAAGGTTAAAGCCAATGGTGACCGAGGGTAACTGGTCTTCCCGGTTCACCACCAGCGCCGCCGGTTGCTCGCTGATGCGGGCGATACTCGCCAGCGGCACCTGGCGCCCGGTATTGCTGGTGACATAAACCTGATCCAGCGCCTGCAAGCCTGAGGCCGAGGATGGTTGTGACTCAAGAATTACGCGGTACTGATTGGCCTGGGTGAAAATGGTGCTGATCATGCGCTGGCCAAAGGCGCTATAGAGCGCATTGTCCACATCCGCCATGGTAATGCCCAACCGCCCGGCACTGTCGCGGTCCACGGTCACGGCGGCGCGCAGGCCGTCGCTGTGCAGGTTATGCGTGACGGTGGTCAGTTGCGGCAGCTTGCGCAGTGCTTGCATAAAGCCGGGGAGCGCGCTTTGCAAGGCCTGCGGGTCAGTGCTGGTCAGCAGGTATTGATACTGGGTCTGGCTGACACGGTCTGACAGCGTCAGGTCTTGCACCGGTTGCATAAACAGCTTGAGCGGGGCGGTGGCCTCCAGGCGAGATTGCAAGCGGGTAATGACCTCGCTGGCGCTGGCCTGGCGTTGCGGGTAGGGCTTGAGATTGATCAGCATACGGCCACTGTTATGCGTGGTGTTGACCCCATCCACGCCTACCACTGAAGAAATACTTTCTACATCGGCATCCTGCAAAATGGCTTCTACCACCGCTTGCTGCTTGTGGCTGATCACGCTGAAGGCATCCGAACCGTTGGCCTCAGTCATCACCTGGATAAAGCCGGTATCCTGGGTCGGGAACAGGCCTTTGGGGATGCTGATCACCAGCGTGACTGTCAGCACCAGCGAGGCGGCGGCAAGCAGCAATACCAGCGGCTGGTGCCGCAAGGCAACCTGCAGTCCTCTGCCGTAATAGGCAATGATGCGGTCTATGAGGTTAGTCTGGTTTGCGACAGGGGCTTTGGCCGGTTTGAGCAAGCGCGCGCACAGCATGGGCGTCAGGGTGAGCGAGACTACCGCCGAAATCAGGATGGCGACCGCCAGTGTGACGGCAAACTCGCGGAACAAGCGGCCAATCACATCGCCCATAAACAGCAAGGGGATCAGCACCGCAATCAGTGAAAAGGTCAGCGAGATGATGGTAAAACCGATCTGGCGGGCGCCCTTGATGGCGGCATTCATCGGCGTCTCGCCTTCTTCAATATGGCGCGCGATATTCTCAATCATGACAATGGCATCATCGACCACAAAGCCGGTGGCAATGGTCAGCGCCATCAGGGTGAGGTTGTTGATGCTAAAGCCCGCCGCATACATGATGCTAAACGTGCCCACCAGCGACAACGGCACAGTCAAACTGGGGATGACGGTGCCCGCCGCCGTGCGCAAAAACAGGAAGATCACCATCACCACCAGGGCAATGGCCAGCATGAGCTCAAACTGCACATCTTCAAGCGCACTGCGGATGGTATGCGTGCGGTTAGTGAGTTCGCTGACGCTGACATCGGCCGGCAAGCCCGCGGTCAGGCCGGGCAGGCGCTCGCGAATCTGCTCGACCACCTCAATCACATTGGCGCCGGGCTGGCGGCGGATATTGACCAGAATGGCGGGCGTTTGATTGGCCCAGGCAGAGATATACAAGTCTTCTTGTGCTTCTTTCACCTCAGCCACATCCCGCAGGCGCACGGGCCGGTCACCGGTGTTGGCAATAATCAGGTTACGGTATTCCTCTGCGGACCGCAGTTGGCTGTTGGCATCGAGTTCATAGGCCAGCAAGGGGCCATCAATATTGCCTTTGGCCTGGTTGGAGTTGGCGCTGTCTATGATGGTGCGCAGCGTATTCATGCCCAGCCCGTAGGCCGCCAGCACGGGCTGATTCACCTGAATGCGGATCGCCGGTTTTTGCCCGCCATCCACACTGACCAGGCCCACGCCACTCACCTGCGCAATTTTTTGCGCCATGCGTGTATCCACCAGATCGCGTAACTTGGGCAATGGCAGGCTCTGCGAAGTCACGGCCAGCGTCAGCACCGGGGCATCGGCCGGGTTCACCTTGTTATAGATGGGCGGGGAGGGTAAATCCGCAGGCAAAAAGGTACTGGCCGCGTTCATGGCCGCCTGTACCGACTGCACGGCAACATCGAGGCTGTTTTTCAGGCTGAACTGCAAGGTAATGACTGAAACGCCGCCAGAGCTGGCAGAGGACATATGTGCCAGGCCAGCCATAGCGCCAAATTGACGCTCCAGCGGTGAGGTCACATTCATCGCCATCACCTCGGCACTGGCGCCGGGGTAGAGCGTGACCACCTGAATCACCGGGTAATCAACCTGCGGCAAGGCAGCTTTTGGCAACAAGGTATACGCCAGCAGGCCCGCCAGCAGAATGGCGACCATCAATAACGAGGTCGCCACCGGTCTTAAAATAAACAGCCGTGAAGGGTTCATCATCGTCAGGCGTTGCCGCTTATGCCCCGGCTGCCGCGCGGCGTCTATGCTTGGATGCTTGTCCCTCAGCGCTACCATTGGCCGGCGTTGGGTCCGCCTGCTCAGCCGGATCCAGCGCGTGATTCGGGTCCTTGACCCGCACTTTGGCGTCTTGCTTGAGTTTATCAATGC
This sequence comes from Methylophilus glucosoxydans, assembly GCF_042676145.1. Taxonomy (NCBI): domain Bacteria; kingdom Pseudomonadati; phylum Pseudomonadota; class Betaproteobacteria; order Nitrosomonadales; family Methylophilaceae; genus Methylophilus; species Methylophilus glucosoxydans. The sequence goes on from NZ_JBHTJW010000001.1 coordinate 444,747, forward strand.
CGCTGCTCACCACCCGGTCACCCGGCTGCAAGCCCTTGGTAATGGCCGCGATTTCCGCGTCGGTATGCCCCACCGTCACCGCTTGCAACACCACTTTTTCGCCGTTGGTATCGGGCACAATTTTATAGACAAAAGCGCCGTCCGGCCCTTGCTGCAAGGCATTGATCGGGATCACGCTGGCATGCGGAATCGTCTCGCTAAACAGTTTCACATTCACAAACTGGTTAGGAAACAGATGGTCGTCCTCGTTGGCAAAGGCCGCCTTGAGCTTAAGTGTGCCCGAAGTCGTATCAATCTGGTTATCAATACTCTCAAGCACCCCGCTGGCCAACCGCCGCGTATTGCCTTTGTCCCACGCTTCTACCTTGAGTTTGTGCAAGCCAGCGCTTGACTGGCTTTGTGCCACCAGGCGCGTGATGCGGTCTTCCGGCAGCGTAAACACCACATGGATAGGATGAATCGCATTAATCACCGCAATCGGGCTGGTGGTGTCGATATTGTTGCCGCTATCGACCTGGCGCAAGCCAATGCGGCCGCTGATTGGCGCGGTGATGTTGGTAAAACTGAGCTGTAACCTGGCGTTTTCCACCGAGGCTTTGTCGGCCTGCACCGTGCCCTGATATTGCTGCACTAGGGAGGCTTGTGAGTCTACTTGCTGCGAGGCAATCGAGTCTTGCGCTTGCAGGGTTTTATAGCGCTCCAAATCAATCTGGCTGTTTTTGAGCAAGGCCTGGTTACGCACCGCCTGCCCCTGAATCTGCCCCAGCGCCGTTTCAAACGGACGCGGATCAATCTTCGCCAATAACTGCCCTTGCTTGACCAGCTGACCTTCCTGAAAAGCCACTTGAATCAATTGCCCGGCCACGCGGCTGGTCACCGTCACCACCGCAGATGGAATCGCCGTCCCCAGCGCCGTATGTGTCACCGGAATATCGGCAACCGTCACCGTGGCCGCTGTCACTGGCGTGGGCTTGTCTCCCCCCGGGCCATGATGGCCGCCGTGCCCGCGACCATGCCCCTGCTCAGCTTGCGCCTCGGCCTGGGGCACCTCAGCCCCTTGATCGGTACGCGAATGTTTCCAGAACCAGATCGCCAATCCCAGGGCAATCAGTCCTATTGCAGTGTTCAATAGCGCTTTTTTATTAGACATAGCCGACTCAATATGCTTGCTCAACGTTGAAAATACAAACATCTCTTCATGCGGTCAATCATTCACCCCCGCAACTTGCATTTTATCGCGCCCATCCTCCGATTCTGGTTTTCCAGAAAAAGAAAATTCCAAATCGCAAACGGGAGGAGTTTGTAATTCGGGTGGGACTCACTGTGATATCTGTTTACAGGGCGTAACCTTGCATCACCGCATTGAGTGCTGCATTTGCTAGGCAGCTAATCTAACAATTGGTGCGATTATTGTGCAAAAGATTTTGTCACGAAATGTATCAACCCCTGATTCAACGCCGGGGATTGAAGCGGGCTTAGCCAGGGGTTTGGACGGCGAAGACAAGTCAGGAAAAAATAATTTTGCGGGCTGCTTCTGCTAGAAGCTCAAAGACGATTGCAACGGCGCATCTGTTGCAGACTCAGCGACCATCACCCGCACCGGGTCTCCTCGCTGCAGTATCCCACTTTTTAAAACCCGAGCGGTGACCCCGCCATGACCACGCATGGCGTTGTAACCGCCTGTCCCCAGCACCTGCTCCATACGTGAGCATGGCTCACAAGGGCCAGTCACCTCCAGCACCACTTCACCTATCAATAGATGCAAGGGCTGATCTTTAAACAGCGATTTAGCCGCCAGCAGATTGAGCCCGGAGACAATCAGGTTGCGCCTGAGCACCGCCGGATCCACCTGCGCCCGACCCGTGAGTGCCGCAATCACCGGTAAATGCTCGGCTTGCAGCAAGGTTACTTGCCGTTTGCTGCCATTCGCTTGTGATGACGCGCGCAAGCTGGCTCTATCCCCTTGCAATCCACGGTTTGCTATCGCTAAGGCTTGATTGGGTGACAAACAAGGCTGGCCGCGATCTGGACGAAGGTAAATGTTTTCCAGTCGACCGTGTTGGCTAAAGTGCTGGGTTAAGTCACGCAGGGTGGCGGTTTGCATTGATTGAGTCTTAAAAATAAGCAGCGATTCATAAATTGGGGTGCTGGGAAAACACAATTGATTTTGTTTGCGTATCGCCCAGAACGATTATATCGAGTTTGAATAGCGATTCATGCAACCCATGTTCAAACTTTCTATCTGCAGGCGATGATCCGCTTTAAGAGCAAAAAGTATCAATATCCAGCAGCATTGTATTTCCATGCTAAGGGGTATAGTATTCGGAATAGACAGACCTGTCTTGCATTGATTCTTTTTAAAACATGACGGCATATAACAGTGCGCTTGGAGTGTCATATGAATGATGTTGCAGATGTAGTCCAAACCTTTCATGGTGGTTGTCCGCATGATTGTCCTGATACTTGCGCGATGCAGTTTCATGTCAAAAACGGCGAGCTGATTTCAGTTTCAGGTAACCCTGATCATCCGATGACGCGAGGCGGGTTATGCGTCAAATTAAAAGATTACGAAAAGCGGCATTATCACCCCAACCGCCTGCTGTACCCCATGAAGCGGGTCGGGCCCAAAGGCACGAATCAGTTTGAGCGCATCACCTGGGATGAGGCTCTGGATACCATTGTGGATCGATGGCAGGCATTGATCAAAGATACCGGTCCCCGCGCCATATTACCCGTCAGTTATTTGGGTAACCAGGGGCTGGTGCATGGACTCAATGGTGGGGATGCCTTTTTCAACCGGCTGGGCGCCACCGTTTGTGAAAGAACCTTTTGTGGTGAAGGCTCTTGCACTGCCTGGCTACTCACGGTCGGGCCGACCGCCGGCGTGGATCCCGAAAGCTTCATCCATGCCAAATTCATCGTCATCTGGGCGTGTAACTCTGTCTCCACCAATCTGCATCACTGGCATATTATTAAAGATGCGCAAAAACGAGGGGCGAAGATCGTCGTGGTGGATTCGTTCGCTTCCAAAACAGCAAAAGAAGCCGATTGGCATATTGCCCCCAGGCCAGGGACCGATGGCGCGCTGGCCATGGCCATGATGCACGTGATCATTGCAGAAGACTTGGTTGATCATGACTATGTTGAGAAATATACCGTGGGTTATGCCGAGCTGGCGGAAAGAGCTAAACCCTGCACGCCGGAATGGGCAGCTGACATCACAGGCATCCCCGCCGACCAGATTCGGTTGTTTGCCCGCGAATATGCGACCACGCCGCCAGCCGCCATCCGCATTGGCGTTGCGCTGGAACGCAGTTATGGCGGCAGTCAGGCGATACGCGCTGTCACCTCATTGCCCGCCCTGATTGGAGCCTGGCGACACGTTGGCGGCGGTGCGCTGCAATTCCCGGTCTGGGAGCATCCTTACAAGTTTGACGTGATTTGCAGGCCGGACTTGATCCCTGAAGATACGCCAGTGGTGAATATCCTGCAATTAGGCCGGGCGCTGCTTGGCGAAACGCCGCTAGAGGTGCCGATTAAATCTATCATGGTGTGGAATACCAATCCGGTCACCCAATCGCCCGAAACTGACAAGGTCATCGAAGGGCTCAAGCGCGAAGACCTGTTTACGATTGTGGCTGATCATTTCATCTCTGATACCGCCTCTTATGCAGATATTGTCTTGCCCGCCGCCATGGGTGCAGAGCAGGAAGACATGATCTTATCCTGGGGCCATTTATACCTTACCTATAACACCAAATGCATAGAGCCTCCTGGCGAAGCCTTACCCAACAATGAAATATTCCGGCGCTTGGCAAAACGGTTAGGATTCGAAGAAGACAATTTCAAATGGAGCGACAGCGAATGTCTTGAAAACTATGTAGATTGGAATTCGCCCGCCTGCCAAGGCATAGACCTCAACTACATGCGTGAGCACGGGTTTGCAAGACTGAATGTAGGCACCAAAGACGACCGCGCCCCGCATCGCGAGGGGAACTTCCCCACCCCAACCGGTAAATGCATGTTCATGGTTGAAGGCGCCAAGAATTTTGTCGCCGGCCCCTTCAGGCAGATGTATGACGGTTTTCAACCAGGTGAGGATTTAGACCCATTGCCGGCCTATGTGCCCAGTCGGGAAGCTCCTGATACCAACGCAGCGCTGGCGGCCAGGTTTCCATTAAACATCATCTCCCCCAAAAGCCATGGCTTTATCAACTCTTCCTACGCGAATATGGAATCCAAACTCCGTGTGCAAGGCGAGCAATACCTGATGATCAACCCGGTAGATGCACTCGCACGCGATGTGCAGGATGGCATGATGGTCAAAACCTATAACGAAAGAGGCGCTTTTGAAGCAGTTGCCCGTGTCACCACAGACGTGAATCCTGGCATCGTGGTCGCTACTCTTGGCTATTGGCGGCAACTCAACAAAGGGACGGTGAACTGTATCAGTTCTGCCGAGTATGGCGACATGGGCCACTCAAATACGTTTAGCGATAATCTCGTTGAAGTCGAGCTTGTTTGAACAGTTAATTTATAAAAGCAGAGGCACGGGTTCGAGTGATCTATCGAGTTTTTTCACTCGGGATCTCCACTAACTGTGAAAGGCTGTTCAATCAATCGGCTGAACAGAGTCTACAAATTAGTGGCTATTCAGTCTGATGGCTACTACCTTACTTGCCATTTCCTTCTAAGAGAGTTTCTAAAACTCCGATTCTCCCGCACTTGCTGGTGTATTTATACATTTTTTATACGCCAGCATTTTTTCATTACAACTTCTTTATTTTCGAAGGCGTAACCTGACTCTGGTGTCAAAAGTTGTTTTTGACGTTTTAGAAATTAAAGAGGTACTGAGCATGATTTACATCATTAGCGGAGTCACAGCAGCGTTCCTGTTTGTATATCTCATTTACGCCCTTATCAATCCGGAGCGCTTTTAACATGTTCACGAATGGATTTATACAAGTTGGTTTGTATATGCTCGTGTTGCTGTTGCTGACCAAGCCAGCAGGACAGCTGATATACAAGGTCATGGAAACACGATCTTTGCAGGATCACAAATGGCTAGGCGCACCAGAACGCCTGATTTACCGCTTATCCGGCATAGACCACAAAATCGAAATGAACTGGAAAGCTTATGCATTGGCTTTGTTAGCGTTTAATGCAATCGGTGTCCTGTTTGTTTTCTTGTTGCAAATATTGCAGGCATGGCTGCCACTCAACCCGGAAAAACTTGCCAACGTGACTTGGGATTCTGCCTTCAACACGGCAGTGAGTTTTGTCACCAACACTAACTGGCAAGGTTACAGCGGTGAAACTACCATGAGCTATTTCACGCAGATGATAGGCTTGTCTGTTCAGAACTTTGTTTCTGCAGCAACAGGTATTGCAGTTGTGATTGCATTGATTCGCGGCTTTGCCAGAAGCAACACTGACCGCATCGGTAACTTTTGGGTAGATTTGACTCGCTCCACCTTGTATTTGTTAATGCCTGCTTCATTAGTGCTGGCGACAATCTTCATGCAACAAGGGGTGATCCAGAACTTCAACCCTTATGTCGATGCACGAACCGTTGAAACAACCCAATATGAAGTGGCCGTTGCAGGTAGCGAGATGACCGAGCAGGCAACAACTCAGACACAACATATTGCCATGGGTCCTGTTGCCTCGCAGGAAGCAATCAAAATGCTGGGCACCAACGGCGGTGGTTTCTTTAACGCCAACTCTGCACACCCGTTTGAAAACCCTACCCCGCTGACTAACTTTATTCAGATGCTGGTCATCTTTCTGATCCCGGCTGGATTGTGCTATGCCTTTGGCATGATGGTGGGTGATCGCAGGCAAGGCTGGGCTGTATTCGGTGCAATGGCCATCATGTTCGTGGTCATGGCTGGCGTGACGATTCGTTCTGAATTGATCGGCAACCCTCTGTTGACCAGTGTCGGTGCGGATACTACCTCTACCTTGCAACAGCCTGGTGGCAATATGGAAGGAAAAGAAACACGTTTCGGTATCGTGACATCAGCCTTATTTGCCACGATCACCACCGCTGCATCCTGTGGCGCAGTGAACGCCATGCATGATTCCTTTACACCTATTGGCGGCATGATGCCGATGTGGTTGATGCAATTGGGCGAAGTAGTGTTTGGTGGTGTCGGTTCCGGTTTGTACACCATGCTGATTTATGCCGTGATCGCCGTGTTTGTAGCCGGGCTGATGATAGGTCGCACACCTGAATACCAAGGTAAGAAAATCGAAGTGTTCGAAATGAAAATGTCAGCACTGATTATTCTGGTAACGCCATTGTTGGTACTGATCGGAGTGGCAATTTCGGTGGTGGTTGAACCAGGTCTTGCTGGTATTGCTAACCCAGGGGCGCATGGCTTGAGTGAAATTCTTTATGCCTACTCATCTGCAGCCAATAACAATGGCAGCGCCTTTGCCGGGTTATCTGCCAACACCCCGTTTTATAACTTCATGCTTGCATTTGCCATGTGGTTTGGCCGGTTTGGCATCATTGTGCCAGTGCTTGCGATTGCCGGTTCATTGGCTACCAAGAAACGCATTAAACCGGGCTTAGGTACTTTGCCTACGCATGGACCGCTGTTTATCGGCCTGTTGATCGGTGCAGTGATTCTGGTAGGGGCATTGACCTATATCCCAGCGCTAGCACTAGGTCCAGGCATTGAGCATTTGATGTTGTTTTCACAACACTAATGCGACGTTAAGAAAGTAAGAGAGTGAGTAAATTGATGGCTACAAATACTGTTAGCAACTTACCGAAGATGGATCAACTGAAAACGGCATTCGTTCAGTCCATCCTGCGCCTGTCACCACAGGTGCAATGGCGCAATCCGGTGATGTTTGTGGTGTACCTGGGCAGCATCCTGACCACAGCTTTGTTCTTTGCCGGATTGTTCTCCGAAGTGAATACACAGTCTGGCTTCGTTGGTTTGATCAGTCTATGGCTGTGGTTCACCGTGATTTTTGCCAACTTTTCCGAGGCAATTGCTGAAGGCAAGAGCAAAGCCCAGGCAGCCAGCTTGCGTAGTTCCAAGAAGAACGTGCCTGCCAAAAAACTGGCCAGCGCTAGCAAGTCGGCCAAGGTCAGTCTAGTGGATAGTCTGTCACTGCGCAAAGACGATATTGTGTTGGTTGAAGCAGGTGATACGATTCCAGCCGATGGTGAAGTGCTTGAAGGGATTGCTTCAGTGAATGAAGCCGCGATTACCGGTGAATCTGCACCAGTGATCCGTGAGTCCGGTGGTGACTTTAGTGCTGTCACTGGTGGTACACAGGTACTGTCTGACTGGATTGTAGTACGCGTTACCGTCAATCCGGGCGAAGCATTTTTAGACCGTATGATTGCCATGGTAGAAGGTGCTACGCGTCAGAAAACACCCAATGAAATTGCATTGACCATTTTACTGGTGTCGTTGACGATTGTTTTCTTGCTGGCCACAGTAACCTTGTTGCCTATGTCGATCTTCAGCGTCAATGCAATGGGTGCAGGTGAACCTGTTTCTATCGTCGTGTTAGTAGCTTTGTTGGTCTGTCTGATCCCGACCACGATTGCCGGACTGCTGTCTGCGATTGGCGTTGCCGGTATGAGCCGCATGTTGCAAGCCAATGTGATTGCTGTGTCTGGTAAGGCGGTGGAAGCTGCAGGTGACGTGGATGTGTTGCTGCTGGATAAAACCGGAACCATCACGCTAGGTAACCGTCAGGCTTCAGCCTTTTTCCCAATTAGTGGAATTACCGAAGAAGCTTTGGCGGATGTCGCTCAGCTGTCTTCGCTAGCTGACGAAACACCTGAAGGCCGCAGTATTGTCGTATTGGCTAAAAACAAATTCGCTATCCGCGAACGAGATATGCAATCCTTAGGTGCAGTGTTTGTGCCTTTCTCAGCACATACCAAAATGAGTGGAATCAATCTGGGTGAACGCCAAATCCGCAAAGGTGCAGCAAGTGCGATCAAACAGCATGTCGTTAGCCTGGGTGGTGCATATCCTGATGAATTGATTCGGATTGTGGACGATATTGCCAAGCGTGGTAGCACGCCACTGGTCGTCGCAGATGATGCAAAGGTGTTAGGTGCAGTCGAGCTGAAAGATATCGTCAAAGGTGGTATCAAAGAGCGCTTTGCCGAATTGCGCAATATGGGCATCAAAACCGTGATGATCACCGGCGACAACCGTTTAACGGCTGCATCTATTGCTGCAGAGGCAGGGGTAGATGATTTTCTGGCTGAAGCAACCCCCGAAGCGAAATTACAGTTGATTCGTGACCATCAGGCTGAAGGCAAACTGGTTGCCATGACCGGCGACGGTACCAACGATGCACCAGCATTGGCGCAGGCCGATGTCGCTGTAGCAATGAATACAGGTACACAGGCAGCAAAAGAAGCCGGTAATATGGTTGACTTGGACTCAAACCCGACCAAACTGATTGAGATCGTTGAGATCGGTAAGCAAATGCTGATGACGCGTGGCTCGCTGACCACTTTCAGTATCGCTAATGATATTGCCAAGTATTTTGCAATTATTCCAGCTGCTTTTGCCAGCACTTATCCAGCATTAGCTGCACTCAACGTGATGCATCTTGGCTCCCCCAACTCTGCCATCTTATCTGCAGTGATTTTCAATGCCCTGATTATTGTCGTTTTGATTCCTCTGGCCCTTAATGGCGTGGCCTATCGTGCCATAGGCGCGGCAGCATTATTACGAAGAAACATGCTGATTTATGGGCTAGGCGGCATTATCGTCCCGTTTATCGGCATTAAAGCCATCGATGTCTTGCTAGTTGCAATTGGCATTGTCTAGTGAGTTGAAAGGTGAATTTCATGAAAAATATAGTACATGTCTCTCTAGTAATGTTTCTCAGCCTGACCTTGGTCACTGGTGTGGCTTATCCACTATTGGTCACAGGCATAGGTCAAACATTTTTTCCTGAACAGGTTGAAGGCTCGTTGATTAAAAAAGATGGCAAAGTGATTGGTTCAGCCCTGATCGGCCAGAACTTCAGCGACGAAAAGTATTTCTGGGGCAGACCTTCTGCTACTAGCCCATACCCAAATAATGCGGCAGCTTCATCCGGCTCTAATTTAGGCCCGTTAAACCCTGCCTTGACAAAAGCAGTGAGCGAGCGTGTAAAAATCCAACAGGCCGCTACACATAGCAATCATCCAGTACCTGTAGACCTGATTACAACCTCAGGCAGCGGCCTGGACCCGGAAATCAGCCCAGCAGCCGCTTTATATCAGGTAGCAAGAGTCGCGAAAGCTAGGCAGATGGATAACGAAACTGTGAAAACATTAGTCATGAAACATGTGGTGGGTCGTCAATGGGGAATCTTTGGTGAACAGCGTGTCAATGTGCTCCAGCTTAACCTGGCACTGGATGAAATCAACCGTTCCTAGAGGTAGATGATGTTTCAGCTATTTCCAAAACAAGCTCAGAGAATTGTTGAGCGCAAGCCAACCATCTCGATAGAACTGTATGCTCAAAAAGAATGTGTAGATTTGGTTAAAAAAGTGATTTTTGCAACATGTGGTCAACAGATCCATGTATTTACTGTAGAGAATGGTGCATTGAACGGTAAAACGCAGATGATTTTTGATGTGCCTACTGCGCTGGCAGACAACGTGACCGTCAGGATTATTTTGTCTTTGCCGGGAAATAGCGTGCATGGCTTGCATCCTTTACACTGATAGCATCACCTTCCCATACAAGCTGTGATAAATGAATAAAACTGTGGTACGCCCTAATCCAGATCAATTGCTTAAGCAGCTTGATCTTGAAAACCGGAAAAGCCTTAGAGGCAAATTAAAAGTATTCTTTGGTAGTTCGGCTGGCGTCGGTAAAACTTGCGCCATGCTGAATGCAGCGCATGCCTTGCAACGGGAACATGTACATGTACTCGTTGGTGTCATCGAAACACATGGCCGCTCAGAGACTGCTTTAAGAGTGGAAGGTCTGCGATGTTTGCCACTGAAGGAAATTCCCTATCGGAATAAAACACTTAAAGAGTTTGATATTGATGAAGCGTTGCGCATTCACCCAACCGTGATTCTGGTAGATGAATTAGCTCACTCGAATGTAGAAGGCTCAAGACACAAGAAACGCTGGCAAGATGTTGAAGAGTTATTGTCTTCTGGCATTGATGTGTATACCACTGTCAATGTGCAGCATATCGAAAGCCTGAATGATATCGTAGCTCAAATCACCGGTGTAAAGGTACAAGAGACCATTCCGGATAGCGTGTTTGATTTAGCCGATGAAGTGGTACTCATCGATTTGCCTCCAGAAGAATTATTACAGCGTTTGGACGAAGGCCGGATTTATATCCCGGAGCAAGCGCAAAAAGCACTTAAAAACTTCTTCCGTAAAGGCAATCTGATTGCTTTACGTGAGCTGGCATTAAGGCGTACAGCAGACCGCGTTGATGCACAGATGCAGGAGTATCGCCAGGATCAATCGATACAGGATATCTGGCAGGCTAATGAGCGTATTTTAGTTGGTATTGGTCCCAACAAAGAATCTGAGAGCCTGATCCGCACTGCAGCTCGACTGGCACAAAGCCTGAAGGCTGACTGGCTGGTGGCTTATATCGAAACGCCTGCATTGCAAAATATCAGCATAGCAGCGCGCAAGGAAATTACCGAATTGCTCAGATTGGCACAATCACTAGGCGCCACAACTGCCAATCTTAGCGGCGACTCAGTGACCGACAAGTTATTGGAATATGCACTTAGCCATAATGTCTCACGCATTGTTATAGGGAAGCCAACCCGATCAATTTTGTCACGCTTTTTCCAACCTAGTGTCAGTGATGCACTGGCAAAAGCAGCTACAGATATTGATGTGCATATCGTGATGAAGGGCAGGGAAAGATCATCCAAACATAAAAGATCAAAACTGAGTGCATTAAGCATGAGTGCGCACTTTAACAACCAGAAGCGGCAAGGTTATGTCTGGGCGGTCGTCATCAGCGCCATTACTTCACTAGTAGCCAGCGTCTTGCTGCTTTATTTTGAATTGGCAAATATCATCATGCTGTATCTGCTTGGCGTGATGCTGATTTCTATTCGTTATGGAAGAGGCCCAGGTATTGCTGCTTCATTCTTGAGCGTGTCTATTTTTGATTTCTTCTTTGTGCCGCCTCGTTTTTCTTTTACTGTTTCGGATACCCAATACTTGCTCACGTTTGCCATTATGCTTTCAGTGGCTTTAGTAATCAGCAATCTGACCTCCAGTTTGCGCAAGCAGGCAATGATTGCCAACTACAGAGAAAAGCGCAGTTTGGCATTGTATGAAGTGGGTAAAGAATTAGCCTCAGCCATGACTACCAGCCATATTGTTGAAGTCAGCATTCATCACGTTGCCAGAATGTTTAATTCCAAAGTAGCCATTCTGACGCCAGATTCAAATGAACAATTGCAAATTGCACAGGTTACGGAGTCTAACGATATCTCTTTGCTGGAAACAAAATTACCTGAGGTAGATCTGGGCATTGCGCAATGGACATATGACAGGCAACAGCAAGCCGGATTAGGTACAGACACTCTACCCTCAAGCAAAATTTTATATATCCCGCTCAAAGCCCCCATGCGTACCCGCGGTGTGCTGGCGATTTCACCAGACAGTAATCAAGAAATCTATCTGCCAGAACATCGACAGTTGCTAGATACTTTTGCTTCGCAAATTGGGCTGGCGCTGGAGCGTAAACACTATGTAGAAATTGCTCGTGATGCTGTTATTTCGATGGAAACTGAACGTTTAAGAAACTCTCTGCTGAGCGCAATTTCGCATGATTTAAGAACTCCCTTAACCAGCATCATTGCCACAACAGGGCAACTAAAAGAGTCTATTGATGTAACAACCAATGAGTATAAGCTGATCGCTGGTTTGCATGACCAAGGGATCCGGATGCAAAATCTGGTTTTGAATCTCTTGGATATGGCCAGATTGCAATCCGGTACTGTGAAATTAAACAGTGATTGGCATGTGCTAGAAGAAATAGTCGGTTCTGCTATTAATGGCTTGCAAACGACACTGCAAGGTCATCGGGTGACAGTAAAACCAATGGAGCATATTCCATTGCTGTTTGTTGATGCCATTCTGATTGAACGTGTATTAAGTAACTTATTAGATAACGCCTGTAAATACAGCGAGCTTGGCACAGAGGTCATCATTGCGGCACAGCAAAATAAACAACATATCCATGTGTCATTTACTGATGAAGGTCAAGGATTGCCAGATGGGATGGAGGCTAGCATCTTTCAGAAGTTTACCCGTGGCCGTAGCGAATCATCCATTCCTGGTATAGGGTTAGGTCTGTCAATTTGCAAGGCAATTATTGATGCCCATGGTGGCAAAATCTGGGCGGAAAAAAATCCGAAAAAAGGAACGACCTTTATTTTCACCTTACCTGTGAAAACACCGCCACTGGTTAGTGAAATGGAGATTTAAAGATGTCTGATACAAAGGGTAATATCGTCGTTGTTGAAGACGAAGATCAAATTCGTCGCCTCATTACCATTATTTTAGAAGCAGAGAGCTTTGCGGTTTACTCTGCAGAAAATGGCAAGCGTGGCTTGGTGGAGATTGGCACGCGAAAGCCTGAGGTGGCTATTATTGACTTGGGATTGCCCGATATGAATGGTGTTGAACTGATTCAAGAAGTACGGACCTGGAGTTCTATCCCAATTATTGTGCTGTCTGCCCGCTCTAACGAACACGATAAAGTCAACGCGCTAGATGCTGGCGCAGATGATTACATTACTAAGCCATTTGGTTCTGAAGAGTTATTGGCCAGAATACGTGCCCATTTGAGAAGGCACAATACAGTTCAGCAGAATAATAGCCAGTCCAATATCAAGTTTGGCCGTATCACGGTGGATTTTATCAAGCGCCATGTGTATCGGGATGGACAGCCCGTATCGCTGACGCCGATTGAGTACCGTTTATTAACCGTCTTGTTACGTTCAGCAGGCTGTGTGTTGACCCAGCGTTACTTATTGAAAGAAGTTTGGGGGCCATCTAATGTTGAACATACGCACTATTTGCGTATTTATATGGGCCATTTGCGTAACAAACTGGAAGAAGATCCAGCCCAGCCCAAGCATTTTATAACCGAAATTGCGGTTGGCTACAGGCTGGTACTGGATGCTGACACAGCTTAAGCGGCTTGAATAAGGACTGTCTCTGACAGGCTAAATGCTTGAATCAGTTCTTTTTTGAGCGCAGGTGTCACATCAGTCATTGGTAGTCTTAGCTCCGGATATATCAATCCTTGATGCCCCAGTAACGTTTTCACAGGTGCCGGGTTAGGCTCTTTAAACAATAAATGAATCAGTGTTTCCAAGTGGGCAAATTGTTGGCTGGCCTCACGACATTTCTGCTGTTTAGCAAGCTCGTACAGACGAAGGAAGCTTTCTGTATGGATATGTGCAGAAGCCGAGATAGCACCTGCAGCACCATGCAGCAATCCATCCAGAATAAGGCTATCGTCTCCACACATCACGCGCAGATTGGTTTCTTTAATAGTGCGGTACAAAGTTTCCGAGTTGCCGCTGGATTCCTTGATACCAATAAAGGTGGGATTGTTTGCGAGACGCTGCACTGTCTCCAGGTGAATCGGAACGCCAGCGCGTGCGGGAATGTTATACAACACAATGCTGGAAGAAATGGCGTCAGCTAATGCGCTGAAGTGAGCGAACAAGCCTTCTTGGGATGGTCTGATAAAGGATGGTGGAGCGATCAGAAAGCCAAAAGGGTTTAATGAGTCTAGTAATTGCGCCTGATGTACTAATGCACGCGTATCTGTGCCAAGCAGACCGATTAGAATTGGCATTTTTTTGTGCGTGACTTGCTGTACCGTTCGGATGATCTGTAATTGTTCATCTAGTCGCAAACTACCCATTTCGCCTGTGGTGCTACAGACCACCAGACCATGCACGCCATAATTTACCATGCGTTGCGTAAGCGTTTTTAATGCATCCAGATCAAGCTCGCCATGTTTGAATGGCGTTACCAAGGGTACCCAGATCCCTTCCAGTGGTGTTTTATCGTTTATGACCACTGAGTGTACGTCTTTAACCTTCTCATATCCATGCGATACCAAACAAGCAGAGTCTCCATCCATGATTCAAACCTCCTTCGTGAAATGGCCAAACTCGGCAGATTCAAAGAATTGCATGACCACTGACATGATTTTCTGCTCACAGCCGGACACTGCTTTGATAGATATTTTGACACGTTTGGAACGGTCAACTGTTTTCACGCTGTAAGAAGGCACTAGGTTTTTGAACTGTGTGGCTAAGATGAATCGGAATTGAGACATTAAATGCACATCAATGGTGACCGTCATTCGAATATAGTCCAGATGATTGGCTATGTGTCTAGGTGTTCGTAGGATGCGTCTGGAATGAATATATGGGATATTTAAAAGCGCTTTGGTAAGCGAATGCTGCAATGGTGCATCAGGAATTAAATAAAACATACCTCACTCTTTCATGTTGTTACGAGGTATTCAGTCTATTAAAACAGGTATTAAAAACCTGTAAATTGAAAAAAGCCAAAAATAAAAATTGTATAAATGTCTGTAGTGGCTATAAACCCAGGCAACCCTATTCTCACAAGCATAAAGTGTCTCCAGCAGAGCCGCCTAGAGATAGCCTTGATAATCCGCCTTCATACAGAGACAGGCTTGATCAGTAAGAGTTGGGAGGGTAGCTATAAGCTATAAGAAGAGCACCAAGTCGAAACAAAAAATCCAAGTTAGAAATCACTATCTTGGCTTTTATTTTTTTGATGGTGCGCCCGGCGGGAGTCGAACCCACGACCCTTGGCTTCGGAAACCAATACTCTATCCAGCTGAGCTACGGGCGCAATCCTGCCATTATAGCAAATTAAGTGCGGCTGGCTTCGCTTGTCGCCGCTCAATTTTTAGGTGTGTTTGATTCAAAGCGTTTCTCGCTGTTACTTAAACTTGATCTTTTTGATCAAGTTAGTTTCGCCTTTGTAGTAATAGGCTTCGTATGAGATTTTCTTCAGAGAATAGACTTTTTCGATGACAATTTTGTCAGCGCCTATATTCTGTTCGTTTACATGGGCTTGTCTTGGCGCGTCCAGCGCTGTGAATGGAATAATCCTTTCAAATTCAAAGCCTTCGCCGTATTTGAACTCGATGGTGTAGATTAAATCATCCCAGTTTAGCGTGGCGTCATAGCCCTTGGAGACGCGGACGATGTGTACGTTGGGGTCGTGTGCTTCTTGAATGCGGATGATGGCACTGTTGAGCAAGACGACGCCTGACAAGACCATGGCACCGTAGCCAATTTTGCTAAAGAGGCTGATGGAGATTTTAGGTAGCACGTATTTCATCAGGTAGGTGGCTGCGACGGCAGCAATGGCGACCAGTATGCCGATGGTGAGTGCTTTTAGCGTAAATAATCCGAAATAGGCATATAGGCCCAGTTTGACGATGTGCAGAAAAATCTCATTGGCTGCGCGGGTGGCGATGATTTCTTCTTTGCTGAGCCCGTATCTGAGGTAAACACCATTGAACAAGACGCCGACTGCGCCGGTGAGGGCGGAGATAAAGCCTGCGAGAAAACCGATGAATTTAAGAAAGTGGTTGGATAGCGCGGGTTTGTCTGCACTGGGGGCGGTGGTTTTTTTGAAGAGGTAGGGCAGGTTGCAGACCAGAAAAATGGCCATGCACAGCTCGATGTACATCGGGGCCAGGTAGCTGAGTAGCCAGGCGCCGACGATCACCCCCAGTAAGGCGAGGGGTAGAAAGTGCCTGACGATGCGCCAGTTAATGTGCTGGAAGAACAAATAAAGCTTGGTCAGTGAACTCACTGAGGTGCCTACCGATAGCGCCGCTGGCACCTGAGACGCCGGGAGCACGTGGCCCAGAATGGGGATCAGTAGCAGGCCTGCGCCGCCGCCGCAAACCATACTGATTGCAAACGCGATGAAGGCAATGAGGAAAACATTTAAATAAATCATGTGGGGGCAGGGCAGGCGTTATGTTTGTGGTTGCATTTGAAACGCTTAAATCATAGCCCAAATGCCTGGGCTTTTAGTAAGTATCACTAAAAAAGCGGCAGTCGTTTGGCGGGCAGGGGGTAGCGCTCACCTTGCCTTGACTCGGGGAGCGTACTAAAGGTTGCAATAATCGTGTCATAGAGCGTGACTATGCTTGGCTGATAAATCTAAACATATGAGGATATAGCACGATGAAAGCCATGATTTTAGCTGCGGGGAAGGGCACTCGCGTTCGGCCACTGACTTATGATTTACCCAAGCCGATGATTCCGGTGCTGGGCAAGCCGGTGATGGCTTATCTGGTGGAGCACCTGGCATTGCATGGGGTGGCGGATATTATGGTCAATGTCAGTTATCTGCACAAAAAGATTCAGGATTACTTTGAGGATGGTCATCGATTTGGCGTGAATATTGGCTACTCGTTTGAGGGCGATATTGTGGATGGTCAGGTAGTGCCGCATGCAGTGGGCTCAGCCGGTGGCATGCGCAAGATTCAGGACTTTAGCGGCTTTTTTGATGAAACCACGATTGTGTTGTGCGGGGATGCGATTATTGATCTGGACATTACGCGTGCGGTGAAAGAGCACAAGGAAAAAGGCGCACTGGCGAGCCTGGTGACCATGCAGGTGCCAATGGACAAGGTGTCTGGCTATGGTGTGGTGGTGACCAACAATGAAGGGCGCATTATTTCGTTTCAGGAGAAGCCTAGCCAGCTGGAGGCGCGCTCTAACTGGGCGAGTACCGGCATTTATATTTTTGAGCCGGAGGTGCTGGACTTGATCCCCTCTGGCAGCGAGTTTGATATTGGCTCGGACTTGTTTCCTTTATTGGTGCAAAAAGGCTTGCCGTTTTATGCGATCCAGCATCCGTTTAACTGGATTGATATTGGCGTGGTGACCGATTACTGGCTGGTGATGCAGCAAATGATGCAAGGCTTCTTCCCGTCGATGCCGATTCCGGGCAAGCAGGTCAAGCCGGGGGTGTGGGTGGGCCTCAACGTGCATATTGACTGGGAGCACACGCAGATTGAAGGGCCGGTATACATTGGTGCTGGTAGCCGGATTGATAAAAATACCCGTATTGTTGGCCCGACCTGGATTAATTCTGGGTGCCATATCCAGCGCGACAGCACCGTCATCCGCTCCATTTTGTTTGATTACACCCGTATTGCGCAGGGCTATGAAATTGTTGAGCGCATCGTCTGTGGCGAGTATTGCGTAGACCGTAATGGCCGCATGGTGCATATGGATGATGACAGTTGCGACATTATCTGGACTGATGCACGGGAAAAAGTGGTGTATCCGCAAAACTACGCTTATGCGAGGTTGTAATTTCAGCGCGGTTTGATTTTACATGACTAGTCCGTTTTCATTTAATTGACATTTAACTGTCAAGGATTTGTCATGCATGATGCCTATGCTTTTCTCACTTTTTGAGGAGAGTATACACATGAAAAAAATGACTTTAATGATTGGCTTGCTAGTGGGCAGCATGGGCGTGGCTGAGGCTGCAACCAGTTATCAGATTAGCAAAGAGTGGACCTTTAGCCATAGTGGGAGTGGTTATTTGTCTGAAATTCCGGCATTTGATGCCATGACCAATACTTTATGGGTCGCCGGCGTCAAAGGCGTAGATGTTTTGAATGCGGCTACTGGCAGCCTGGTGCAGCATATTGACACCAGTAGCTTCGGTAACATCAATAGCGTCAGCATCAGCAATGGCATGGCGGCATTTGCCATCGAAAACAGTGCACGTACTCAACCGGGGATCGTGCAGTTATATAACACCACAACCAGAAGTCTTGCGTCTGGGACTAATACATTTACGGTCGGTGCATTGCCAGATATGCTGACTTTTACGCCGGATGGCAGCAAGATTTTGGTTGCCAATGAAGGGACGCCAGATGTGTATGGCACACGTAAAGGCAGCACGGTGCCACGCGTATTCAATCCGGCAGCCAATGATCCAGTCGGTAGCGTGACTATTATTGATGTAACCAATCGTAGCGTGGCGGCCACTGCCACGTTGTCTGGAGTGCCTACTTCAGGTAGCCATATTCGCAATAATACTGGCATGGATTATGAGCCTGAGTATATTGCCGTCAGTGCAGATGGCAGCAAGGCTTACGTGACCCTTCAAGAGGCGAATGCCATCGGCATTTTGGACATGAACACCAATTCATTTACCCAGGTGGTTGGCTTGGGTGCCAAAGACTTCAGCCTGCCGGGCAACAGCATAGACCCGCTTAACAATGGTAGCGTTAATTTTATTAGTGCCAACGTAAAAGGGTTGTACATGCCTGACGGGATCGCGACTTACAACGTCGCTGGCAAGGACTACTTGGTGACTGCGAACGAAGGTGATTTCCGGGAGGATGACGGTGATCGTTCTAATGCCAGTTCATTAGGCGCGACTGGGGATTTGGCCAATATCCGCGTATCAAACACCGATTCATCTGCAGGCGATCTGTACGCCGCGGGTGCGCGTTCTTTCAGCATCCGTAATGCCGATGGTAGTCTGGTTTACGACAGTGGCGATATCCTTGATAAAGAAGCTTTTGCACGTGGGATTTATGATGACGCCCGTAGCCGCGACAAAGGGGTTGAGCCAGAAGGTGTGGACTTGTTTACCCTCGGTGGCCGTACCATCGCTGCTATCGGTTTGGAGCGAACCCTGAAAGGGGCCGTAGCGCTGTTTGATATCACTGATCCTACCAAAGTCAGCTTTATTGATATGATTGTCTCAGACGGCGACAAAGCGCCAGAAGGCTTGGTTGCGTTTGAAAAAGCCGGACAGATTTTCCTGGCGTTCTCGAATGAAAGCTCCAACACCACTTCCTTGTTCAAGGTCAGTGCTGTCCCTGAACCCGGCTCCGCAGCGATGCTGGGGATGGGCTTGCTCTCATTGGCGATGTTGCGTCGTCGACAAAAGTAGTACGGTTTTATCTGTGCGAATGTCAGCCGGGTCTGGGAATCAGCCCGGCTGTTTGTTTTGCATGGCAGTAAATACCGGTGCGCGTTTCCTGTCTGGCGGTTCTGCGCTATAATCACGTGGAAAATTTTTCTAACGCAACGGGATGCAGATATGTCGGGTTACAATCAGAGTTCAAGCATTAAAGAGTTAATTATTGCCATTCCAGGCGCCATTATTGCTTTCACATTGCTGGTTTCGCTGCTGGCATATCTTTTTGGCGTGTTTGGTGCCGAAAAAGCAGCCCCAAGCAAAGAAGCGGCTGAAGCAGCAGAGCAAAAAGTGCTGGCCAATATTGCCCCGGTTGCGACAGTGGCCGTGGCTGAAGCAGGTGGCGCGCACGTTGAAAAGAGCGGTGAAGAGATTGTTAAAGGCGTGTGTATCGCTTGCCACGGTGTGGGTGCCTTGGGTGCGCCAAAAATCGGTAATGCCGGTGACTGGGGTCCACGTATTGCACAAGGCTATGAAACCTTGGTAAAACATGCCATCGAAGGGATTCGTAGCATGCCAGCGCGCGGCGGTAACGCAGAGTTGACTGACCACGAAGTCGCGGATGCTGTGGCCTATATGGCGAATCAGGCAGGGGCCAAATTTGATCCTGCCAGCTTGAAAAAATAAACAGCAATATTGCGATAAGCCGCTTGAATCTCAAGCGGCTTTTTTATTGGTCAGGGCGCTTCTACACCTTCAAATCGCTAAGCCAGGCAAGGCGCGCATGAAAAAATTTGATGCTGCATATAGTTGATATGGCAGGAGAAATTTCTTGATGAGCAACGCCGTATCGCGACGGAAGTTGAGTGTGTAGCAGTGCCCGTAAATCGATTTCAGATAGGTGCATAGCCATGGCGAGATACGCAATTGGCGACCTGCAAGGTTGCTATCATTCTTTTATGCAGTTGCTGGCAAAGCTAAACTTTGCGCCTGGGCGCGACCAGTTGTGGCTGGTTGGCGATTTGATCAACCGCGGCACGGGATCACTACCGGTATTGCGCTGGTTATATGCGCATCGCGAGCATATCAAGGTGGTGCTGGGTAACCATGATTTGCATGCCATTGCCGTCGCACACGCCGTGCGGCCACCGCATCGCTTTGACACTTTAGCGCCTTTATTGGCAGCCGAGGATGGCGAAGCGTTATTACACTGGTTGCGGCATCAACCATTGATGGTGCTGGAAGACGACTATGCCATGATACATGCCGGCTTGTATCCGCAGTGGTTGTTGCCGCAAGCGAGGGCGCTGGCTGCCGAGGTTGAGGTGGTGTTGCAATCGCCCGACTATCTGGGCTTTTTGCAACAGATGTATGGTAATCAGCCTGCCGCCTGGCACGCGGACTTGACCGGCATGGACCGCTTGCGGGCGATTACCAATGCGCTGACCCGCATGCGTGTGGTGGATGCGGCCGGCGCGATGGAGTTCGCGTTCAAAGGCGAACTGTCTGAGCTACCGGCCGGGTATCTGCCCTGGTTTCAGGCGGCCGGTCGCCAGTCCGCCCAGGCCAAGCAGCCCATCCTGTGTGGGCACTGGTCGGCGTTGGGCCTGTATCAAGCGCATGGCGTGATCGCGCTGGACACCGGTTGTTTATGGGGGCGAGAACTGACGGCATACGCCCTGGACACTGGCGAGGCGACGCAGGTGGCGCTGGATCCGCGTGATCAGCCGCCCGGCCTGGGTGGCGATTAGTCCGGGGGTAGGGGTGGAACTCTGGTGGGTGATTCTGGCCGCTTTTGGGGCGGGCGTGGTGGATGCCATGGTGGGCGGCGGTGGGCTGGTGACCGTCCCAGCTTTGCTAACCAGCTTTCCGAATACCGCGCCGGTGCTGTTGCTTGGCACCAATAAGTGTTCCAGTGTGTTTGGCACCAGTGTTGCCGCATGGCGCTATAGTCGGCATGTGCGTCTGGATTGGGCCTGGTTAGTCCCTGCAATGCTGGCTGCATTTTTAGGCGCCTGCCTGGGGGCATGGACCTTGACCTGGGTCGCGCCAGATTTTTTGCGCAAGCTATTACCAGCGGTGTTATTGCTGGTGTTGGTTTATACGCTCAAGTTTCCGCAGTTTGGGGTCGAACAGGGGGCCCGGGGCCACAGCGTGCGGCAGCGATGGATGATTGCGTTGGCCATTGGGGTCAGCATCGGCTGGTATGACGGTTTCTTTGGACCAGGCACCGGCAGTTTTTTTATTTTTATGCTGGTGCGTTTTCTCGGCCAGGATTTTTTGCATGCTTCTGCCTCTGCTAAAGTGTTAAACGCCAGTACCAATCTGGCAACGTTAGCGGTGCTGGGCTGGAGCGGTGCAGTCTGGTGGCAACTGGGCTTGGCCATGGCGGCCGCCAATATCGCGGGCAGCCTGTTAGGCAGTGCACTGGCGCTAAAGCATGGAACCACGCTGGTGCGCCGGGTGTTTGTGGCAGTTGTGACGCTTTTGCTGCTTAAAACGGCCTGGCAGGCATATGTCTAACGATGGGCTGAGCCATCACGGTCAGGCTTGCTTTTGCACCGCTGGTTCGCTGACGGTTTCAGGCACGGTCGCCCAGGGTAAGCGCGCCATGATTTCATTTCTTGCCTGGCTGGCCAGCGTTTGCCGGTCCAGCAGGCGCGCCTCTATCGGCGCACAAAAATGCAAATGCACTTTGGGTGACTGCATGTTCAGAAAAGACAGCATGGATTCGATCATGCTGGTTTCGCCGGCATACGCTGCTGCCAAGTTAGGGCTGCCGTCAGGCATGGGATAGTGGATTGCAATCGGGATCACCGTCGCCTCTGCATCAATCGCGGCCTGAATCAGGCTACTTTTAAACGGTAATACTTGCTGTCCATCGGTGGTGGTGCCTTCGGGAAACACGCACAGATTGTCCCCCAGTTTCATCGCCTGCGTGACTACTTTCAGCACGCGTGCCGCATCACGTTGGCGTGTCCGGTTAATAAAAATGGTGCCAGACTTTTTGACCAGATAGCCAAACACTGGCCAATCCTTGATTTCGACTTTTGCGACAAAACGCACTGGAATCAGGCTGTTCAAGGCATGGATATCTGACCAGGAAATATGGTTGGCAACAAACAGCACATGCTTGGACTGCGGCGCCGGGCGTACGCCGCTCACCGATAACTGCAGGTTAAAACAGCGCAATAGTTTGGCACACCACCAGCGAATCAGCTGCTCGCGGCCACGACGGCCACACACAGGCAACACGAGCGTTGCCAATGTGAGTCCGGTGAGTGTGTGGAGAAAAATGCGGGCGGTGCGCCAGCAGAAGGTAAGAAAATTTGTTTTTGGCAAGTTATTTCAAGAAATGCGCAGCATATCTGGGATTGATTCTGGATAAAGGTAACAATACCAGCATATCGGCTGTATTAAAAGCCGGATCCCAGGCAGGTTCGCCACAAATATAAGCCCCCAGGCGCAAATAGCCTTTCACCAAGGGTGGGCAGGTCACTTCGAGTGACTGATCCAGGGCCTCGATCGGCAATGGATGGTGCGGAAACACACGATATTCCGCGGGAGACAGATAGTCTTCTCGCAGGCTGTTGAACAGCGAGGCAGCGGTGTGGCCGCCATCGTGCATGGAAATGCTGGCGCAACCAATCATGTATTCATACTGGCGGGCCATCATGTATTTGGCCAGGCCTGCCCACAACATGGTGATGGTGCCACCGGTGCGATAATCGGCATGCACACAGGCACGGCCCACTTCTACCATCCGGTCAGACAAGGGAGCCAGACGGCTCAAATCAAACTCTCCGGCAGAGTAGTAACCGCCTGCCAGCATGGCCTGCATCGGGTTCAGGATGCGGTAAGTGCCCACCACTTGCTGCGTGGCATCATCGCGGACCAGTAAGTGATCGCAAAAGGCATCGAAGCCGTCTACATCAAGGCCATTCTGGCTCTTGATCTGCGCGCCCATTTCTTCAGCAAACACCTGATAGCGCAAGCGTTGCGCTTCCATGATTTCTTCTGCGGTTGTTGCCAGAGCAACACTCAGCGTTGAGTTGACTTTACGGTTGTTCTCGGTAGTTGGCTGAATTTCGGCTTGATATAGGCCATGTTCCTGCAAATTGCGTTCTAACATCACGCGACTCCTTGGTTGAGGTTTAGGGTGATATTAGAAGTGTCACATGAATGATTGGTGACGTTCACATGACAATTCTGTGACGTTGACTATGGTGGCGGACATGCCCCATGCACTAACAAAAAGAGCAGCCTAGGCTGCTCTTTTTAAGGACCACACCCCAGAAGGGGATGGTTGCCATGCGGCGCTTAACGCCTGCTTCTGTTAGTGGGAAACACGTGAGGTGCCGCCGTTTTCAACGATGCGTACACGGTCGCCCGCATTAAACTGTTCGTCTGCTTCCTGCACGATGGCCACCAGGCCGCCGCCATCCAGTTTGACGGTGATTTCCAGTGCGTTTTTGCGGGTGACGGCTTCTTCGGCGGCTGAACCAGCCAGGCCACCGGCGACGGCACCAATGACAGCTGCAATCGCGCTGCCGCGACCACCGCCCACTGAGCTGCCAGCAATCCCACCAATTGCCCCCCCTGCGATCGTGCCGACAGGGGACTTGGTACCTTCAAGTTTGACGGCACGCACGCTTTCCACTACCCCGGTTTTCACCGTTTGTGCTCTGCGTGCTTCATCACGCGAATACACACTACCAGAGTTAGAGCTCGCGCACGCGGCCAGAATGCCGGTGACCAATGCGACAGCAAGCCATTGCAATACACGTGTTTTCATTTTTTTCTCCAATATTGAACAAGCTTCTTTTAATGGGTAGCCTGGCCCAGACTAGGATCCTCTTTCAAGGCATCCTGTACCAGGGCGTGACTGTAAATGTTTTCAATCTCGGCCCGGCTCGGCTGGTGATTCTGCCCGCCACGGCTCGCAATCTTGATCGCGCCCATGGTAGACGCCAGCCGACCACAGGCTTTCCAGTCCCAGCCACGCACAATGCCATACAGCAGGCCAGCACGGTAAGCATCGCCACATCCTGTTGGGTCTACGACCTTATCTGCTTTAACGCACGGAATGTCATGGCGTTGACCATCAGCATAAATATGCGAGCCCTCGCTACCCAAGGTCACAATCAAGGCTTTGACCTTGGCCGCCAGTTGTTCCAGACTGAGCCCTGTTTTGTCTTGGATGACTTGTGACTCGTAATCGTTCACTGCCAGATAGTCAGCCATTTCAATAAAGTGCATGAGTTCTTCGCCATTAAACATCGGCAAGCCCTGGCCCGGATCAAACATGAAGGGAATCCCGGCCTCATGACACTCTTTTGCGTGCTGGAACATGGCATCGCGACCATCCGGGGCAATGATGGCCAAGGCAATATCTTTGGCCTCGTTCACGCTGTTGGTATGCGCATATTGCATGGCCCCGGGGTGAAACGCGGTAATCTGGTTATCATCCATGTCGGTGGTGATAAATGCTTGAGCAGTGTAGGTACCAGCAATCGCCTTGATGTGCTGCGTATCAATATGATGCTGGTTCAGCCATGCCTCATAGGGGGCAAAGTCATCCCCGGTTGTCGCCATGATCTGCGGCTGGCCTTCGAGCAATTGCAGGTTGTAGGCAATATTGCCCGCGGTGCCGCCAAATTCGCGGCGCATTTCAGGGACCAGAAATGCCACGCTCAGTTTATGAATTTTGTCTGCCAGAATATGATTTTTAAACTGGTCAGGGAACACCATGATGGTGTCGTAGGCGAGTGAGCCGCAAATAAGAATTTTCATGAAGTGAATACGGGGTTGGATAAAAGTAGGGCTATTATTGCTGTGCGCCAGCAGTGTGGCAAGTGTTACGAGCGGCTAAGAGTGGTCACGACTGCTTGATGGCCAGATCAATCAGCGTTTTGGCGGCCTTTTTGGCAGACTTGATGGCGCCTGAGCCGCGTTTGATTTGCTCGGCCTGTACGGCACCTTCAAACAGAATGGAGAGTTGCAGCGCCAGTCCTTCGGCATCTTTGATATTGGCTTCTTGTGCCAGCTTGGTAATAAATTGCCTGAATTCACGGGACTGTTGCGAAGACAGCTGATGAATCCGGTTTTCTTCATTGGGGAACTCGGCGGAAGCCTTGATAAAAGCGATCCCGGTGAACGAGGGGGAAGTCACCCACTCTTCAATAAACTCAAACAGTTTTTGGATTTTTTCATTTGGGCTGCCACCAAGACCGCCCAGTTTTTCATTCATCCAGTCCTGAAAGTCCTGGTGGCTCTGTTGCAACACGGCCAGGATCAGTTCTTCCTTGTTTTCAAAATACTTGTAAAGCGTCATTTTGGTGGTGCCTGCGACAGCCACAATCGTGTCTACCCCCGTGGAATTAATGCCACGTGTCTGGAACAGATCCGTCGATACCTGCAAAATTTTTTGCTTAAGCGCATTCATGCCTAAAATTATAACACCCTATACAAGTTTGTATACCCCCAGAACTTTCAGCCAGGGAACAAATCCTATTGTTTGACTTTGCTTGCCGTGTTAAATATACTATACCGTATAGTATACATTTATGGTCAATTTATTTACAATGTACTTCATCTACAACAAGGAGAAAATCATGCGTCAATTATTATTAGCTAGCCTGTTCGCCCTCTCAAGCACGGCATTTGCGGCCGAGCCACTGTATGTCGTTAAATCTGTGGAGCTGAATCAGCCGGTAGACGTGGTCTGGAAAAAAGTCTCTGACTTTGGCGATTTGGGTGCCTGGCATCCAGCCGTTGCCAAAACCGAGATCGTTGCGGGTAAAAATAACAGCGTGGGCGCCAAACGCGTGCTGACGCTCAAGGATGGCGGCAAAGTGAATGAAACACTGACCGCTTACAATCCAAAACAGAAAAGCTATGGCTACAGGATCACTGATGGCGTGTTACCGGTGAATGACTACGCATCCACCGTGAGTGTGCATAGCAATGGGGATGGCAAGTCTGTGGTGGTGTGGGAAAGTCATTTCTTGCCAAAAGCGCCTGCAGATGAAAAAGCAGCCTCTGACGCGATTAAAGGCGTTTACGATGGTGGTTTGAATCAGCTTAAAACCCTGTTCCAATAAATCAGCGTTTGCTGTAAAAAAAGCCGTCACGAGCAGTGGCGGCTTTTTTGTTATGCAACGACGGCCTGTTTTATTGTCAGGCAGTCTACTGTCTGGAGTTGGCCATCAGTTTGGGCGTGTAATTGCATTGCACCTGGTCAAGCAGCTGGTTGACCAGTACTTGCTCGTCACGGTTGGTTGTGACGTGACCATTGATGATGTTTTCGATGTAAACGCTTTTCAAACGTTCTGGCAGTTGAATCGCTTCGATCAGTCGGCAATCACCATGTTTCATGGTTTCGAGGCGGCTGTAAATGGCTGCGGTTTCGGTGGGACTGGCCTCGAATGATAACGGGCGGGGCGGAGGCTGATGCACCGCTGCGGTCTGGAGGCTGGGCGCGGATTCGAGCTGCATATGCCAGTAATAACCGCCCACGACGCCACAGACCAAGGTGACCGCCACCACGCCATAGTTGCGGATGGCCAGCCAGTCGATTTGCAGTTTGGTTTGCTCGTCGATAAGTGCTTTTGCTGCCTGTTTTGCATGTTGCAGGGCGCTGGATTGTCTGTGTGCCAGCTTTTCCTGACAGGCGCTTAGTGCCATGAAATATAACTGGTTAGCGAGCATGTCAGGCAGGCGCGCGCCTGCCAGTTGTGCCTGTGTGCTCAGGTATGCCTGCAGTCGCCCAGGCTGGGTCGATGTTGTCGCGGGCGTGGTTTGCGCCTCTGCGAGCGGGCTGGAGAGCAAGTCATCCAGAATATTGAATAAGCCTAGCAGCTTGTGCGCGGCCTGCTTGCCGGACTTGTCCAGCATGGTTATCAGCCAATCTGATTGTAATAATGCGTGCAACATACCTGCTTAAAATGGCTTGACGACCACCAGAATCACCACGGCGAACAGGATCAGCACCGGGACTTCATTAAACCAGCGAAACCAGACATGACTACGCTTGTTTTGCTGCGCAAGAAATTGTTTAAGCAGTTTGCCGCAATAGTGATGGTAGCCAATCAGCAGGATGATCAGGGTCAGTTTGGCATGCATCCAGCCACCGGTGATGCCGTAACCCAGCCATAACCATAAGCCAAATGCGAGCGCCAGCAGCATGAGGGGCTGCATGAAACGGTAAAGTTTTTGCGCCATGAGCAGCAAGCGCGCATAGGCGTGAGTTTCTGTTTCCATCGCCAGGTTGACGTAGATACGGGGCAGGTAAAACAGGCCGGCGAACCAACTGGTGACAAAAATAATATGTAGCGCTTTGACCCACAACATTTAGCTGGCTTTCTGATTCAGGAGTTTGTGTAATTCGGCAAAGTTAAGTTCGCCTATGGTTTTCTGGATGCGGTTGCCGTTGCCGTCAAAGATAAAGGTGGTCGGGGTCAAGTTGACATTGCCAAACGCCCTGACCATTTCGCCGTAACCGTCATGCATGACGGCAAACGGCAGCGCTTTTTCCTGGGTGTAATTGAGCACTTGCGCAGGCGGGTCATACGGCATCGCCACGGCAATCACCACCAGGTTTTTGTCTTTGTACTGCTGGTAAGTGTGGATGAGGTCAGGCATCTCCTTGATGCAGCCCGGGCAGTCTGTCGCCCAGAAATTGACCAGCACCGTTTTGCCGCGCAGGCTTTGCATGCTGATTTTCTGGCCATCCAGCGTGGTGAAGGTGACTTCTGGTGCCTGCGGTTTTTGCATGACAGCAAATACCAGGCCTGCGATGAGCGCCAATGCAACTATTGCTACGCCCCATGTTCTGAATATTGATTTCAACTTAGCCTCTTAAAAAACGGATGACTCAAAAATGCACGCTAAAAACCATAGGCCGTGTAACGTGTTTGTGCTGTATACGACATGGTATAATTGACTTTTGTTTTTGATAAATTATCAATGAACGCACCTGTCAACGCAGATTTGTTAAAGCGCAATTCTACCCCTCTCGCACGATTACGCGAAATTCCGTACAACTATACCTCCTTCTCTGACCGCGAAATCGTCATCCGGTTTCTCGGCGAAGAAATCTGGGAAATCCTTAATGTGCTGCGCGCCGAGCGTAAAACAGGCCGCAGTGCGCGCATGCTGTTTGAGGTGTTGGGCGATTTGTGGGTGGTGTCACGCAACCCTTATCTGCAAGATGACCTGCTGGAAAATCCCAAGCGCCGCAAGGCCTTGATCGAGGCGCTATACCACCGTATTGCTGCCATTCAGGAGCGTAGCGGTGGCAATGAAAAAGTACAAAAACTGGTCTCTGCGGCGACCAAAGCGGTAGAGAAGTTTGCCGATGATTTCAAGCAAACGGCCGAGTTACGCAAAAAAGCCCTGGCCAAACTGACCAAGTACACTCGCAAAGACAATGTGCAGTTTGATGGCTTGGCACGTGTCTCACATGTGACAGACGCCACCGACTGGCGCGTCGAATATCCCTTTGTGGTGATCAACCCGGATACTGAAGCCGAGATCTCTTATCTGGTGCGCGCCTGTATCGAATTGGGTCTGACCATTATTCCACGTGGGGGCGGAACGGGTTACACGGGCGGCGCGGTACCGTTGACGCCATTGTCTGCAGTCATCAACACCGAAAAACTGGACCAACACTCAGGTGTGCAAATGCGCACCTTGCCCGGCGTCTCCCGTCAGGTGGCTACGATTGAGTGCGGCGCGGGTGTAGTGACCCGTCGCGCCATGGATGCGGCCACGGCTGCCGGCCTGGAATTCGCCTGCGACCCGACCTCTGCCGATGCCTGTTGCATTGGTGGTAACGTCGCCATGAACGCTGGTGGTAAAAAAGCCGTGCTGTGGGGGACGGCGCTGGATAACCTCGCCTCATGGCGCATGGTGACGCCAGATGCGACCTGGCTGGAAGTGGAGCGTCTGGATCACAACCTGGGCAAAATTCACGATATTGACATGGCGCGCTTTAAAATCAGCCGCTACGACATCGACCATAAAAACCTGCTGTCCGAGCCTGAGATTCTTGAAATTCCGGGGCCGAGCTTCCGTAAGGTCGGCCTGGGTAAAGACGTGACCGACAAGTTTCTGTCCGGTTTGCCTGGTGTGCAAAAAGAGGGTTGTGACGGTCTGATTACCTCTGCCACCTTTATTTTGCACCGCATGCCCAAACATGTACGCACCATTGCGCTGGAGTTTTTTGGCAATGTGTCGCATGCCGTGCCCGCGATTGTCGAGATCAAGGATTATCTGGACGCTACTGCCAAGCAAGACCCGTCGGTGATCATGGCCGGTCTGGAGCACATGGATGAGCGCTATGTGAAAGCCGTGGGCTATGCGACCAAGGCCGCACGCCAGCAACGGCCAAAAATGGTGTTGTTGTGCGATATCGCGTCTGATGATGAAAACGCCGTCGGTGAAGTGGCTTCTGCCGTAGTGCGCATCTGTAATGCACGTAACGGCGAAGGCTTTATTGCCGTCTCGGCCGAGGCCCGTAAAAAATTCTGGCTGGACCGTTCACGCACGGCGGCAATTGCCCGCCATACCAACGCCTTCAAGATTAACGAAGACGTGGTGATTCCATTGCCGCGCCTGGGCGAATACTCCGACGGCATTGAGCGGATTAATATCGAGCTGTCTATCAATAACAAGCTGCGTCTGGTGGATGCGCTGGAAGCCTTTGTCGCTGGTGACCTGCCTTTGCAGCCGGATGAAGACGGCAACTCCGACCCTGAAGGGGTCAAATCCAAACAAAACATTGCCTTGCAGTTGTTGCGTGATGTGCGTGCCAAATGGCGCCTGATTTTGAATACCCTGGACGAGCCTGTCACCGTGCTGGGCGAGATGGGCAAGGCCTATGCCCAATATGAAAACGTGTTCCGCGCCGTGCAGTCTTACGATTTGCGCGTTTCCTGGAAGCGCGAGCTCAAGCGGCCAATGGCGGATATTTTTGCTGGCCGTGAATACCAGAAGATTCTGGACAAGCTGGATGAGATTCAGAAAGCCGTGTTGAAGAGCCGCGTGTTTATCGCACTGCACATGCACGCTGGTGACGGTAACGTGCATACCAATATCCCGGTCAACTCTGACGACTACGGCATGATGCAAGACGCCCACGCCGCTGTTGCGCGCGTGATGGCCCTGGCACGTAGCCTCAATGGCGTGATTTCTGGCGAGCATGGGATCGGTATCACCAAGATGGAGTTCCTGGATCAGGCCACCATTGATACCTTTGCTGCTTACAAAGCCAAGGTAGACCCCGAAGGCCGTTTCAACAAAGGCAAACTGATGATGGGTTCCGGGCTGGAAAACGCCTATACCCCCAGCTTTGGTTTGCTCGAGCAAGAGTCCATCATCATGGAGCAGTCTGCCATAGGCGAGATTGCCGATGATATTTCTGACTGCTTGCGTTGCGGCAAGTGTAAGCCCGTGTGTTCTACCCACGTGCCACGCGCCAATTTGCTATATTCCCCACGTAACAAGATTCTCGGCACCTCCTTGCTGATCGAGGCCTTCTTGTACGAAGAGCAAACCCGTCGCGGCATTTCGCTCAAGCACTTTGACGAGTTCAACGATGTGGCTGACCATTGCACGGTCTGCCACCGTTGTGAAAAACCTTGCCCGGTCAATATTGACTTTGGTGATGTGTCCGTCAAGATGCGTAACTTCCTGCGCGAGCAAGGCAAGAAGAAATTCAACCCTGGCACGGCTGCCGGTATGCTGTATCTGAATGCCAAAGATCCGGCCACCATCAAGTTCTTGCGTGCAACCATGATAGGCATGGGCTACAAGGCGATTAATATTGCTAACAGCCTGGCCAAGAAATTTGGCCTGCTCAAGGACAAAAAAGCACCACCGGCGACGGTGGGCAAGCCAGAGATCAAGGCGCAGGTGATTCACTTCATCAACCGGCCGATGCCGAAGAAAATGCAGTCCAAGACCTCACGTGCCATGCTGGGCGTGGAAGATGACACCATGATTCCGGTCATCCGCAACCCGCAAAAGGTGAACGAGGATTCGGAAGCCGTGTTCTACTTCCCGGGCTGCGGCTCCGAGCGCCTGTTCTCTAACGTCGGCCTGGCGACTCAAGCCATGTTGTACGAGGTGGGCGCGATTACGGTCTTGCCACCTGGCTACCTGTGCTGCGGTTACCCGCAAACAGCCTCAGGCAACCACGACAAGGGCCAGGAAATCACGGCGGACAACCGCGTGCTGTTCCACCGCGTCGCCAACACCTTGAACTACCTGGATATCAAGACCGTGATTGTGTCTTGCGGCACCTGTATGGATCAGTTGCAGAAGTACGAGTTCGAGAAGATTTTCCCGGGCTGCCGTCTGCTCGACATCCACGAGTACCTGATGGAAAAAGACATGCGCCTGCAAAGTGTGACCGGTACGCGCTATATGTATCATGACCCATGCCACTCGCCGATGAAGACTTACAAGCCATTGGAAGTCACCAACAAGCTGATGGGCACTGACGTGACGTTGAATGACCGCTGCTGCGGTGAGTCCGGCACTTTTGCTGCGGCGCGTCCTGACATTGCTACCCAGGTCAAATTCCGCAAACAGGAAGAGCTGGAAAAAGGCATGGAGAAAATGGGCTTGACCGTGGGCGCCCCCGAGCAGCCAGTCAAAATCCTGACGTCTTGCCCAAGCTGCCTGCAAGGTCTGTCACGCTATGGTGATGACACTGGCATTGAAGCTGACTACATTGTGGTGGAAATGGCCAAGCACGTGCTGGGTGAAAACTGGATGGAAAATTACATCCAGAAGGCCAATAACGGTGGCATTGAGAAAGTATTGCTGTAAACCCACAAACCCCGCGTAAGCGGGGTTTGTTTAAGTGGCGGCGTATCGTGTCAGTGCAAAGGGTTTATGATTGTCGCGCTTTGACATAGACATAAATCCCTGCCCAAATCATGACCACTAAAATCACAGCAATCACGATAAAACTCATTAAACCGTAGTCAGTCGATAACAAATCAATCAAAATTTTCATGGGTTTCCTCCAGTAAGCGAATCATGTTGCACGCAATGAATCTGTAGAGGATTTTGAACCCTTATGACATCATGGTTTTTGATGTAACGCAAAAGTCATGTCAGCGACACCTGGTGACTGTATTGTCTGGCAGTCACTGCTGGCAAAATGCAACGATAGAGTTGGAAAATTAAAAGTTCAGGAATCAAACGGATGAATGTTTACTCGCTGCTTAAACCTCTGCTGTTTCAACTGGATGCAGAGCAAGCACACGATATTACTTTGCAATCGCTCAAACGTGCAGAAAAGCTCGGCCTGCTCACACTCGCCGCCTGCCGTTTACCTGCACAACCGACGCAGGTCATGGGCCTCACGTTTCCCAACCCGGTCGGCCTGGCGGCCGGGCTGGATAAAAATGCCGCTGTGATTGACGGCATGGCCGCGCTAGGCTTTGGCTTTATTGAGGTGGGCACCGTCACGCCACGCCCGCAGCCTGGCAACCCCAAACCACGCTTGTTCCGTTTGCCACAAGCCGAGGCCATTATTAACCGCTTTGGCTTTAACAACCTCGGTGTCGATCAACTGATCCAGAATGTGAAGGCGTCCAAATTCAAAGGCATCCTGGGCATTAATATCGGCAAAAATTTCGATACGCCGAACGACCGTGCCGCTGAAGACTACCTGAGCTGCATGCGGAAGGTGTATAACTATGCCAGTTATATCACGGTGAATATCTCCTCACCCAACACCAAAAACCTGCGCGCCCTGCAAGAAAAAGAGGCGCTGGGCCAACTGCTCGCGACGCTCAAAGCCGAGCAAAAAATCCTCTCGCAACTGCATGGCAAATATGTGCCCGTTGTGCTCAAAATCGCCCCCGATTTAACCACCGAACAAGTACAAGAAATTGCTGAACTGCTCATGCAGCACCAAATGGACGGCGTGATTGCCACCAACACCACCTTGTCGCGCGATGCTGTGGCCGGGTTGCCAAACTCGGAAGAGGCGGGTGGGCTGTCAGGCGCACCGGTAAAAGCGGGTTCTACACGCGTGATTCAAACACTGGCGGCCAGCTTGCAAGGCAGCCTGCCGATTATCGGCGTCGGTGGTATTCTCAATGGCGACGATGCCAAAGAGAAAATGGCGGCCGGTGCCAGCCTGGTTCAACTCTACAGCGGACTCATCTATAAAGGCCCGCAGTTAATTAAAGATTGCCGCAAAGCCTTGCTCTAATGGCATTGCCCATCCTTTACTCCTACCGCCGCTGCCCCTACGCCATGCGCGCCCGTATGGCGATCTGGGCGGCGAATATTCAGGTAGAAGTGCGAGAGATTTCCCTGCGAGAGAAACCTGCACATTTGCTACAGATTTCCCCCAAAGGCACCGTGCCGGTATTGCAATTGCCTGACGGCACTGTGCTGGAGCAAAGTCTGGATATCATGCAGTGGGCACTTGCCCAGAACGATCCTCAAGGTTGGTTGAATGCAGACCACGATGCAGTGAACGCGCTGATAACTATCAATGATGGTGAGTTTAAACAAGCACTTGACCGCTATAAATACCCTGACCGTTACCACGAGCAAGCGCAACTGGTTTATCGTGAACAAGGTGAGCAGTTTTTGCAGAGGTTAGAAGCTGCATTAGAGCAGCATGACTATTTGCTTGGCGATAAACCCAGCATGGCCGATATCGCGATCTTCCCGTTTATCCGTCAGTTTGCGGCAGTAGATGCGGAGTGGTTTGCCAGCAGCGCATATCCGAAACTGCGTGGCTGGTTAGAAGGGTGGTTGCAAAGCCCCTTATTTGAAAAAGTGATGCAGAAGTTTCCGACTTACACACAGTAAACATTCCTGTTGAAATAATATTGTGTTAGAGTTTCCATGGAAAGGAATTTCTATGGTCGCGACCACACAAAATAACGTCCCCCAAGCCGATGCACAATCCGTGTTAACCAAAGCGGTAAGTCGCGCGGCTGAGCGTTTGCAGATTTCCAAAGCCTTGTTGGCAAGCATTCTTGGCCTGAGTCCTGCCACCATTACCCGCCTGTATAGTGGTGAATATGTCCTCGACCAAAAACGCAAAGAGTGGGATTTTGCTTTGCTATTTGTCCGAGCGTTCCGCTCGTTGGATTCCATTGTCAACAATGATGAAACCGCCCGTGTCTGGTTAAACAATCAAAACCTGGCGCTCAATGCGCGCCCCATCGACCTGATTAAACAAACTGAAGGCCTGGTTCGTGTCGTCCAATATCTGGACACCTCACGCGGTATCGTCTGAGGCTTTTGCTTGGGCATCGTTGGCCTGGCGCATGGTCGAGGCGCAACATGTCGCCTCCACCATGAAGCTGGTCGATACTGAGGCCGAGCAAACCCTGCTTGAAGCATTGCTCGATAGCAACAAGCCACCGTACGCCGCGGATACCGAGCATCTTGATTACTTGCTCTCCACACCATTCCGTTACCCCAGCCGCGCTGGAGGTTCACGCTTTCGCGGTCCAAATGACCCCGGCGTGTTTTATGCCGCAGAAACAGTTCGTACCGCCGCAGCTGAACTCGGCTATTGGCGCTGGCGCTTTCTCATGGATGCGCCAGCACTCAGCCGCATAGAGCCCGTGCCACACACCGCTTTTCAAGTGTCACTCGCCACCCAAGCCATTGATTTAAGAAATCCACCGTTTAATCAAGATGCGGTATGGCAACATAAAACCAACTATCAACCGACCCAAGCTTTAGCAGTTACAGCAAGGGAGGTGAAGTTAGGCGCCATCATTTACACCTCTGTGAGAGACCCGCAACCAGCGTGGTGTGTTGCAGTATTAAATCCGCAAGCGTTTAAAGAGAACACGCCTAGACCAGAAAAACAGACTTGGTGGCTGGTTGTGAATACTCAAGAAGTGATTTGGCGTAGGGACTATGAATCTTTTACTTTTGATTCAGTATTATGGGAATGAGTCCTAATACAGTTAAGTTAACTGTCTCTAAGGTTCAGGGGTTTAGCGTTATAAAATCTATCGGTAGTGACCAAAAAGATTTATTCTTAAATTTATATGGCGATTGTAATCAGAAACTACTCAATTGAATCAAAGTAAATTGGGCTAGGTTAAAGTTGATGTATCGTTATGACTAATCTTTCTGCGAGGTCTCAAACTTCTCATAAGCATTAATAATCTTCTGCACCAACGGATGTCTTACCACGTCTTGCGACATAAACTGGGTAAAGGCGATGCCTTTCACTTCTTTGAGAATCTTTTGCGCTTCGACCAAGCCGCTTTTCTGGTGGCGTTGCAAGTCAATCTGTGTCACGTCGCCGGTAATCACGGCTTTGGTGCCAAAACCGATGCGGGTCAGGAACATTTTCATTTGCTCGGGCGTAGTGTTTTGCGCTTCGTCCAGAATAATAAAACTCTGGTTCAAGGTACGGCCGCGCATATAGGCGAGTGGGGCAACTTCAATGGCGCCGCGTTCAAACATTTTGTTCACGGTGTCATAACCAGCCAAGTCATACAAGGCGTCATATAAAGGGCGCAGGTACGGGTCGACCTTTTGGTTCAAATCACCAGGTAGAAAACCTAAACGTTCACCTGCTTCTACAGCCGGGCGGACTAACACGATTCTTTTCACGCGGTCACGGGTCATGGCATCCACTGCACTGGCGACAGCCAGATAGGTTTTACCTGTACCCGCTGGGCCGATGCCAAAGGTGATGTCATGGTCTTGTATCTGTTGCAAGTAGCTGACCTGGCGCGGGGTGCGACCATGCAGGTCGCCGCGGCGCGTCATCAGTACAGGCATGGCGCTGCTGCTGACTTCTTCGGGTTTGAGTTTGTCGATTTCTACTAGGCCGAGCTGAATATCTTCGAGGTCAATCGGCTTTTTTGAGCGTGCGTAGAAGTTTTCTAGCATTTGCGCGCCCAGCCGCATATTGGTTTGGTTGCCGCTCAAGTAAAACGTGCTGCCGCGGCGGTTGATGTCGATATCGAGACCATTCGCCAGTTGGCGGATATTTTCATCAAGCGGGCCGCACAGGTTGGCCAGCATCAGGTTGTCTTCGGGGCTGAGGGTAATTTCCATGCTTAATTCACAATTTCGCCAACCAGGCGTTTTGGGTTGTAGACGTCGGTGATTTTGACTTGCACCATCTGGTGGATATAGCGGCTATCGGCAGCGATATCCACCACGCGGCCGTTATCGGTTTTGCCTGCCAACAAATTGGGGTCTTTCCACGACGGGCCATCGATCAGCACGCGTTGCACGGTCCCCAGCATGGCGCGGCTGATGGCGTCACCATTGGTTTCGTTCTCGGTTTGCAGTTGCTTGAGCCAGGCCGCTTTGTCGGCTTGCGGGGTTTCGTCGGGCAGGTAGCTGGCCGGCGTGCCTGGGCGCGGGCTGTATAAAAAGCTGAAACTGTAATCAAATCCCACATCGCGCATGAGTTTGAGTGTGGCCTGAAAGTCTTTTTCGGTTTCACCAGGAAAGCCGACGATGATGTCGCTGGTGATGGTCAGGGCCGGATTGGCAGCTTTCAGTTTGCGGATCAGGCCTTTGTATTGCAGCGCGGTGTAGTTGCGCTTCATCGCCATCAAGATACGGTCACTGCCTGCCTGCACTGGCAGGTGCAATTGGTTGGCCAGCTTGGGCACCGTCGCATGGCACGCAATCAGACGCTCGCTCATTTCGTTGGGGTGGCTGGTGGTGTAGCGGATACGCTCGATTTGCGGGATTTCTGCGATGGTTTCAATCAACAGTGGCAAATCGGCCTCGATGCCTTGATAAGGCACGCGGTAGGCGTTCACGTTCTGGCCGAGCAGCGTGATCTCTTTGACGCCTTGCTCAGCCAACTGGATCGCCTCGGTAATGATGTCTTCAAACGGACGAGAAAACTCTTCGCCGCGGGTATAAGGTACTACGCAAAAGCTGCAATATTTGCTGCAGCCCTCCATAATGCTCAAAAAGGCAGTCGCCCCTTCGACGCGGGGCGGCGGCAAATGGTCAAACTTTTCAATCTCGGGGAAGGCAATGTCTACCTGTGGCTTGTCTGCCGCTTGTTTGGCTTTGATCAGCTCGGGCAGCCGATGCAGGGTTTGCGGACCAAACACGACATCGACATAGGGCGCGCGCTGAATGATGGCCTCGCCTTCCTGGCTGGCCACGCAACCGCCGACACCAATCACCAGGTTGGGATTTTTTTCTTTGAGCGGAATCATGCGGCCGAGATGGCTAAACACTTTTTCTTCGGCTTTTTCACGGACTGAACAGGTGTTGAGCAAGATCACGTCTGCTTCTTCCATGTTCTCGGTTTGCGTCATGCCTTCATGCTCGCGCATCAGGTCTATCATGCGTGACGCATCGTATTCGTTCATCTGGCAACCAAACGATTTAATGAATATCTTTTTTCCGCTTTCGTGCTTCATCGAACGCTAAATTTCTCACAAAAACAGTATTTTAGCGTATTTGCAGGGGAAACCCCAGCTAACACTGGGGACTGCGGTAAAATACGCTTTTCTTGTTGAAGTCCCATCTGCATGCAAGCTTTACCGATTTTTTTCAATATTGCACAACGCCCTTGTATCGTCATCGGCGGTGGCGATGTCGCGACGCGCAAGGTGATCATGCTACGCAAGGCGCAAGGGCAGGTTACCGTGATCTCGCCCGAATTGTGCGACGAGTTGCGCGAGATGCATGCGCAGGGCGAGATTGACTATGTGGCTGCCGAGTTTCAGGCCGAACAATTGACCAGTGCTTGCCTGGTGATTGCAGCCACCGATGACGAAGCGGTGAATGAAGCAGTGTCGGTGGCGGCAAAGCGGCTGAATATTCCGGTCAACGTCGTCGATGCGCCAGCGCTGTGCACGTTTACCATGGGCTCGGTGATTGATCGCAGCCCGGTGGTGATTGCGATTTCGAGTGAAGGCAATGCGCCGGTGCTGGCAAGGCATATCCGCAGCAAAATCGAAACCATGTTGCCTGCGGCTTATGGCCGGATTGCGACTATCGCAGGTGAATTTCGCGACCAGGTGAAAGCCAAGTTCTCTAATCTGCCTGCACGTCGTCGCTTTTGGGAGGATGTGTTGAACGGGCCGCTGGTGGAGCGCGTGTTGTCCGGGCAGGAGCAGGCAGCGCGGACCTTGCTGGCCGAGTTGCTCAATCAGCGTGAAGACGCGCCTACGCGTGGCGAGGTTTATCTGGTGGGCGGTGGGCCGGGTGACCCAGATCTACTGACGTTCAGGGCATTGCGACTGATGCAGCAGTGCGATGTCTGTGTCTATGACAAGCTGGTGAGCAAAGAGGTCATGGAACTGGTGCGTCGCGATGCCGAGCTGATTTATGTGGGTAAGTCACGTGACCAGCACACCTTGCCGCAAGAAGAAATCAATGCCTTGCTGGCCAGGCTGGCGCTGGAAGGCAAGCGCGTATTGCGGCTTAAAGGCGGCGACCCGTTTATCTTTGGACGTGGCGGCGAAGAGATCGAAACACTGATGCAGCATGGGGTGCCATTTCAAGTGGTGCCCGGCATTACCGCGGCCAACGGTGTCTCTAGCTATGCCGGGATTCCGCTCACGCACAGGGATTACGCCCAGGCCTGTTTATTTATTACCGGCCACCTTAAAGATGGCACCATTGATCTGGACTGGCAGGCCATGGCCAGACCCAAGCAGACGGTGGTGATTTATATGGGCCTGGTAGGGCTGGAGCAGATTTGCAGCAAGCTGATGGCACAAGGCGTGTCGCCGGACATGCCGGCGGCAGTGATCCAGCAGGGGACAACGCAGAAGCAACGCGTGGTGGAATCAACCTTGCAGCATCTGGCAGCAGAGGTGGCGGCCGCGGGCTTGAAGCCGCCCAGTTTGACGATTATTGGCGAAGTGGTGAAATTGCGCGAGCGACTGAACTGGTTTACGCCGTCGGCGGATTAATCGCTGCGCTCAACCAGCTTAAGTGTTGGGCCAGATTAAGTGTTAGGTAGGATCGGCAGTGAAAGCCTGGCTTCCAGCCCGCCTTCCGGGCGGTTGAGCAAGGCCAGTTGACCGCTATGTAAAGCGGCAATGCGGTTGCAAATCGCCAGACCCAGGCCGCTGCCGCCTTCGTATTTGTTGCGCGCGCTGTCCATGCGCTCAAAAGGTCGCAGCAAGCGGTCTGCATGTTCAGGCGGGATGCCTGGGCCGTTATCCAGCACACTGATGACGATCTTGTCGGCCATGACCTGACTGCGCACCTCGACCTTGCCTTTGCCATAGTTGTAAGCATTGCCAACCAGGTTGTCGAGCAGGCGTTGCATGGCTAGCGGACGGATGGGAATAAAGTATTTGGGCCCCAGCGAAATTTTGAGCTCGCGGCCCGCGCGACGCTGACGTTCTGCCAGTGCATTGAGCAAATCGTTAATATCCATCATGCGCGTGGGCTCGCCCTCTACGCCGCGCACAAAGTCCAGAAACTGGTGAATGATATTGTCCATATCGGAGATGTCTTCAATCATGCCCTGTTTCATATAATCGGCTTCTTGCGGCAGCATTTCTACCGCTAGCCGCAACCGCGCCAGCGGCGTGCGGATGTCATGTGAGACCCCTGCCAGCAGCAGCGTGCGTTCCGCATCGAGGCGGGCCAGGGATTCCGCCATCTCGTTAAAGGTCTGCGTCACTTCGCGTAACTCTTCGACGCTGTCCACCGGCAGTTTAGGCGCGGGCTCGCCATTACGCAGCCGTTCTGCGGCATGCACCAGCATGGTCAAAGGCCGGTTGATGCGGGCCGTCAGTAAATAGCCACCCACCAGTGAAAGCAAGCCGACTACCGCTGCCCAGCCTAGCCAGTGCCAGGGGAAAGGGCGGTCTACCTGAATTTTGGGGATGACCACCCAGAAGTCATCCTGGCCGACATTAAAGCTGATCCACAAGCCAGGGATATCATAATGATTGACCGTGATAATGGTTTCTTCGCCCAGCCGTTCGCGGATTTTGAGTGCGACCAAATTAATAAAAGGGTCTGCGGGTAAGGGCTCGATATCTTCCAGAAAGTCCGCCGCATAGACGCGCACGCCTTCACGGCCCGATAACTCGGATAACAAGGCCAGGCGGCGGTTTTCGTGCGAGGCGATCAGTGAGGCGCGGGTGTAATTGACGATGGTGACGGCTTGCAGGGCAGCGGCGGTTGCGCGTGGTTCGCGGTCAAAATAATCAAAGATTTTGAGCGATGCATAGATACTGACCGCCAGTAAGATGGCGATCAGCAACATGATGCGGGACAGCAGTCGGCGGGGCAGTAAGCGCACGGGGATTAAAGCTTGGCCGGATTATTGTGGTGCTTCACCATCTGGAATAAAGACATAGCCAAAGCCCCACATGGTTTGCAGGTAGCGAGGATGTGCCGGATCAGGCTCGATAATGCGGCGCAGGCGAGAGACCTGCACGTCTATGCTGCGATCAAATACATCCAGCTCGCGGCCACGCGCCAGTTGCATGAGTCGGTCACGTGACAGTGGTTGGCGTGGGTGTTCGGTGAAGACTTTCAGCAAGGTGAATTCACCACTGGTAATCGTAATGGGCACGCCGTTTTTACTTAGGCTGCGGGTGCTGGTATCAAACACAAACTCGCCAAATTGGAACGCGGCGGATTTTTCTTCAACTGCCTGTTTTGGCGAAATCTCGTGACGGCGAAGGACCGCATTGATTCTGGCCAGCAGTTCACGCGGGTTAAAGGGTTTGGGCAAGTAGTCATCCGCCCCCATTTCCAGGCCGACAATGCGGTCCACTTCATCGCCGCGTGCAGTCAGCATGATGATGGGGGTCATGTGGTTGGCTCCACGCAGTCGGCGGCAAATGGCGAGGCCATCTTCGCCCGGCAGCATCAGGTCCAGAATCAGCAGGTCGAAATGTTCATTGGCCAGCGTTTTGTCCATCTCCTTACCATCTGATACGGACTTGATATTAAAACCTTGTTCAGTCAGGTAGCGCTGTAACAGCTCGCGCATACGTAAATCATCATCGACCATCAAGATTTTTTTTAACTGTTCTGACATACGGACCTTTGTTATTTGAAGCAAGTGTTTGCTTAACGCATTTTATTGCGATCAGGATGACCGCAGGAAGATAAATACGGCAAGGCCAAAAACTTATCCTTGATAATTATACTCCAAGCATTGGAGCGCATGAAGTGTGCCAGTTACAACTTCGTTACAAATGGCGTTGGGGATGAAATATTGCAGTTACAATCCTGATGCATGATTGCCTTCTGCTATCGGCAGGGGCATCCGAAAACGCTATTTTTTGTTAAA
The DNA here is from genome assembly GCF_042676145.1 of Methylophilus glucosoxydans. Taxonomy (NCBI): domain Bacteria; kingdom Pseudomonadati; phylum Pseudomonadota; class Betaproteobacteria; order Nitrosomonadales; family Methylophilaceae; genus Methylophilus; species Methylophilus glucosoxydans. The sequence continues at coordinate 485,970 of NZ_JBHTJW010000001.1, forward strand.
TTTGTTGCCGCTAAAGTTGCAATTGCGTTAATGTGATCGACCTGATTTTAAAATCGGTCCCTCGTTTGCCATGAGATTCATGCTTGAGAGCACCCAATAATAGCTTAAACACAAGTGCTTTCGATGGAACAGGAATAAAGGTATTGCGTTTGGATGTGTAGAGCGATTAAACATTTGAAACGAATTGTATTGCTGACAACCTCCATGTTGCTGGCATTCCCTGCTTTGGCTGATCTTAAATTGCCAGTCCGATTGACAGAGATCCGTCTGGCTGACAATGATGATACCGGCCTTTCCAAAACGCTAGAGCACAACTTTAGCCCAGAAGACCGTGCACGTTTGCGCAAGGCCCTTTCTGATTACGCCCGTAACACCGATCCCGACCATCAGTTGATGTTGCAAAAGCGCAAGGCCATGCATGACAGCATCGCACAACGGTTCAATGAGTGTAACCGCGACAATGACGACTCGCTAGACCGCGAAGAAGCGACGCTGTGTTTGCCACAAGTGGCCCGCCATTTTTCCTATGTTGATCTTGATGGCAATGGCGTGATCACGCTAGACGAACTTGAAACCGCCTATGCCAAAATGGTGGAGCGTCAACGTGAAGCCGAAGCCAGAACCGAGGCAAAAATCGAGAACCAGCAAAATATCGTCAGCGACTCAGAGCCTGATGCCAAGTCCAGAAACAAATCCAAAGCAAGCTCGGCAGTGATTCCTGCCAATAGCCCTGTCAATTCAAGTGGTAAAGACGTTTCGGTCATACGCAAGCGTCCTAGTTAATTTCCTTTGTCTCAACATGCACATGCCATTCAGCGTTTCGGCGTGTCAAACAAGCAGATTGCCTTCATTATTTTTGCTGTTTAGTGGCTTTGTCGCTGACTCTGGACCTGCTTGATGCTGCCCTCGCAATTATCCTTTGTCTGGTCCCGTGGCTTGCAGGAGATCGCACCTGCCGACTGGCAGCGCCTGGCAGGCACGCACCCCATGCTCGACTACCAGTTTTTGCTGGCGTTTGAGGCCACCGCTTGTGTCGGTGCGCAGACGGGCTGGATGCCCTATCATTTAACTGCGTTTGACCAGGGGCAGTTGGTGGCAGCCATGCCTTGTTATCTCAAAACGCACTCTTACGGCGAGTATGTCTTTGACTGGTCATGGGCCGAGGCATATGAGCAAGCGGGTGGGCAGTATTACCCCAAGCTGATCTCCGCCATTCCTTTCTCACCCGTCACTGGCCCACGCCTGCTGATAAACCCGGCCTGTGACGCGCCTGCGTTGATTGCCGAGGCCATGCTCAAGCAGCTGCAGGCTTTTTGTCAGGAACATGCCCTGTCCGGCGCGCATCTGTTGTTTCCCGATGCCATGTCGGCTGACTTTTGTGAACAGCAGGGGTGGCTAAGGCGTGAGGGCGTGCAGTTCCGCTGGGAAAACGCGGGATATGTCGACTGGGATGCTTTTATGGCCGTATTGAGCCGGGACAAGCGCAAAAAAATCCGGCAAGAACGGCAAAAAGTTGCGCAACAGGGTGTGACCTGCCGCGTGGTAAGTGGTCACGACATGACTGCGCAAGACCTGGCCTTGTTTTATCAATGCTATTGCCAGACGTATCTCCGCCACCACAGTTCACCTTATCTGACCCTGGCATTTTTCGAGCATTTGCAGCGCTACCTGCCCGGGCATTTACAGTTATTTATTGCTTCGCAGCATGGCGAGGATGTGGCGGCCAGTCTGTGTGTGCTGGGTGAAGCGACGCTGTATGGCCGCTACTGGGGGAGTTTGCGCGATATTTCTTGCTTGCATTTCGAGTTGTGCTATTACCAGCCGCAGCAATTCTGTATCCGCGAGCAGATCCGCTATTTTGAAGGCGGTGCACAAGGCGAGCATAAGCTTGCCCGTGGCTTTGTCGCTTACCCCACCTGTTCTTACCACTGGCTCAGCCATCCCGATTTTCACCAGAGTGTGGCGCGCTTTCTGCGCCGGGAGGCCGAGGGCATGCAGCAATATGTCAATGAGCTAGAGGAGCGCAGTCCATACAAAAACATACCGGATATCAATGACACTGGCCTGCCGCATATCCCTTTATCGACGTGATTGCGTTACCAGGGAATCGGTTTGCCATCATAGGCGATAAACTGGCCCGATTGTGCAGGGGTTAAACTGGCAATCACCTGGCGCAGGCCTTGCACGCTGGTTTCGGTATCAATCAGGCCGTTTGGACCGCCCATGTCTGTGCGCACCCAGCCCGGATGCAGTGCAGCAACGACAATGTTAAAGCCGCGCAAATCGATAGACAGGCTTTTGACGACCATATTCAGTGCAGTTTTGCTGCTGCGGTAGATATATTCACCGCCACTGCCATTGTCTTCTAGGCTGCCCATTTTGCTGGTCATGGCGATCAGCTTTGCCTGCGGAGCACGTCGCAGCTGCGGCAAGAAAGCCTCTGCAAGATAGTAAGTGCTCAGCGTGTTGACCTGAAAAGCCTGTAACCAGGCTTGCACGTCGGTCTGGCCAAAGCTGCTCTCAGGATAGGTGCCCGCATTGCTGATCAGAATGTCCAGCGTCAGTGCTGACAGCTGGCTTGCCAGCGCCCGGATTGAATCGACATCGGCCACATCCAGCGCAAGCAGCTGCAGGTTGCTATGTTGACTGGCCAGTTGTTGTAACGCGGGAGCCTGGGCGGGATCGCGTACCGTGACGTAGACCTGCTGGCCGCTTTCGGCATATTGCCTGGCATACTCGAGGCCGAGGCCGCGATTGCCGCCAGTGATTAAGATGGTTTGTGTATTCATGCTGTGAACCTCGCCTTCATGCAGTGGTTTAATTTAAGTTATGATGTCATTCTACGCGGGTTGAAATGACAGGCGTAGTATCTTTGCAATCGCAATGGAGTGTTGAGTTGAAGGCAGTAAAGCAGTGGCTGATCAGTCAGTGGGGGGCAGTGGGTATCTGCCTGCTTTTTATGGTGAGCAGTGTTGCTGGCGCGGTAGACCTCAGCAAGCAAATCCCGTTGCGGCCCTCATTATTAAAGCCGGAAGATGTGGCAGTGGTGTATAACCTCAATGACGCGCAAAGCGAAGAGGTCGCCCGTTACTACCTGCAAGCTAGGCAAGTCCCTGCGGAAAATCTGATCGGGGTGGAATTGCCCCGCCATTTTAAAGATGCGCTGACGGTTCCCGAGTTTGAGTCACTCAAAGCCCAGTTGGATGCCAAGTTGACCACGCAGCAAGTGGTCTTGCTGGTCTGGCGCACCCCGTTTGCCGTGCAATGTAACAGCCTTACCAGTGCGCTGACGCTCGGGCTGGATCTCAATCAATGCCGCAAGACCTGTGACCCTGGCCGCGACAGCCCTTACTTTAACAGCCCCTCATTGCGGCCATGGACGGATCACCATTTGCGTTTGTCCATGTTGTTGCCCATCACCAGTGTCGCTGCGGCCAAGGCACTCATAGACCGTGGCGTCATGAGTGAATTCAGTTTAAATGACGCGAATGGGTTTTTTCTAAAAACCCAGGATGCGGCACGCTCCAAGCCACGTGAACCTTTTTTCCCGCAAGAGGGCATGACGGTCAAATCCAAAAAACTGACCTTGCATACCTTGAGTCAGGAGACGATAGAAAAACAGCCCTCAGTCATGTTTTATTTCACCGGGCAAAAATCGGTCGATTATCTGCTTACCAACAGTTATTTGCCCGGCGCCATTGCCGATCATTTGACCTCGACCGGAGGCATTTTGTCTAATTACAATCCGCAAATGCCCGCCTCGCGTTGGCTGGATGCGGGGGTTACCGGCAGTTATGGCACTGTGTCTGAGCCTTGTAATTATTGGCAAAAATTCCCCAACCCGCAGGTGTTAATTGGCCATTATCTGGCCGGTGAAACCCTGATTGAGGCCTACTGGAAAAGCGTGAAATGGCCGATGCAGGGCGTGTTTATTGGCGAGCCGCTGGCCAAACCCTACGCCAAAAGCGTCCAGGTGGTGGATGAGTGAGCGATGGTCATTGCACCTGCGCTTACGTCATTTTCCTGTCATTGTGCCTGCATCGTTGTGTCGTATAATCGCTGCCATCTATCCGGTGAGATTGGCTTGTGCAAGATATTCGTTTAAAAGCGTTTTGGACTTTGTTTCTGTGGGCATTTGGTTGCCTGCTCCTTGGCTGGTTCACAAATGCGCATCTGGCGTGGTTGACTTATTTATGTGGTGTGCTGGCCTATCTGGCCGGACATTTATACTGGATACACCGTCTGTACCAGTGGGCCCTTAAGCCCAGCCTGAATTTTATCCCCAACGGCAAAGGTATCTGGGAAGACATTTTTGCCAATCTCTATCATGAAATGCGCCGCCATTCGCGTAGCCAAAGCCAGTTAAGCAGTACCTTGGAGCGCTTGCGTCATGCCACCAGTGCTTTGCCGGATGGCGTGGTCGTGCTGAATAATCGTAATGAAATCGAATGGTTTAATGAGCCTGCCGTGCAACGCCTGGGTCTCAAGCGCCATCATGACGAAAGTCAGCCGATTTATTATTTATTACGCCAGGCCGAGTTCGTGGAATACCTGCAAGCCGAAGAGTACAGCGAACCACTCAAGCTTAAATCCTGGCGCAGTCCCGATATCACGCTGGAGTTGCAGATTATTCCGTTTGCCAGCAAGCAGCGACTGCTGATTTGCCGCGATGTATCCGCCATTGAAAAAACCGAAGTCATGCGCCGCGATTTCATCGCCAACGTGTCACATGAGTTGCGTACACCGCTCACCGTGATTGGTGGCTTTCTGGAAACCATCAGTGACATGCAGGGGGAGATTTCTCCCGATATCCAGCCTTATTTTGACATGATGCAGGCGCAAACGACGCGCATGCGCCGCATTATCGAGGACTTGCTGACCTTGTCACGCCTGGAGAATAATGTCACGCTCAAGGATGAAACCGAGATTGACATGAAGGCCATGTTGCAGCAATTGCATCGCGATGCTCAGGCATTGAGCCAGGGGCAGCATCAGGTCACCTTGCATATGGAGGCGAACGTTAACCTGACGGGCAGTTATAATGAGCTCATGAGTGCCATGAGCAACCTGACCACCAATGCTGTACGCTATACCCCGCCACAAGGCAAGATTGATATTTATTGGCAAATGCGGGGGGAGGACGTGGTGTTCAGCGTCCAAGATAATGGCATCGGTATTGAAGCACACCATTTACCCAGACTGACCGAGCGTTTTTATCGTGTGGACAGCGGCCGGAGCCGCGATACCGGCGGCACAGGTTTGGGCTTGTCTATCGTCAAACATATTCTGCATCATCATCAGGCCAGCTTGCAGGTGGAGAGTGAGCCTGGGCTGGGGAGCTGTTTCCGTATCGTGTTTCCTGCGCAAAGGATCTTGCCTGCATGAGTTGCATCGGCTGCAGTGGCCTGATGTTGCTATTGCTGCTGGTCGCCTGTACGACCTCCCCTCATTCAGGGTATGTCGATTCGCCGAATGGACGTCCGGTGCCAGTGCGGCAAGACCGGAATGCCTTGCATCAACTGGTGAAAACCGATCTGGATCGCCTGGCGGATATTGAATATGCCGAAAACGTCAGCACCTTGCGCTTGCTGATGCTCAAACTGTATAAACGCAACCCGGCTGAAGCGCAGAAATCTGGCTTGGGCGGGCCCGAACAGATCGCCACCTATGTGTTTGAGCAGGCTCACGTGCATGGCTGGCAACTGGAGGCGCTTGGGCATGCGCAAGACACCGCTGCGATCAAGCTGGCATTAAACCCGCAATTTGGTGGCGATCGCGTACTGGCACTGGTGGTGGGGATCCAGTCCATGCTTTACCGCGCGCATGGCAGCAAGTCGTCTTTTTTCTTGCTAGATAGCATAGATCCGCAAAACCTATACAATGCCGCCAGAAATATTGAAATCGCCATGTGGAAACTGGCGAATGCCAAAAATGCCCAGGGTGAACTGTTGTTGCTGACCAATAGCCTGACAGGTGAGGTACAGAATCTGAGCTTTGAGCGCGAGTTTAGCAAGCTGGTTGCCCGCACAGATTTGCTGGCCTTGACCTTGGCCGAGAAGTCGCAGCGCTTGATCTCGCGGCTGACACAAAGCATCACGACCGCCCCTTTTCTTCCTTTTAGATAATCTTCATCATCATGCATCAAGCCCTGACCCTACTGAACGGATTAAGCCCTGCGCAATTCATGGCAGACTACTGGCAAAAGAAACCATTATTAATCCGGGGTGCTATCCCTGGTTTTGAGGGATTGCTGACGCCAAGCGAGCTGGCGGGGCTGGCCTGTGAGGCTGAGGTGCCGGCCAGATTGATACAGTTTGATTCTGAGCGCATGAACCAGGGAGATGGCTGGCAGGTCAGGCAAGGCCCTTTTGATGACGAAGACTTTACCAGTTTGCCTGCACGCGACTGGACCCTGCTGGTGCAGGGGGTGAACCATGTGCTGCCAGAGGCGCAAGCCTTGCTGTCGCAGTTCAGCTTTGTCCCCAACGCCAGACTCGATGATGTCATGGTCAGTTATGCGCCGACTGGTGGTGGCGTCGGGCCACATATCGACAGCTATGATGTCTTCTTGCTGCAGGGCGCGGGGCACCGCCGCTGGCGTATCAGCCAGCAAACGGATTTAAGATTGATTGCCGATGCACCCTTGCGCATTTTGTCGCACTTTGAATGCGAGCAGGAGTGGGTGCTGGCACCGGGCGACATGCTCTATCTGCCGCCCAATGTCGCGCATTGGGGCATTGCAGAAGATGATGATTGCATGACCTACTCCATCGGCTTCCGGGCGCCCGCCGCGCGTGAACTGGCCATTGAGTTTCTTGAGGCCTGCCGCCAGGAGATGCTGCCTGACGAACTGTATCGCGACCCCGAGTTGCAACCCGTTCAAGATGCCGCAGCGATTGACCCGCAGATGGTCAGTCAAGTGGCTGGCATGTTGCGCCGCTTGCCCTGGGAGGCTGAGCAACTGGGACCGTTTTTGGCAAAATATTTTTCAGAGCCCAAAGCGTATGTTGTGTTTTCGCCCAACCGCAAACTGAGTGCAGAGAAGTTTTTGCAACGCGCCCAGCAATCTGGACTGGTGATGGACTTGCAGACGCAGATGTTGCATTGGCAAGGCCAGTACTTTATCAATGGCGAGCGCGTGAGTGTGTCAGCGGAGGCGGGGCCTTTGCTCAATACATTCGCTAACCAGCGGCTGTTGACGGCCGCAGACTGCCAAACAGCAGCCATTCATCCCTTGTTGCCCTGGTTGCAGGGGATTTACCTGTCTGGATACGTGCATTTTTCTGATTGAGCCGGTTAATTTTGCATTGATTGCAAAGGATTTGGCGGATTTTTTGTGAAAAAAACACAGAGTTGTTGTTCTGACACAAAAAAATCCTTTCTTTTTCACTGGTTTTTCGTTCTTTTTTTAATCAATTGCTGATACAATTTTTTCACTCGGTTGATTCTGCACCCGCAGCGTTACCCGTACATAATTTTTTGCTCATACATACTAAGGAAATAAAGATGACACGTTCTGCATTGTTGGCTGCATTGTTGGCTTTGGCTTTGACTGCTTGTGGTGAAAAACCAGCTGAAGAAGCACCTGCTGCTGAAGCGCCTGCTGCTGAAGCTCCTGCTGCTGAAGCTCCTGCTGAAGCTGCACCAGCCGAAGCTGCTCCTGCTGAAGCTGCACCTGCTGAAGCTGCTCCTGCTGAAGAAGCTAAGTAATCCAGACATCCGTAATCTGGTTTTACTTGGATGTAGAAAAGCCGACGAAAGTCGGCTTTTTTATTGGCTGCGCGCTGAGCACCTCAACCACTCAGGGGCGGGACGGTACGTGTTTTCAGGCAGCTGACTTGAGGGAGGATAACTCGTTGGCAATCTGGCAGATTTGAATAAAGTCTTCGACGATCAGCGATGCACCGCCGATCAGCCCGCCATCGACATCTGGCATGCTCATTAATTGCGCAGCATTACCGGGATTGACGCTGCCACCATAGAGCAAGGTTATCTGTTCTGCAACCTGTTCATCCAGTAGCCCAATGTGGCCGCGGATGAAAGACAAAATTGCTTGGGCATGTTGCGGACTGGCGGCTTTACCCGTGCCGATGGCCCATATCGGCTCATAGGCAATGACGCCTTTGGCGAGCGCTTGGATGCCTACATGTGAAATGACGGGGTTCAACTGCCTCACTACCACGAGATCGGTTTCGCCCAGTTCGTATTCTTCCAGGGTTTCGCCTATACACAGGATGGGCGTCAGCCCAGCCTTGAGGGCTGCCTCAAAACGCTCTCCGCAGCTCTCATCACTTTCGTGCCCACGTAAGCGGCGTTCAGAGTGGCCGATAATGACGTAGGTGCAGCCAAACTCCTTGAGCATGAGCGGCGACACGGAACCTGTGTAGGCACCACGCTCAAAGCGGCTCATGTTTTGTCCGCCCCAGGCCACATGGCTGTGTTGCAGTAATTGTTGCGCCTGCTGCAAATAGGGATGTGGCGGGCACACCGCATAGCGCGCCCGGTGATGGCGCGTCTCTTGCAACACACTTTGCATAAAGCGGGCATTGTCTGGCAGGTTGCCGTTCATTTTGCGGTTGGCAACCACCAGCTTGGGGCGATTTGTCATCACACCATTTCCTTTGAGGGTTTTCTTTCTATAATGTCGGATATTGTACATAAAACTTGATGCTATGCCTCAACTCGATTTTTCATTACAAGTGGCGACACCTGCGGCAGATGTGCCCAGCGTGTCGCAATTCAAGCGCTGGATCCGCGCCAGCTTGCGCGTAGATACCAGCCTGACGATCCGTATTGTCGATGCTGAAGAAGGCCAGCAACTGAATGCGAGTTACCGCGGCAAGGATTACGCGACCAATGTGCTCACCTTCCCGTTGGCGGAGGAGCCCTGCCTGATGGGCGACATTGTGATCTGCGCGCCGGTGATTAGCAGAGAGGCCGCTGAGCAGGGCAAGTCCGTGCTGGCGCATTATGCGCACATGACGGTGCATGGCGTCCTGCACATGCATGGCTACGACCATGAGGTGGAGGCGCAGGCGGCGCTGATGGAGGCTCTGGAGATCGGCATCCTGCAAAAGCTGGGCTTCCCCAACCCTTATGCAGAATAAACTTTAAGCGCCGGCGACAAGTCGCTACAATCCGTGCATGGAGCTTTCCGTCAACAGCACCCAGATCAGAATCAATGGCGAGCCGCTCTCGGCTTTGCCGCAAGATTTGTATATTCCGCCGGATGCGCTGGAAGTGTATCTGGAGACCTTTGAGGGGCCGCTGGATTTGCTGCTGTACCTGATCCGCAAGCACAATCTGGATATTCTCGACATCCCCATGGCTGAGCTGACCACGCAGTACATGGGCTATGTGGAAAAAATGAAAGCGGTGAATCTGGAGTTGGCTGCCGACTATTTGCTCATGTCAGCCATGCTGATTGAGATTAAGTCACGCATGCTGTTGCCCAAGCCGCAAGAGCTGGAGGAGGAAGACGACCCGCGCGCTGAGTTGGTCAAACGGCTGATGGAGTATGAGGCGATCAAGCAAGCTGCACAGCGGCTGGATGCCTTGCCCAAAGTCGGCGTAGACATTGAGGTGGCTGCGGCGTATTACGAGCGGCTGTCACTGGTCAAGCCGCCTGAAGTCAGTCTGGATGATCTGGTAGAGGCGTGGCGTAATGTGCTCAAGCGCGCCAGGCTCAATCAGCACCATAAACTGGGGCGTGCCGAACTCTCTGTACGCGAGCATATGAGTCTGTTGTTGCGGCGCTTGTCGGCAACGCCGGTATTGCGGTTTGACGAGCTGTTCGATATGGGGACTGAGGGCGTTCCCAAGCTGGTGGTGAATTTCCTGGCCATGCTGGAGCTGGCCAAAGAAGGCTTGATTCTGATCACGCAGCAGGAGGCTTTTGGTACCATTTACCTGCAAGCCAATACCACTGGCCGGGAGACTTGACGTGCATACTCCGGAAAACATTACCGAGATGAAACAAGTGCTGGAGGCTGCCTTGCTCACCTCGCCGCAGCCGCTGTCTCTGGACGATTTGCTCAAATTGTTTGCTGGACGCATGGAGCGTGCGACATTGCGCATGTTGCTCGATGAACTCAAGGCCGACTGGTCGGATAAAACGCTGGATCTGGTACAAGTGGCCAGCGGCTACCGCTTTCAGGCCAAAGCTCAATACAGCGAATACCTGGCGCGTCTGAATCCTGAGCGGCAGCCAAAATACTCACGCGCAGTGATGGAAACACTGGCGATTATTGCCTATCGTCAACCGGTGACGCGGGGCGATATCGAGCAGATCCGCGGCGTGGCGGTGAATCCGAATGTGATTCGGCAATTGCAGGAGCGTGACTGGATAGATGTGGTCGGCCAGCGTGAAGTCCCCGGACGCCCGTCACTGTATGCCACGACCAAACATTTTCTCGATGATTTGAACTTGCGTTCGCTGGCCGAGTTGCCGCCTTTTGAAACCTTTGTGCAAACAGATATTCAGTCAGAGTAGTTTACCTATGTCCGCCTCACTGCTTAAAATCAGGATCAGCCATCAAGGTCACATCGCGCTCGGTCCAGGCAAAATCGAGTTGTTGCGGCACATTGTGCAATACGGTTCCATTTCGGCCGCTGCCAAGCAAATGCGCATGTCTTATCGCCGGGCATGGGAGCTTGTTGATTTGATGAATCATTGTTTTGACGAGGCGGTCGTCATCAGTGCCGCTGGAGGCGCGCACGGCGGCGGCGCACAGGTCACGGCCTTCGGCTTGGCGCTGATCCAGGCCTATGAGCACATCCTGCAAAAGTCTGCGCAAGCGGCGGCGGATGAGCTTGGCTTTATCACCCAGCACCTGCAAAAAAACTGATTTTTTCAAAAAAACCGTATTTTTCAAGTTTCGTAATATGCATTTGAATATAACGATAATAGCATCACAGCCTTGCTTTATCGCCTGCCATCAATCAGGCGCACATGATTAAGATCTGGGATGCGGTACACTCTACAGGAACAAAGTGCTATGGCTGGTCGCCGGTCTCATCCGCTTGATGGCACATGTATTGCTCAGCAGGGCTGAAGACAAAAAAACGCATGATATTCGCGGCAGCCAGCCTGACGGATGCCATGAACCAGTTTCCAGACAATAATAGCCAGCAAAGCTGGTATGTGAGTGATGACGGTGTAGGGGGGGCTCCGGGACTTTGGTCAAACAGATGGCACTCGCGCGGTATCCTGACCATTCCGGTTGGAATTTATGTCAAACAGTCGCTGACCGGCTTGTGCTGGTGGGATAAGCTTAAAAATCGCCTGGGCTGAATTAGCAGAGATTGCCGATGATGTGTTGGTGCTGGCGCAGGGTCAGTTGCGCCAGCCAGAAGCGATAGGCCAGCTTGCGCTGGCGGGTTGATTAGTGGTGATGACCACCGGCACCATGCACATGCTGGTGCTCGATTTCTTCTTGATTGGCTGAGCGTACGCTGGCAATCGTTGCCGTGAACAGCAGACGCTGGCCGGCCCACGGATGGTTGCCATCGACCACGACTTTACCATCTGCAATATCGGTGATGGTGTAAAGGATCACGTCGCCGGTTTCGTCTTCGCCTTCAAACTGCATACCGACTTTAAGATCTTTGCTCGGAAAGGCGCTGGCCGGTTCAATTTGCACCAGATTGTCGTCGTACTCACCAAAGGCATCTTCAGGGTCCAGACTTACTTCTACCTTGTCGCCGACATTTTTGCCATGCATGGCTTCTTCTACTTTGGGGAAAATGTTGTCATAGCCGCCGTGCAGGTAGGCCACCGGCTCCTGGCTTTCTTCCAGAATGTCGCCATCGCTATTTTGCAGTTTATAGGTCATGGAGACCACGGTGTTCATTGCTACTTGCATGTGTTGAATCCTAAAGTTCGCTGTTAAAACAATATTCTAAAGGATATTGTGGCGACAGTGTCAGTCTTGGTGACGATAATGTTGACCGTATAATTTTCGCCATTGCCAGGGTGGCATCGCCTCGCTTGATTGCCACAACCCCAAGCCTTGTTGTTGTGCCTGCTGTTGCAAGGTCTGCAAGGCGGTGCGTGTTGAGTAGCGCGCATTAAACCAAGCCATCCCTTGCGCCACCTGAAACTGGCTGGCCTCTGTGCCATCGCAGTAGAGGTGGCCCAGTTGCCTGCCATATTGATCTTGGCCTTGGGTGTTGACCGTAATCTTTGCACCGGCACACAGTTGGCTCAAGCTGCGGCGGGATTGCTTGCCAAATGCTTGGTGCAGCTCAGGCGCATCAATGTCCAGCAAACGCAAGCGATAACGACTGCCTTGCGCCTGTATCAATACCGTGTCGCCATCAATGATTTTTTCGAGCAACGTGGAGGCAATACTGCTATTGCAGAGCATGAGCCACAGGCAGGGGGCCAGCCATCTGCACAACACACGAACGCGAGTGGTCATGTCCTAATCAAGCAAGCTGGTATAGTTGTCCGGGGTCAGTACGGTAGGAATGGCTTCGGGCAACAGGTCTGGGTAGTCTTTGCTGTAATGCAAGCCACGGCTTTCATGGCGTTCGATGGCGCTGCGGACAATCAATTCCGCCACCTGTAACAGGTTACGTAGTTCGATGAGGTCGTGACTGACTTTAAAGTTACTGTAAAACTCATGTACTTCATCGCGCAGCATATGGATGCGATGCAGTGCGCGGCTCAGGCGTTTGGTGGTCCGCACAATCCCTACGTAGTTCCACATGAACCGGCGCAACTCGTCCCAGGTGTGGGTGATCAGCACTTCTTCATCGGCATCGGTAACGCGGCTTTCGTCCCAGTCCGGCAAGGAAATGGTCGGTTGCTGACCCTCTGACCGGATATCTTCGGCACAGCTGCGACTGAAGGCCAGACACTCCAGCAAGGAGTTGCTGGCGAGGCGGTTGGCGCCGTGCAGGCCGGTGCAGGCGGTCTCGCCAATGGCATACAGGCAGTCAATATCGGTGCGGCCATGGATGTCGGTCATGACGCCGCCACAGGTGTAATGCGCTGCAGGCACCACGGGAATCGGTTGCTTGCTGATATCAATGCCCAATTGCAGGCAGCGCTGGTAAATATTCGGGAAGTGGGACTGGATGAAGTCCAGTGGTTTATGGCTGATGTCCAGGTAAACGCAATCCAGGCCGCGCTTTTTCATCTCGAAGTCGATGGCGCGCGCAACTACATCGCGCGGGGCCAGTTCCGCACGCTCGTCATGCCAAGGCATAAAGCGGGTGCCATCAGGCAATAATAGCAAGCCGCCTTCGCCACGCAGCACCTCTGAAATCAAAAATGATTTGGCGTGCGGGTGATACAGGCAAGTAGGGTGAAACTGCACAAACTCCAGGTTAGCCACGCGGCAACCCGCACGCCAGGCCATGGCAATACCGTCGCCGGTGCTGATGTCAGGGTTGGTGGTATACAAATAGACTTTACCCGCGCCCCCTGTGGCCGTCACTGTGTATTGGGCAGACAGTGTGATTACTTTGCCGGTCTGGTTGTTGAGCACATAGGCCCCCAGGCAACGGTTGGGGCCATCATTTTCGGTTTGCTTGAACAGTTTGTGTGTGGTGATCAGGTCCACCGCAATATGGTGTTCCAGAATGGTAATGTTGGGATGCGCGCGTACGCGATCGGTCAGTGTGGTTTGCACCGCCTGGCCCGTGGCGTCGGCCACGTGGACGACGCGCCGGTGGCTGTGCCCCCCCTCGCGGGTGAGATGCAGGCGGTCATCTTGAGCTTCACGCGTAAAATTCACGCCTTGCTGCAATAACCAGTCTATGCTGTCGCGGCCACTGGTCACTACCATGCGGGTGACTTCGCTGTCGCACAGGCCCGCGCCGGCGTCCAGCGTGTCTTTGATATGCGCCTCTACCGAATCTTCGCTATTGAGTACCGCCGCTATGCCGCCCTGTGCCCAGTTGCTGGCACTCATGGTCAGTTCGCGTTTGCTCAAGATGCATACCCGGTATTGATCGGCCAGTCGTAAGGCCAGCGATTGGCCAGCCAGGCCACTACCAATAATCAAGACATCAAACACTTTATTCATAAACGGGCGTGGTCAACGGAACTTTTGAAGAGGGCGGTCAGTCGTACTAGTGTTCGCATTGCGTGTTGCAACTGCAAACAATACTAAGGGATGAGACGATGTTACACACAGCAAATTTAGAGGCGTTAACGCGCACTGGGTTCGTCGAAAATAACACAAAAGCGTATACTACTCCCAATCATAAAATTACCCAAGGGAGTCATCGCGATATGACTGTTCAGGCGGCGAGCGCCAAACAGCAAGAGAATAAAGAGTTTGACCAGATGCTGGTTGAACGCGCTCAACAAGGCGATAAACGCGCCTTTGGATTGCTGGTGGAAAAATACCATCGCAAGTTGGGCCGCTTGCTGTCGCGTATGATCCGCGATCAGGCAGAAGTGGAAGATGTGGTGCAGGAGTCTTTTATCAAGGCTTATCGTGCGCTGCACAGCTTCCGTGGGGACAGTGCGTTTTATACCTGGTTGTACCGGATTGGCATTAACACGGCCAAGAATTATCTGGTGTCCATGGGCCGCAAGCCGCAGGTGATGCAGGATGTCGAAATTGAGGATGTCGAGAATTTCGATGAAGGTGAAGACATGCGTACGATGGAGACGCCTGAAACATCCCTGATGACCAAGGAAATTGCGCAAACCGTGAATGATGCGATTGCAGCGTTGCCAGATGAGCTTCGCACTGCGATCACCTTGCGTGAGCTAGAGGGTTTGAGTTACGAGGACATTGCCAGTGTCATGCAGTGCCCGATTGGCACGGTGCGATCCCGTATTTTCCGTGCCCGTGAGACCATTGCCGCGAAATTGAGGCCGTTGTTGGATACGCCACACAATAAACGCTGGTAGTGGCATGATTTGTTATAAAAATTTGATTGGGTGTGTAGGTGTTATGACAAATTTTTTGTTAAATGCTAACATAAAAACATTGATTGATTTGGGGTTATTATGAAGCAGCAATTATCTGCCTTGGTCGACGGTGAGGTCGATGTTGAACGCTGTGAACATATATTCTTGGCGGCCAAATCTACTGGCGAGGTTGCACAAGCCTGGCGCGAGTATCACGTGATCCGTGACGTCATGCGCGATGAGCTGTGGATGCAGTCAGACATGACCAGCCGCATTATGACCGCACTTGAAGATGAACCGACACTATTGGCGCCGCAAGCCATCGCCAATGCCGACAAAGTGACGCGTATCCGCCCGCGTTTTGACAAGTACACCTGGTCTATTGCCGCGTCTGTGGCTGCTGCCTTTTTTGTTGGCATGTTTGTGCTTAATCAACCTGAGGCGCCTGCCCCTGCGCAGATTGCCGACAATGATACCGAGCAATATGTATTGGCTCATCATAATTATGCGCCGAGTAGTGTGACTTATTACACGCATAATGTTGCCTATACGGCTGGCGAATAAAATTTCTTTCACTCATCATTTGGTTGTTGCTACTGCTATGTTTTGGCGGATTGTTGCTTCGATTTCATGCCTGTTCATGGTACAGCAGGCAGCCTTTGCTGAAGAAGATTTATGGTCAACCATGCAGAAAACCGCCTCTGCTGCCAGAGAGCTCAATTATCAGGGGCTGTTTGTCTATCACAATGGCTCCATGATCCGTTCGGTGCAAATCACCCACATTTATGAAGGCGGCCGCGAATTCACACGCAATGTGGTGCTGGATGGCCGCCCACGTGAAGTATTCAGTGAAGGCGATGATATCGTCATTTTTAATGCTAAAAATGACAAGGTCGTGATCGAGAAGCGCCGAGGCCAAAACCTGTTTCCGGCCATGCTGCCCACACAGCTGTATCCCCTCAAGCAAAATTACAAGCTCAAGTTTGTCGGACAGGAACGCATTGCCGGGCGTCTGGCCCAGGTCATCGACATGGTGCCGAATGACAATCTGCGTTACCAATATCGTATCTGGTCTGATACTGAATATGGCTTGTTGCTCAAAATGAGCATGATGGATATGCAAGGGCATACCTTGGAGCAAATTGGGTTTAACCAGGTGTCTATGCTGCATACCAAAGATCTGGACTGGTTTCAGCCCAAGATTGATGCGACCAAGCCTTATGTGATGGATGACACCACCGAGCTTACGCATGTAGAAGACAATCTGGTGGTGCCGAATTTGCCGACGGGCTATAAAAAGGTTGACCAGATCAGTTTAAAAGTGCCCGGCAGGGCTGCTCCCGTGCAACAATGGATTTTTTCTGATGGATTGGCTTCGGTGTCACTGTTTGTCGAGCCGATGGTCAAAGGCATGCAGCCCCGCGTCGGTAAGAAAAATATGGGCTCTACCAATGTGTACGCCCATGTCCTCAATGGCTACCAGCTGGTGGTGGTGGGGGAAGTTCCGGCGCAAACCGTGGAACAGATTGCGCAGCAAGTGACCTTCAAAAAGTAATGACTGCCTGTCTGTTTGTGCCTGCCTTGGTCCCGCCTCCTTGAAATCATGCCGCAATATTTCGTTGCTATCCTCTTTCATTCGCTGTTATGTTGTGCTTTGGCGCGTGTGAGTTGGCGCTTGTATTTCTCAGCAATGGCACCATTTACATGCAATAGCAAACGCATGCTGGTCAGGAATGGTCGGCATGTACAATCAACAACATAATTTTTAATAATCATTAAATGATAGGAATAATCATGATGAGACGATGGATGTCTGGCCTCATGTTCGCGTGTGCCATCACATTGACCCAACCAATCTTGCATGCCCAGGCAAAGGACTTGCCTGATTTTACCGAACTGGCGGAAAAACAAGGTCCGGCAGTCGTGAATATCAGCATTACTTCGGTGGTGCACGGCGGCGGTACCATCGGTTTTCCAGGCATGCCCAACGATGAGAACTTGCAAGAATTTTTGCGCCGCTTCGGCATTCCAGGCATGCCCGGGATGCCAGGTCAGGAAGGTGGGCAGGATTATAAAACCCAGTCACTGGGCTCGGGCTTCATCCTGAGTAGCGATGGCTATATTTTAACCAACGCGCATGTGGTGAACGAGGCCGATGAAGTGCTGGTGAAACTGTATGACAAGCGTGAATTCAAAGCCAAGATTATTGGTGCGGACAAGCGCACCGATGTGGCCTTGATTAAGATCGAGGCGACCGGCTTGCCCAAGGTGACTGTAGGGGACCCGAATGCGTTGAAAGTCGGGGAATGGGTGGCAGCGATTGGTTCGCCATTTGGTCTCGAAAACACGATGACGGCCGGTATAGTCAGTGCCAAGGGGCGCGCCTTACCGCAAGAAAACTATGTCCCGTTTATTCAAACCGATGTCGCTATTAACCCGGGTAACTCAGGTGGGCCATTGTTTAACTTGCGCGGTGAAGTGGTCGGCATCAACTCGCAAATCTACAGCAAGAATGGCGGTTCCATGGGCTTGTCATTCAGTATTCCGATTGATGTTGCCATTGATATTTCCAACCAGCTCAAGGCCAATGGCCGCATTTCACGCGGCTGGCTGGGGATTGGTATTCAGGAAGTGACCAAGGACCTGGCTGAGTCCTTTGGTCTCAAGCAAACCAGCGGTGCCTTGATTGCCGGCGTCGAGAAAAACAGCCCGGCCGACAAAGGTGGGCTGGAAGCCGGTGACATTATTCTCAAGTTTGACGGCAAGCCGATTACGACATCGAGTGATTTGCCTCGTGTCGTGGCAGCCACCAAACCGGGTAAAGTGGTGCCGGTAGAAATCCTGCGTAAAGGCGCCAGCAAAACCTTGCAACTGGGCGTTGGTGAAATGCCGAGCGAGCAACCTGAAGCTGCCGCAACCAGCAAAGAACCCACTAAGGCAGAGTCCAACAAGATAGGCTTGACCCTGCGTGAATTGACGCCACAGCAAAAGAAAAAGCTCAACGGCAAGAATGGCCTGCTTGTGATTGAAAGTGTGGGCGCGGCTGCACAGGCCGGGATCCGTCGCGGTGATGTCATTCTCGGTTTGAATAACAATGAAAGCCAGAGCGTGGATGCCTTTAACAAGCAGATCAATGCGGTTGCCAGTGGCAAAACGATTGCTGTGCTGGTGCAGCGTGGAGATAGCACGCTGTATGTGCCGATTAAAGTAAAATAAGGCACGGCTGCTTGCAGTGAACAAAAAAGACAGGGCGACCTGTCTTTTTTGTTTTTGAGGTGGGGGATTTAGTAGGCGAGCATGGAAATAGTGTCACTGCTGAGTTTTAATTGATTCAACGCTTCAATCACACTGCGAATATTTTCATGGATGGCACCCTCGTTAGCAATTTTGATGCGAATAAAGCCAATCGCTGAGTCGCTAAACGTCGCAGTGTAGGGCGTAGAAATGATTTTTGAGTAAAGGACTTTTTGGGTTGCGCGTTCTGTGAGGGTGTACTCCACGGCAGCTGTCACTGTCATGTCCAGCCCGGCAACCGGTTGATCCAGGCTTAGTAATTTGGCGTCCAGTGTGTATTTGCTACTTTGTCCTGAGTTGCTCAGTAACATTGCATTACGCAAAGACTCCTCAAGTGCCAGCTTGAATCCATCATTGCCCACCTTGGAAACCCACAGGGGATTGGTCGATTTTCCGCCAGAGACTGATTGAATGGTGACGTTTTCTTTAAGTTGCGCATTAGGCAAAGAGCTGTGAGTCGCCGGTTTGACTGTCATTTTGTCAATGGCGGCGGGTGAGGCACAACCAGCCAAGAGTGCTGAAGTGAGTACAAGCACGACTTTGTACATAAGATTTACTCCCTGAAATATGTTTTTAGTGAATGCAGCGTCCCCATAAGCGTGGACGTTTGCAAACTTTAATGCAGAACGGTCAGGCGAGCATGCTGTTCGCATTAAAATGCGATTAATTGGGAAATTTTCCTGGGTTTGGCTGTGCGCTTTATAGGGCCGCCCGCACTTGCCGCAAACAAAATAAATCACTGATATTCATGCATTTGCTGTAAAATACGCACGATTTGAAAGGCGCTTCAAGCGCCTTTCTTGCTTGTAAATAACGCATAACAGAACATGAAAAATATTCGTAATTTTTCGATCATTGCCCACATTGACCACGGCAAATCCACCTTGGCTGACCGCATTATCCAGTTGTGCGGTGGCCTGGAAGCACGCGAGATGGAAGCGCAAGTGCTCGATAGCATGGATATCGAGCGTGAACGCGGCATTACGATCAAGGCACAAACAGCGGCGTTGCAATACAAAGCCAATAATGGCGAAACCTATTTCCTCAACCTGATTGATACCCCTGGGCACGTTGACTTTAGCTATGAAGTCAGCCGCTCCTTATCGGCCTGTGAAGGTGCATTGCTGGTGGTGGATGCTTCGCAAGGCGTCGAAGCGCAAAGTGTGGCTAACTGCTATACCGCGATTGATCTCGGCGTGGAAGTGACGCCCGTTCTGAACAAGATCGACTTGCCATCGGCAGACCCTGCGCGCGTGTCACAGGAAATTGAAGATGTGATTGGGGTGGATGCCACTGATGCGGTGCGTTGCTCAGCCAAAACCGGCGAAGGTGTGCGAGACGTGCTCGAAGAAGTGGTTGCCAAAGTGCCACCACCTAGAGGCGATGTGTCGGCTCCATTGAAAGCGCTGGTGATCGATGCCTGGTTTGATAACTATGTGGGTGTGGTCATGCTGGTGCGCGTGGTGGATGGTGTGTTGCGCGCCAAGGAAAAAATCCGCCTGATGGCCACCGGTGCCGAATACCTGTGTGAGCAGGTGGGGGTGTTTACGCCCAAGTCTCTGCAGCGCCAGCAACTGAGTGCGGGTGAGGTCGGCTTTATCATTGCCGGTATTAAAGAGCTGGCGGCGGCCAAAGTCGGCGATACGGTGACGCTTGCCGGGGCCGGGAAATCTGCCACTGAGCCACTGCCAGGCTTTAAAGAAGTCAAGCCACAAGTGTTTGCAGGGCTGTATCCAGTCGAATCCAACCAGTTTGAATCGTTGCGTACTGCGCTGGAAAAATTGAGCCTGAATGACTCCAGCTTGCAGTTCGAGCCAGAAAACTCCACTGCGCTGGGATTTGGTTTCCGTTGCGGATTCCTTGGTTTGTTACATATGGAAATCGTACAAGAGCGCCTGGAGCGTGAGTACGATATGGACCTGATTACGACCGCGCCGACCGTGATTTATGAGCTATTGCTCAAAAGCGGCGAGGTCATACAAATCGAAAACCCGTCACGATTGCCAGAGCCTTCACGCATTGAAGAAATCCGTGAGCCTATGATTGTGGTCAACCTGCTCATGCCGCAAGATTATGTAGGCCCGGTGATGACCTTGTGTAATAACAAGCGTGGTGTGCAGCGCAATATGCAATATATGGGCCGTCAGGTGATGTTGAGCTATGAAATGCCGCTGAATGAGGTGGTGCTCGATTTCTTTGATAAACTGAAGTCGGTTTCGCGTGGCTATGCCTCGATGGATTACGAGTTTCTCGAGTTCCGTGCGGCCGATCTGGTCAAGCTGGATATCATGGTGAACGGTGAGCGTGTGGATGCATTGAGCCTGATTGTGCACCGCGCCAACAGCATTTACCGTGGCCGCGAACTGGTTTCTAAAATGCGCGAGCTGATTCCACGGCAAATGTTTGATATTGCCATCCAGGCCTCTATCGGCGCCAATATTATTGCGCGTGAAACTGTGAAGGCCATGCGTAAAAACGTACTGGCTAAATGTTACGGCGGCGATATTACGCGTAAGCGCAAGTTGCTGGAAAAACAAAAAGAAGGTAAAAAGCGTATGAAGCAGGTGGGCAATGTGGAAATTCCACAAGAAGCCTTCCTGGCGATCTTGCGTGTAGAAGATAAATAATCACGATTCATCATCACCGCGCGTGATGGTGCTTACTCAGGAAACAAGCATGTATTTTGCAATTTTTATGTTGGTGATTTTGCTGGTGTCAGGGGTGATCTGGCTGCTGGATATCCTGGTGCTGCGCAAGCAGCGCCAAGCCGGGGCGCTCGGAGAGGTGCCTGATCCATGGTATGTGGAATACAGTAAAAGCTTTTTCCCGGTCATTCTGCTGGTATTTACCGTCCGCTCATTTATCGTCGAGCCATTCAAGATTCCTTCCGGCTCCATGATGCCGACGCTGTTGGCGGGTGACTATATTCTGGTCAACAAATTCACCTATGGCCTGCGTGTACCCATCCTCAATAATGTGTTTTACCCCATGGGGAAACCGCAGCGTGGGGATGTGTTTGTGTTTCATTATCCGCCAGACCCATCAATCGACTATATCAAGCGTGTGGTTGGTCTGCCCGGCGACAAGATTCAGTACCGTGACAAACAGCTGACTATTAACGGCAAGGTGATTAGCCTGGATTTTATCGCGCCTTACCAATATGCCTTGAGCGTCAACGACGAAAGCGGCAACGCCCGTGCGGTGGATGTCACCGCCTCACGCCTGAGCGAGCAATTGGGCGACGTCAAGCATGATGTACTGATTCATGACATCATGAACCAATATGGCCCAGGTAGTCTGGGTGACCGCTTCATGCAGGGCGAAACCATTACCGTGCCTGAAGGCGAATACTTTGCCATGGGCGATAACCGTGACAATAGTTCTGACAGCCGTGTCTGGGGCTTTGTTGCCGAAAAACATCTGGTGGGTAAAGCCTTCTTTATCTGGTTCAATTTTGACCAGTGGCGCCGTATCGGGCAACGTATCGGCTAATGCTGCGGTCAGCCGTGGCGAGACGTCTCTTTTTGAGGAAAGCATCTATGAAATACTCAAAGATTTCTGATCAACACGGGATCGGCTTTATCGGTTTTTTACTTGTACTGACGGCATTTGGCATTTTGGGCCTAGTCGCCTTGAAAGCCTTGCCTGCCTATATGGAGTATTTCTCGATTCAATCCACCATTAACCGGATTGCGCATGACCCGCTGTTGCAAAGCGAGCAGGACATGCGTACGGCGTTTGATCGTCAGATGCAGGTCGATAGTATTAAAGACGTTTCCAGCCGTGAGCTCGAAATCAGTGCAGGGGCGGTGGCCATGCGCTACCAGAAAAAGATCCCGCTCACTGAGACCATGTCTCTGTTGATTGATTTTGATGCTGCCAGCAAACCCTAGTGGCAAAAGGGATCGTCATTCAATGAGCGTACTGCCTGTCTTACAAACCAGAATTGGTTACCAATTTTCGCAACCTGACTTGTTGCAGCAGGCGCTGACGCACCGCAGCTTTTCGGCCACCAATAATGAGCGGCTGGAGTTTTTAGGCGATAGCGTTTTAAACTTTATTATTGCGCACCAGCTGTTCAATTTGTTTCCTGATATCCCAGAAGGCGATTTAAGCCGATTGCGGGCCAAGCTGGTCAAAGAATCCAGCCTGGCCGAGATTGCCATCAGCCTGCATTTGGGCGATGCGCTCAAGTTGGGCGAGGGCGAGTTGAAAAGTGCTGGTTGGCGTCGCCCTTCTATTCTGGCCGATGCGCTGGAGGCGATTGTCGGTGCTGTCTATCTGGATGGCGGGTTTGACGCTGCGCAGCAAGTGGTGGCGTTGTTGTATCGCGACAAGCTGCAGACCATAGATCCAACATCGATCGACAAGGATGCCAAATCGCAGTTGCAAGAATATCTGCAAAGCAAAAAAATGGATTTGCCTGAATATCAGGTGGTCTCTATCGAAGGCGAAGCACATGCACAAACGTTTACCGTGCAATGTGAAATTAAAAAACTCAAGTTGACGACCACAGGTGTGGGCACCAGCCGCCGCGTGGCTGAGCAACAAGCGGCCAAATTGGCCATGGACAAGATACAATCATGACAGAACAGACAACAGCCTCAGACCATTTCCGTTGCGGCACCATTGCCATCGTGGGCAGACCCAATGTGGGCAAATCGACCTTGCTCAACCATATTCTGGGCCTGAAGCTGGCGATTACTTCGCGCAAGGCGCAGACCACCCGTCACCGTCTGCTCGGGATTCATACCACTGAAGACACGCAGTTTCTGTTTGTCGATACCCCGGGTTTTCAGCAAAAGCATATTAACGCGCTCAATAAGTCGCTTAACAAGACCGTCACCCAGGTATTGACCGAAGTCGATGTAGTGCTGTTTGTGATCGAGCCGATGAAACTGGGCGAGGCCGATGAGCTGGTGCTTAAACTGCTGCCTAAGAACAAACCGGTATTGCTGGTGGTGAATAAAGCCGACCTCATGGGCGACAAAGGCAACTTGCTGCCCCTGATTCAGGACTTTGACTTGCTGTTTGACTTTGCGGGCATTATCCCGGTTAGTGCCAAAAAGAATCTTTATCTGGATGAGCTGTTAGCCGCGATTCGCGAGCATCTGCCCGAGCAAGCTGCCATGTATGCCGAAGATGAACTGACAGATAAAAACGAGCGCTTTCTGGCCGCCGAACTGGTCCGCGAAAAGGTGTTCCGCCTGTTGGGTGATGAAGTGCCTTACTCGGTGACGGTAGAAATTGAAAAATTTGAAACGGTGAAAAACCTGCGCCGCATTTTTGCCGCGATCATTGTCGATAAAGAAAGCCAGAAGCCCATGATCATTGGCAAGGGTGGCGAGAAATTAAAACAGATTTCAACCGAAGCGCGCCAGGACATGGAAAAGCTGTTTGGCTCCAAAGTCTATCTTGAAACCTGGGTCAAGGTAAAAGGTGGTTGGGCAGACGATGCGCGCGCGCTAAAAAGCCTGGGTTTCTAGCCTGGCAGGTTCTTATCTACTGGCATCCACATGGCAGTAAAACCTTCTGATTCAGGCAGCCACAAACAAAGCCTGCAACCGGTTTTCATTCTTCATACCTATCCCTTTAAAGAAACCAGCCTGGTCGTCGAAATGTTCAGTCGCGACCTGGGCCGCATTGCCGCCGTGGCTAAAGGCGCGCGCCGCCCGCTTTCAGCCATGCGCGGCATGCTGCAGTCTTTTCAGCAACTGGCTGGCACCTGGTCGGGTAAAAATGAACTCAAAACCCTGCATGACCTGGAGTGGATGACCGGCCTCACCTTGCTCAGGGGCGATGCGCTGATGTGCGGCTTTTACATGAACGAGCTGTTGCTGCGGCTGCTGCCGCGCGACGATGCCCATGTGCAGCTATTTGAATATTACGCACAAACCGTACAGATACTGTCGGCCTTGCCAATGCCGGTAGATGGCACGCAACTGGCCATGGTGATGCGCAAGTTTGAACTCAAAATGTTGCAAGAACTCGGCTACGCCGTTCCGCTCACCCATGATGAACATGGTGAAATCATCCATGCCGATAGCACCTACCGTTTTGAGGCAGATTATGGCGCCTGTGATCCGTCTGCCACTAAAAACGGCCTGCTGATTCTGGGTAATACGCTCTTACAAATGGCGCGTGGCGACTACAGCGATAGCACCACTCAAGCGCAAAGCAAGCAGTTGATGCGTTATTTATTACAGCATTATCTGGGTGAAAAGCCCTTGCATACCCGGCAATTGCTGGTGGACTTACAAGGCTTCTGAAGGTGGCCGTTGCTACGGTCTCACGTCCTGATAGCGAGGATATCTGGGGTTGCAAGGTGAGTGGCAGATCAGCACTCACCTTGCCTGAGCGAGCAGTCAGGAGTTGACTGCTCGCGCTTGATTCGGACGTGGCCTTGAAGTATCTCACAAGGCCACGCTGAAACTAACCGGCTTTTTGTTGGCGACGGGCCACTAAAACAAACACAGCCAGGCCAGCTAACAGCAGGGCGTTGGTGGCTGGCTCTGGAACCGCTGCCGTTTGCTGAATAAAGCTAATATAACCGGAGTTGTTGACCGTGGATAATCCCTGTGCGGTGAACTCAGAGAAATAGCTATTATCAGGATACAACGTCAGGATAAACGTCGACGCGCCGTTATTGGCTGCAAACGTAAAGCCCTGTTTGTCTATGCTAATGCTGGCATCGCTAGAGCGATAGCTGACGTTGTCCAAGGGGTCATTCAGGACAAAGTCCAGCACGCTGAAATGATAGTTTAATGAAAATGGCGCGCTGGTGGTCATGCTGCCAGAGAAGGTTGGGTCGCCATTCACATCATCGACCGCCACAATGTTGTAACGATAATCGGCCAGTGCTACACCGCTACCAGCAAAGGTGAGCGCCAGAAACACTACTAAATATTTAATCAATTGCATCACAAATCCTAAAAAAGTTAAATCAATCAAACGCCCGTCATGTGTCGATGAAGAGGCGCGTCTTGCGCCTCCTATTTCATCTTAACGAACGGAAACGAACACCGGGTTGGAGTAAAACCAGAGGCTGCTGTAGTTGCGGTCGTTAATCGCGTTGACACGACCATTGTTATCCACGCCGCCCTGATTGTTCAGTACCCAGGTTTTCTGGTCTGCCAGCGGTTCGCCGTTGTAGCTGAATCCAGGCGCATCCACCGCCAGATTGGTGCCGCGCAATCTGAAGTACTGGTTTTTGTTGGCGACCAGCTGCACAGTCACCGAGGCAAACCCATCTTTGCCTACTTTCCAGTCGGCTGCGGTGAATCGCTTCAGCACGCGTGTAGACGGGTTGGTGGCAACGTTGTAAGCCGCAGAGTCCGGGCTGGCTTTGGGCGTGACATCACCGACAATTAAGTCCACATGGTTGACCACAGGTTTCATGTTGGCGAGGGTGTTACCATCAACCGGCTTCAGGTAATTGTTAAGATCCGGGCTCTTGAAGCGGATGGTCAATTTGATTTTTTCACCCGCACCAACCTTGATTTCCTGGCCCATAAATGCGGTGCCAGACGAACCGACGACGCGGAAGTCCAGCGCATTGATCAAGTCACCAAACACGCCAAACATGCGGCCTTCACGCAGGCTGGCGATCAAGCCGGTGGCTGTGCCTTTGCCGCTTTCTGGCATCCACACGTAGTTCTTGGCATATTCGCCTGGATAGTAGCCGCTGCTGTTGCTGGCCGCATCAATCTTGAAGTGTGAGTCGGAGTCTGCGATGTTCCAAACGTGGCGACCTTCGCCTAACAGCGCATCCCATACGCCACCCACTTTGGCAACAACGGCGTCCACGCCGCCATAGGTGCGGTTAGGCAGGTTCGCGTCAATATAGGCAGAGGTATAGCCGCCACGGTCTGGTTCCATCTGGTTACCGACCATGCCTTCAATCATAAACACGATATCCGGGGCCAAGTCATTCATTTGACGAAAGTCCTTGATCGTATACTTGTTTGGATTGCGAGACGGGTGGTTGATGGTGGCAAAGCTGGTGGTCGGATAATGGGCTTTTAACCAGGCGATTGCTGATAATGCGTCTGCCCCGGTTTGGTTCGGGCGCACCGAACCGTTCCTGTTTTTCCAGGCCGCGACATCCTGCGGGTTAAACAACGATTCAGACAGGGTGGTAAACAGGTACTGGAATTCTTTGGCGCCATCGGTAGACGTCTCCAGCGTCGATTCATTCTGGAACATGACCACGTTGGCATGGTCGTGGGTAGGCATATCCCATTCTGCCGCCGAAAGTATCATCTTGTCTGCGTAAGTGCCGCCTGCCTGCATGTCTTTCACGTGCGGAATCTCAATCGACTCCATCGCATAGGCAAATGGCACGGGTTTGGCCAGCAAATTGCCGTTCTGATCATATTTGGAAGAGCGCAAATGATTGCTGAGAATCATCCAGTCCAGTTTGTAAGTGCCGAGCGCCTTGTCCAGCAAAAAGTCCAGGGTCTGCGTCGTGCGAGAGTCATCAGACTCCACGGTATGGGTATGCAGGTCACCTGCCATCCAGGAACCTTTACCTTCGGTAGGGGCAGGCATGGGCTTGACTTCCAGGCCAGAGACTAACGACACGGCACCGAATGACAGGCCCGCGACAGCGGCCACCATGGCCGTTGATTTAAATACTTTTGATTTATTCACAATTATCCCGCTTGATTAACATCCCCAGGCTGGGGCATGGTAGTGTTGAAAGTGTTTACTACGCGGGCATGATGGCGGACGCGGGTTAATCTTTGATGACGGCCGAGATATATTCGCGTGACAGCGGCCTAGGCATGCACTGTGGTTCCATTTGCTGGTGATCTACACAGACTGCTCCGCAGATTGATGGTTGATGGCAACGCTTAATGGTATGGTTTTACACTGTCAGCAGGTAAAATAGGGCTTTGTCCGTTCTCTTATCAGTTAACTATGTTAAAACTAGGCGTCAATATCGATCACGTGGCCACCATCCGTCAGGCGCGTGGCACCAAATACCCCAGCGTGGTGCAGGCTGCATTGCGTGCAGAACAATCCGGCGCTGACAGCATCACGCTACATTTGCGCGAGGATAGGCGCCACATGCAGGATGCGGATATTTTTGCCTTGCGGCCGTTACTGCAAACCAAAATGAACCTGGAATGTGCGGTGACCAGCGAGATGATTGATATCGCCATTCAGGTTAAACCACAGGATGTCTGCCTGGTGCCAGAGCGGCGTGAAGAACGCACGACGGAGGGCGGGCTGGATGTACTGACTCACTATGCCAAAGTCGAACACGCCGTTAAAAAACTGTCTGAGCAAGGTATCCGTGTCTCCTTGTTTATTGCACCCGATCTGGCGCAAATTGATGCCGCCGCCAAGATGGGCGCACCTGTGATTGAGTTGCATACCGGCACCTTTGCCGATGCGGAAACTGAAAAAGCGCAACTGGCCGAACTGGATAAAATTACCAGCGCGCTAAACCATGCCAAAGCCGCCGGCTTGGTGGTGAATGCCGGGCATGGCCTGCATTATCACAATGTGCATCATATTGCGCGCTTGCCAGGCTTTGAAGAGCTGAATATCGGCCACGCGATTGTGGCGCATGCCTTGTTTGTGGGCTGGGACCATGCGGTCAGTGAAATGAAATCTCTGATGAAAGAGTTTGCGCCCAGATAATCGGATGGCACTGTAACTGAGGAGTGGCGATGATTTATGGGATAGGCACGGATATTGTCGAGGTCGAGCGGATTCAGTCTTCGCTTGAGCAGTTTGGCGAGGCCTTTGCCAAGCGCATTCTGGCAGAGGTTGAGTGGCCGGATTATGAGGCTAGCCAGCTCAAAGCCCGCTTTCTGGCCAAGCGGTTTGCGGCGAAAGAAGCCTTTGCCAAAGCCATCGGTACCGGCATTCGCGGTGAAGTCAGCTTCCATAACATCGCGGTGACGCATGATGCCTTGGGGCGTCCCTTGCTCCAATTGTCCAGTGCCTTACAGGCTTTTCTCAAACAGCATCATATCCACCAGTCGCATATCAGCATCAGTGATGAGAAAAATCTTGCCCTGGCGTATGTGGTGCTGGAAACGAGCTAGGGGTAATGGATTTGGACTTGTCTGTCGATGTCGAGATGGCGCGCCGCTTTTCCGGCGTGCGCCGCTTGTATGGTGAGCCGGGCCTGGCGCGTTTGCAGCAATCGCATGTCATGGTGATCGGCATCGGTGGTGTTGGCTCCTGGGCCGCTGAGGCACTGGCGCGCAATGCGGTGGGCAAGCTCACGCTGGTAGACCTGGATAATATTGCCGAATCGAACATGAATCGCCAGATTCATGCACTGTCAGGCAATCTGGGCAAGGCCAAGGTCACGGCCATGCAGGAGCGGATTGCCGAAATTAATCCCGTATGTGTCGTGAACGAGATTGAGGATTTTGTGACGCCGGACAATCTCGCGCAAATGCTGGCCGGGCAACCAGACCTGATTGTGGACTGCATGGATGACACCAAAGCCAAAATTGCGCTGGCGGCTTATTGCAAACAACACAGCTTACCGCTGGTGATGGTGGGCAGCGCCGGGGGCAAGCTTGATGCGACGCGGTTGCGCCTGGCGGACCTCGCGCATGTGC
This sequence comes from Methylophilus glucosoxydans, assembly GCF_042676145.1. NCBI lineage: Bacteria > Pseudomonadati > Pseudomonadota > Betaproteobacteria > Nitrosomonadales > Methylophilaceae > Methylophilus > Methylophilus glucosoxydans. Next base: position 514,728 of record NZ_JBHTJW010000001.1, read on the forward strand.
AGGGTGACCGCATGCTGTCAAAAGTGCGTAATCAATTGCGCCGTGACCATGGCTTTCCCAAAGCCTCGGATCACAAAAAATCAAGCAAGTTTGGCCTCATGGCCGTGTATTCAGATGAGCCCGTGGAGCGCCCGCAAGAGGCTTGCGAGACGCCTCAAGCCGGCCTGACTGGCCTGAATTGTGCGGGCTATGGTTCCAGTATCTGCGTGACGGCGAGTGCGGGCTTTATTGCCGCGCAGCAGGCGATTCAACAGCTACTTTCTGCAGCAGCTTCCAATCTGCCACCTTAACTATTCCCCGCTGCGACAGCATGGCTGTCATCAATTGGGTTGAACATTGTCAGTGTGAGGGCGTCTACCAGATAGCAGGCATAAACATTGCATGCAATTCTTTATAGCCTGTGCGGGATAACTGCACTGGATTTCAGTGCGTCATCGCTCTTTTAATGACGGCTATCAATGTTACAGTGTGACATGGCCTAACAATATTCAACCTGAAGGTGATTGCCATGCAATTAGAGGTGTTCTTAGAAAAAGTCTCTGTAAATCACGGCCTGAATGTACTGGTCTCTCATTTGGCCCAGGCGGGCATTGAGATTGCGGCGCTGATCCGCCAAGGGGCGCTGCAGGGCGTGACTGAAAAAATGACCAGCACCAATGTGCAGGGCGAAACCCAGATGAAGCTGGATATCCGCAGCCATGAACTGGCGGTGGCGCAACTGCGCGCTTCTGCGGTGGTCGCTGGGGTCCTGTCAGAAGAAGAAGATCATCCGGTGCTGTTTGAGACGCTGGATGCACCATTTTTGGTCAGTATGGATCCGCTGGATGGCTCTTCTAACCTGGCGATTAACGGCGTGGTCGGCAGTATTTTTTCGGTGCTGCCGAATATTGGGGTCTCTACCCTCGGTGAGCAGGCCTTTTTACAACCTGGCCAGGACCAGCGTGCCGCAGCCTATCTCATGTATGGGCCGGCAACGTTGATGGTGCTGACGCTGGGGCAAGGCACCCATGTGTTTACGCTGGATCATGACAGCAATACCTTTATGTTGACCCAGCAAACGGTACAAATCGCCGAGGAGACCTCGGAATTTGCCATCAATGCCAGTAACCAGCGCTACTGGGCGCCTGCCATGCAGCGTTATATCAATGAATGCCTGCAAGGCGCCGATGGTCTGCGTGGTCGCGACTTCAATATGCGCTGGTGCGCCAGCATGGTCATGGATGTGCACCGGATTTTAACCCGGGGTGGCGTGTTTCTTTATCCGCACGACTGTAAGCAACCTGTCAGGGCCGGGCGGTTAAGATTACTTTATGAAGCAAACCCGATGAGCTTGCTGGTAAGTCAGGCCGGGGGCGAGAGCATAGACGGCAAGCAGCCGATTCTGGCTATCCAGCCGGATAGTTGTCATCAACGCGTGCCGGTACTGTTAGGCGCCAAACAGGAAATACAGCGCTTGCGCGAGTATCATTGGCAAGACAGTGATCATCCGCAAGCTACCGACTAAAGGAGTGTGACATATGGCATTAATTTCGCTCAGACAATTATTGGATCACGCAGCCGAACACAGTTATGGACTGCCCGCCTTCAATATCAACAATATGGAACAGATTCTCTCCATCATGAAGGCGGCAGATGAAGTGGATAGCCCGGTGATTTTACAGGCGTCTGCCGGTGCGCGCGGGTATGCGGGCGAGTCTTTTCTGCGCAAAATGGTGGAAGCAGCGATTGAGCAGTATCCGCATATTCCGGTGTGTATGCACCAGGACCATGGCGCTTCGCCCAAGGTCTGCCAGATGGCGATCCGTAGTGGTTTTTCCAGCGTGATGATGGATGGTTCGCTCAAAGAGGACGGCAAAACGCCGGCCAGTTATGAATACAACGTCGAGATGACCCGCCGAGTGGTTGAGTTTGCGCATGCGGTGGGTGTCTCGGTGGAAGGCGAGCTCGGGGTGTTGGGTTCGCTTGAAACCGGCATGGCTGGCGAGGAAGATGGCGTCGGCGCCGAAGGCAAGCTGGACGAGTCACAGCTGCTGACGGACCCCGATGAAGCGGCTGCCTTTGTCTCGGCCACCAAGGTCGATGCGCTGGCGATTGCCATTGGGACCAGCCATGGCGCCTATAAATTTACACGGCCGCCTTCAGCCGAAACCTTGTCGATTAAACGCATTCGCGAGATTCACGCCAAAATCCCCAATACGCATCTGGTGATGCATGGTTCCTCCAGCGTGCCACAGTCTTTACTGGAGCAGATCCGGCAATATGGTGGCAATATCAAGGAAACCTATGGCGTGCCGGTGTCTCAAATTGTCGAGGGCATTAAAAACGGGGTGCGCAAGGTCAATATTGATACCGATATCCGTCTGGCAATGACTGCGGCGATCCGCGCACATATGGCCGAGCATCCTGAAGAGTTCGATCCGCGCAAATACTTCAAGGAAGCGATTACCGCGGCGCAGCATTTGTGCAAAGAGCGGTTTGAGGCTTTTGGCAGTGCCGGTCAGGCCAGCAAAATCAAGGTGATTTCACTGGAGAAAATGGCGGCTATTTATTAACCGCCGGTGACACCGGGTTGAACGCATCATCAACGCAAGCAACAAGGTCAGTAAAAAGACAAGTAAAAACATAAGTTGAGCACATCAACAATCCGCACGAGGGGGCATGAATAAAGGAAACATCATGCGACAAAAATTAGTGGTTGGTAACTGGAAGCTACACGGTGGGTTGCTCGAAAACCAGGGCTTACTCAACCGTCTCAAGCAAGAACTGCACGATCTGCAGGGCATGGATGCGGCGGTCTGCCTGCCCTATGTCTACCTGTTTCAGGCGCAAGCCCTGTTGCAGGATTCGGCCATTGCCTGGGGCGCGCAAAATGTCAGCCAGTATACAGAGGGCGCATTTACCTCCTGTATTTCGGCCAAAATGGTCGCCGAGTTCGGTTGCACCTACACCATTATCGGGCATTCCGAGCGCCGTGCGCTCAAGCTGGAAAGCAATCAGGTTGCCACCAAGCGCATGCTCAATGCCCTGCATGCCGGGCTGACGCCGATTTTTTGTGTGGGTGAAACACTGGATGAGCGCGATGGCGATATGGCCGAGTTGATTGTGCGTAACCAGATGCTGAATGTGGTCTACGGCTTGGATGACGAAGCATTTGCGCTGGCCAAAAAATTCAATATGGTGATCGCCTATGAACCCGTGTGGGCGATCGGCACCGGCGAGCATGCCAGCCCGGATCAGGCGCAGCGGATGCATGCGTTTATCCGCATGATGATTGCCGAGCGTGATCGCGAATTTGCCGACCAAATCCGCATTGTGTATGGCGGCAGCATGACCCCGCAAAATGCCCACAGCTTGTTGAGCATGCCAGATATTGATGGCGGCTTGCTTGGGCGTGCGGCGCTGGTGGCGGAAGACTTTATCGAAATCTGCAAGATTGCCAGCCGCTGCTATCAGCAAAAAAAGGTATTTAAGGAACCATCGGACGCCATTCCAGTCTTTGAGGCATGATTTCAGACTTCAAAGGCAACAAGACACAGCTACCAAGCAAGCTTTGCCAGCAATGTGGCAAGCCCATGACCTGGCGCAAGGCCTGGGCCAAGAATTGGGAACAGGTCAAATATTGTTCTGAACGTTGTCGCCGCCAGCCTCGCACAACACCGTCATGAGGCATCTGGTGATTATTTTGGGTGACCAGCTGACACTGGATAACCCGGCCCTGCTGGATTTTGATCCTGCACAAGACCATATTGTAATGGCCGAGGTCAGACAAGAGTCTACCCATGTTTGGTCACACCGTCAGCGCATTACCCTGTTTCTTTCTGCCATGCGGCATTTTGCCGAGTGCTTGCGTGCGCAATCCTTTCCGCTGACCTATTTTGCGCTGGATGATCAGGCCCATCCCGATTTGCCAGCCGTTTGGCAAGCGATGGTGCAACAGCATCGGCCACTCGCCCTCAAAGTATGCGAGCCCGGTGACTGGCGCATCTGGCAGCAATTACAGGCCGTGGCTGATCAATCTGCCACGCCACTGCAGGTGCTGCAAGACACCCACTTTATGTGCAGCATCGACCAGTTCAAGCGCTGGGCGGATCACTACGGTGAAAAAAATACTTCTTTGCGCATGGAGTTTTTTTACCGCAGCATGCGTAAAAAATACCAGATTCTGATGGCGGGGGATGCGCCCGAGGGCGGCGACTGGAACTATGACCAGGACAATCGTCAGTCTTTGGGCAAGCAGGGGCCACAAGACCTGCGGCCGCCACCCACTTTTGCACCCGATGCTGTGACCCAGGCCGTGATGACCCTGGTCAATCAGACCTTTCATGATCATCCGGGAGCCTTGGATGACTTTCAATGGCCGGTCACCCGTGAGCAAGCACTCACCTTGCTGGCACATTTTGTTGCAGAAAAGCTGGCGCGGTTTGGCCCATATCAAGATGCGATGTGGCAAGCAGAGCCATACTTGTGGCATTCACTGCTGGCCTCGGCCTTAAACCTCAAATTGCTCAATCCGCGCGAAGTGATTGCTGCCGCTGAGCAGGCGTATCGGCAGGGGCAAGCGCCATTGGCCAGTGTGGAGGGATTTATCCGGCAGATTTTGGGCTGGCGCGAGTTTATCCGTGGCGTATATTGGCTGGAAATGCCCGCGCTGGAAAAGGCCAATTATTTTAACCATCAAGGGGCGCTGCCCGCCTGGTTCTGGACGGGGCAAACTGGCATGCATTGTTTAGCGCAGTGCATCGGGCAAACTTTGCAGCATGGTTACGCGCATCATATTCAGCGTCTGATGGTGCTCGGCTTGTTTGCCACGCTGGCAGAATTGTCCCCGCAACAGGTTTCGGACTGGTTTTTGGCGGTGTATGTTGATGCAGTGGCGTGGGTGGAGTTACCCAATGTCGCGGGTATGGCCCTGTTTGCCAACGGCGGCCGCTTTACCAGCAAGCCGTATGTGGCCAGTGGTGCATACATCCAGCGCATGAGCAATTATTGCCAGCACTGCAAATATGACCCTAAACAAAAAACGGGGGCGCAGGCTTGCCCGTTCACCACCTTGTATTGGGCATTTTTAATCAAGCATGAGGCATTGTTTGCACGCAATCCGCGGACCAGTTTGATGGTGAAACATGTGGCAAAACTTTCCGCGGCAGAAAAGAACGAGATCACCACGGCTGCCCGGTTGCGATTGCAACACATCGCGCAGCTATAAGCGGCTGGCGTGAATTAAGAAAGATGTAATTTCATAAAACTGTCACAATTGAAAGCATTGCAGCCGATACAATATCCGCCATGAAAAATAACACGCCCGCCCTGCTAGACAGAGACCAAAGTATCCTCAGTTTTAATGCCCGAGTGTTGTCTCTGGCTCAGCGAGAGGACTATCCCTTGCTGGAGCGTTTACGCTTTTTGTGTATCGTCACCAATAACCTTGACGAGTTTTTCGAAGTCCGCATGCCTTTGCAGATGGAGGCATATCAGCAAGGCGTGACCAGTGGCCCGGTCACTGCGTCGACCTGCGAGCAAGTAGCGACCATGGCGCATGCGCTGGTGGCCCAGCAATACCAGCTATTTAACGATGCGCTGATGCCGGCGCTGGCAAAAGAGCACGTACATCTGGTCTCGGGTGGGGTCAGGACCCCAGAGCAAACCACCTGGGTGTCCAATTACTTCAAGCGTGAAGTGTTGCCGTTCTTGATGCCAGTGTCGCTGGACCCTTCGCATCCTTTTCCGCAAGTGGCCAATAAATCGCTCAACTTTATTGTGCGCATTGCCGTCGATGGTGAAGAGAAAATCGCCATCGTACGTGCGCCGCGTGTGGTTCCGCGCCTGGTGCAATTGCCACCGTCTATCAGCAAGGGTGAACAGTGCTTTGTCTCATTGACCAGCATTATCCGCGCCAATCTGGAGGTTTTATTCCAAGGCGCCAGCATCCTGCATTTTTCCCAGTTCCGCGTCACCCGCAACAGTGACCTTGAGGTGGATGAAGATGATGTGATCAACTTGCGCACAGCGTTACGTGAAGAGCTGGCGCATCGGCAGTATGGTGAAGCGGTGCGACTTGAGGTGACACAAGAATGCGACGACACGCTGGCCGAGTTTTTACTCAAGCAATTTAACCTGCCGCCACTGGCGTTATACCGCGTGAATGGTCCGGTGAATCTGGGCCGCCTGATTCAGCTGCCAGACATGGCCAAAGGAGATCATCTCAAGTTTGTGCCATTCCAGCCGCACTGGCCGCAGCACATCAAAAAAAATGTTTCGCTGCTGACGCAAATGCGCGAAAAAGATTTGCTGATCCACCAGCCTTACGAGAGTTTCGAAGTGGTGATCCAGCTACTGGAAGAAGCGGTCAAGGATGAGCATGTACTGGCCATTCGCATGACCATTTACCGGACTGGGGCGGATCCACGCATGTTGCGCTTGCTGCAAGAGGCAGTGCGCCGTGGCAAGGAAGTGCTGGTGGTGGTTGAACTCAAGGCGCGTTTTGACGAAGAAGCCAACATCAACTGGGCAGAAGCATTGGAGTCGGTGGGCGCGCAGGTGGTGTATGGCGTGGTCGGCCTCAAAACACACGCCAAGATGCTGTTGATTATGCGCCGTGAGGGCAAGGTCATTCACCGCTATGGGCATCTTTCCACCGGCAACTACAACCCGAAAACCACACGTTTGTATACCGACTGGAGCATGTTGACCGCGGATGCCAATCTGACCAAGGAAATGGAAGCCGTCTTCCGTCACTTGACCAGCGAGCTGCCGATCCCGACCATGCGTCATCTGCTGGTGGCGCCCTTTACCCTGCAAAACAGCATGATCCGGCAGCTGGAAAAGGCGCAGCGCCTGGCCAGACTGGGCAAGCCCGCCAAGGTGATTGCTAAAATGAATGCGCTGACCGATGTCCCGCTGGTCAATGCACTCATGAAGGCCGCCAGTGCCGGCGTTGAGATTGATTTAATTGTGCGTGGGGCCTGCATCTTGCCGGTTGATGCGCCGTCGGTTAAAGGTCGCATCCGGGTCAGATCCATTGTCGGTCGACTGCTCGAGCATTCACGCGTGTTTTACTTTGAGCTGGATGGTCAGGTGCAGATGTGGTTGTCGAGCGCAGACTGGATGAGCCGCAACATGATCCGCCGCGTAGAATTGGCCTGGCCAATCAAAGACCCCGCCATGCAGCAACGCATTTACCGCGAAAGTCTGCAGCTTTACCTGCAAGATAATCTGGATGCCTGGCAACTGAGTGACAATGGGCAATATCAACAGGCCGCGCGGACTGAAGCTGCCGAGCCCCTGTCTTGCCAGCACCTGTTACTGCGCCAGTATCATTCTTTATAAAAGTGTGTGATGCCTGTTAAAAACCTGATTTTATGGCGACATGCAGAAGCAGAGGTGCTCATGCATGGGGCCTCTGACCTTGAGCGGCCGCTGACCGCCAAGGGACACAAACAAGCCAAGCAAATGTCCGCCTGGCTCAAAAAATACTTGCCCAAACAAACGTATGTGCTGGTGAGTCCTGCCGTGCGTACCCGTGAAACCGTGGATTACTGGGGAGAGGACTGGCAGGAAGATACACGTCTGGCGCCGGAAAGGCCGCTAGAGCCGCTACTGCAAATTCTGGCGCAAAGCCCGTTTGAATCGATGATGCTGGTTGGTCATCAGCCCTGGATAGGTGAACTGGTTGCGCATGCCTTGGGTTTGCCAGAAGGGCAGGTCAGTATCAAGAAGGGCGCGGTCTGGTGGCTGCGCTTGCCAAAATCGGGGCCGCCCTACAAATTGTATAGTGTGCAAAGCCCCGAGCTGATCAAGTAAGCGCGTAGTGGCCTGTCGCCACTGTATGCGCCGCGTGTGAACTAACTTATTTCTTTGGTCTGCCGGTTTTAATCACTGGAATGCTGGCCAGCGTGGCTTTCAACGCTGCATCATCCATGGCAGACAGCAGTTTCAGGCCAGCGCGTAACAATTCGCTTTTCTTGACAGGTTTATCCAGCGCTTCAAGGCGTTTTTTCAAAGTCGCGATTTGTGCGTACTCTTCTTTGGGCATGGTAAAGCTGTCACGTTCCATTTTGACCTTGTTGGTTTTTGGTTTGTCCTTGTCGGCCTTGTCTTTTTCAGGTGCCGTGGCGACTTTGTTCACGACCTTGATCGCTGGTGTGCCGCTCGCTTTTTTAGGCGCTGCAGCCGTTTTTAATACCGGTTTGGCTGCTGGCTTGGCTGCTACGGGTGCCACGGGTTTTGCAGCCGTTTTATTGGCAACAGGCGCCTTGGCGGTCGCAGCCGGTTTCGCTGGCGTCGTGGCCGGTTTGTTCTGGATCAAGGGTTTGTTATTTGGTTTGCTGGCCATGAGATTCTCCTGGTTGGGTTCAGTAAAAACAGTTTATACTGTTTTTGTTCAAAATCAATTGTCATAAAAATTTCATATTGATATGGTGTGATATCAGCTGGTTTTCATGACAAAATTCAACACCTTGAAACGGGGAGCGAAGCATGCGCAGGGTATTGGTGGCAAATACCAAAGGCGGCAGCGGTAAAACCACTTTAGCCACGAATCTTGCTGGCTATCTGGCGCAGCTGGGCCACAAGATTGTGCTCGAAGACATAGACCGGCAGCAATCAACCACAGATTGGCTTGCGCGTCGGCCCGCACATGTCGCCACTGTTTACAATGCCGATGATCTTGGCAAGTCCGCCCTGCAAAAGGCCGACTGGGTAATTACCGATTCCCCTGGTGGTTTGCGGGACAAAAAAATTTCTGATGCAGTGACTGAAGCCGACCTGGTATTGGTTCCCGTGGCGCCTTCTGCATTTGATATCGGGGCGACGCAAGACTTTTTGCAATTGCTGGCAGAAGAAAAAGCCGTGCGTAAACATAAAACATTTGTGGGTCTGGTTGGCATGCGGGTGATGCCGCGTACGCGCTCCGCAGAGCGTCTGTTGACCTTTATGGATGAGTCAGGCTTTTCTGTGCTGTCCATGCTGCGTTCTTCGCAGATTTATGTCACTGCCGCCGAAGAAGGCCTCAGTATTTTTGAATTGTCGAATACCTTGAAAGAGGTCGACATTGCACAGTGGAATCCGGTCACCGACTGGATTCTGCAAAACAGCTAAATCCGGTCTGTTTAAACAGCCGGATAGTAGACAATCAAAGGGAGTCCTATGAAAGACAAGGTCAATCCAGTGTATCTGGATAAAGTCAAACAATTACCTGCCGATGAGGCTGAGCGTATTCTGTCCCGCATGGGAGGTAAATTACCCAAACGCTTCATCAAGGAAAAACTGAGCCAGGAAGAAGCCCTGGCCTTACAGCTTGAAATTGAAGACGAGCAATTGCAAGAGTGGCGCGAAAAAATGGCCAAGCTCAAGGAAGAAGACGAGAAAAAAGAGAAAAAGAAAAAAGATTAAGTTTTGATCAAAAAAAACGGGCCTGGCGCCCGTTTTTTTACGTGTGTCGAATCTCTAATTGCCAGCCCAATTTTTGCCACAGCAGGCACTCTTCCTCCAGCAGGTAATGGGTCTGCGGATGCTGGTTTGCCCATTGCGTGGACAGCGCCAGAATAAACTGCTGTTTATGGCGTTCCAGCTGCAGGTGCTTGAGTGAGGGCATGCGGCGGGAATGGCAAAAGATTACGGCTAGACGCAATGCCATGAGCTGGCAAACCAAATCCTGATTGTCAAAGTCTGCATCCAGTTTGCGTAACTTGCCTTGATGGCCGAGCACCAGCAGGCTGATGGTATGCAGTTCACTTTGCGCAAAGCCCATCAATTCGGTGTTATCCAGAATATAGGCACCATGCTTGTTGCAATCGGTATGTGAAATCGCCCAGCCAATTTCATGGCACAGCGCCGCCCAATGTAGCAGCGGCTTCTGCGTATCACAGGCCAGCATGGCGTCGTAAAAATACAGCGCCATTTTGCTGACGTTGTTGGCATGCTCCATTTCAACACCAAATTGCTTGCACAATCTGGCAATCGAAGCAGTACGCAAATCTTCGGTGACATCTTCCGGGTTTAGCATGTCATAAAGCACGCCATGCCTTAACGCGCCGTTAGCCACCATCAGCGTGTCAATTTTCAAGGTATCAAATACTGCGGTCAGTACGGCCAGGCCGCCGCCAATCACTGCACGCCGGTCATCCTTGAGGCCTTCCATGTTCAGCCGGTCTGGCGATTTGGCTTTGATCAGCGTCTGCTTTAGCCACTCCAGCTGCGCGCGTTCAATGCGGTCAGCCGCGAAGCCTGCGCCTGCCAACACATCGGCGACCGCGCCCACCGTGCCCGAGGCACCATAGGCTACCTCTGCTTTTCCAACATAGCGGTTGGCAATCATGTCGATAATCGACTCGGCAGCAATTTCGGCGCGTTCAAAATTACGTTCGCTAAACTGGCCATCGGCAAAATATTTTTGTGACCAGCCCACTGAGCCCAGGCGCAAGGATTCCGTTACCGTGGCACGGAAGTGTTGACCCAAAATAAACTCGGTAGAGCGTCCGCCGATATCCACCACCAGCCGCTTTTCGTCCGATTGCGGCAACATGCGGCTGACGCCCTGATAAATCAGCCTGGCCTCTTCGACGCCAGAAATAATCTCAATGGGATAGCCCAGGACTTTTTGTGCCTGGCGGATAAAATCTTCGCTATTGGTTGCTTCACGCAGGGTTTGCGTCGCGACAGCGCGCACATGTTCTACCGGGAAATCTTTCAGACGCTCGCCAAAGCGGGCCAGGCATTTCAGGCCGCGCTCAAACGCCTGCGGTTTCAGATTTCGGTCTTCGTCCAGGTCACCGCCCTGGCGGACCGCCTCTTTCAAATAATCCACGCGCAGAATCTGGCCATCGACCACGCGCCCGATCTCGAGACGAAAACTGTTGGAGCCCAAATCTACAGCAGCGAGCTGGGTGTCATGATTAATATTTAGCATGCGTTAATACGGAGGTGATTACTTAAGATAGCGTTGTATGGCCTGTGGGTACTCTGGGAAATAGCGTTCAATCACGCTTAAATCAAAGCTTCTCAAAATGCTGGTGTTCGATTCCCGGTCAAGCAAAAACTGAAACGAGGCACTGACCAGTTCTGCCACCGTTTGGCTGGCATCGAGCAATGGCTGGGCATAATCTGGCTTGACATTCACTTGATGTGAGGTGGTTTGTGTCCCATGCACCGTGACAGAAAATGAATTGGGACTGGTCTCAGTCACCTCAATTGTTGCCATCATTGCCTCCCCAGACACATCGTTCAAACAGTATAAATTGTTATGTTGGCAGAGGCCAGTGAAAGTAATATGAAAAAATCAGCGATGACCAGCGCGCTGGCGTGCGCCTTTCGTAAAGGCGAGCAAATACAAGGCTCTGCCCGGTCATGACGGTGGTTCGCATTCTAAAAAGAATAAAAATTTAATCGCGATCCTGGATGTTTTGGTATTTTTTCTGCCGGACGTCATTACGTCCATGCCATAGCACTTAGCAATAAACGGGGTGGGCGGCACTGATTAAGGCCGACCAGCGGCAATGCACATTCACCGCCTGCCATGCTTTGGAGCACTTTAATCTTGCAGGCAAGCGGCGGAGACGCTCGCCTTTGCTTATTTCAACAAAATGATACGGTTGATCTGCCCCAATCGATACGCAGTCTTGCTCAATTTGCCCCCTTTCAGTGCAAGGGGCCGAATCGGGCAGGGCGGGATACGCCGTCCATCTTCGAGCAAGGTATCGTCCTCAGCCGTGGATTGCCAGACGCCGCCATTGACTGGCCGGAATTGCCAGCGGATATACCCAACTTTGGCACCGAGATGCAACATTTCGTCACGGTCTGGGGCATCGCTGACCAGCAGTTCGTCTTCCAGCACTTCATCATATTTACCAAACGCCTGTTTGCAGGCCAGCGCTTCTTGCTCGCTGGCGCCGACCCAGGTGCAAGCGCGGTGCTCTTCACGTTGCACGTCCCAGGCGCCCAGTTGCCAGGCCGCGTCCAGCACGGCTTCATCGACCACTTCCGGTTGCCGCCAGCGGTCATTGATTTGCAAGGCCGAGCCAGGCACTGGCTGCAGCGTCGGTTTAAGCATGGGCAGGGCGGGCGTCGGCTGTTTGCGAAAGCCATGCCAATGCAACATGAGCAACACCGGGGTATCTGCCCGCGGGACTGCGGTCAAGGTGACTGCATATAGCGGCAGTTTCATGACCTGCATTTGCTCGATTAACGTGTGAAAGAGATTCATACACTACGCTCCTTACCTGACATCAGAACAAAGAATGCTGCGTTACAAAATAACTAGCAAAAACTATGCAAATAAATCGGTTTTAATTGGCTGAATAACGCCTTGTTTATTGGCCTCAACGCCGCAATCCGGTTGCCAGTCATGGTTTTAAATGATGGTTTGTCATAGATCCCCGCCTGTTTCACAATCTCCCCTCTTGAAAAACGGTTTTTGCTTCCCCATCTAGGGTTAAATTTTGTGTTTAACCCTGTTTTTTGGAGGATCTGTCATGACAACTGCGACAGCAGAATCGCAATCCAAGCAGACCATGGGCTTTCAGGCCGAGGTCAAACAATTACTGCAATTGATGATTCATTCGCTCTACAGCAATAAAGAAATTGTGTTGCGCGAATTGATTTCCAACGCTTCTGACGCGGCTGACAAGTTGCGTTTTGAAGCCATCTCAAATGCTGCTTTGTATGAAAATGACAGCGAGTTAAATATTCGAGTTTCATTTGATAAAGCTGCCCGCACACTGACCATTTCTGATAATGGTATCGGCATGCGCCGTGAAGAAGTGATCAACAACATTGGTACCATTGCCAAATCCGGCACCAAAGAATTCTTCCAGAACCTGACCGGCGACCAAGCCAAAGATGCCAACCTGATTGGCCAGTTTGGTGTGGGTTTTTACTCCAGCTTTATCATTGCCGATAAAGTCACCCTGATTACCCGCCGCGCAGGCGAGACTGAAGCCGTCAAGTGGGAGTCGCACGGTGAAGGCGATTTCACCATTGAAGCGACTGAAAAAGCAGGCCGCGGCACCGATGTGATTTTGCATCTGCGCGAAGGCGAAGACGAATTCTTGAACGACTGGAAACTGAAAACCATCGTCCGCAAATACTCTGACCACATCACCCTGCCGATTGTGATGAAAAAATCAGAATGGAAAGACGGCGAACAAGTCCCCACCGATGAAGACGAAACCGTTAACAAAGCTTCTGCCTTGTGGGCACGCAGCAAAAACGACATTAGCGAAGAAGAGTACAACGAGTTTTACAAACACGTTTCTCACGACTTTGAAAATCCGCTCGCCTATACCCACAGCCGCGTAGAAGGCAAGCAAGAATACATCTCGCTGCTCTATGTGCCAGCCAAAGCGCCATTTGATTTATACGACCGCGATCGCCGCCAGGGCATCAAGCTGTATGTGAAGCGGGTGTTTATCATGGAAGATGCCGAAAAACTCATGCCGCAATACCTGCGTTTTGTGCGTGGCGTGATTGACTCAGCCGACCTGCCACTCAACGTCTCGCGCGAAATTTTGCAAGACAGCCGCGACGTAGAAGCCATTAAAAACGGCTCTGTTAAAAAAGTGCTGGGCCTGCTCGAAGACCTGGCTGAAAACAAACCCGAAGACTACGCCAAGTTCTGGGAACAGTTTGGCCGCGTGCTTAAAGAAGGCCCCGGCGAAGACTTTGCCAACAAAGACAAGATCGCCAGCCTGTTGCGTTTTGCCTCTACGCACACTGACAGCGAAACCCAAAACGTATCGCTCAAGGCCTACATTGAGCGCATGAAGCCCGAGCAAGAGGCCATTTACTACATCACAGCCGATACGTTTGCTGCGGCGAAGAACTCTCCACACCTGGAAATCTTCCGCAAAAAAGGCATTGAAGTGTTGTTGATGTCTGACAAGGTAGATGAGTGGTTGCTGGGTAGCCTGACCGAGTTTGAAGGCAAGAAACTGCAATCGATTGCCAAAGGGGACTTGGACCTCGGCAAGCTGGAAGATGAAGCCGACAAAGAAGCGCAAAAACAGGTTGAAGAACAAGCCAAAGATCTGGTCGAGCGCATTAAAACCGCGCTGGGCGAGAGCGTGAAAGAAGTGAAAGTCACACACCGCCTGACTGATTCCCCCGCTTGTTTGGTGGCTGGTGAGCATGACTTGTCCGGCAACCTTGCGCGTATCCTCAAAGCGGCTGGTCAAAAAGCGCCAGACAGCAAACCGATTCTAGAGATTAACCCGACCCACCGTCTGGTTGAAAAACTGAAAGCGGAAAGCGATGATGCGAAGTTTGCCGATTATGCGCATGTGCTGTTTGATCAGGCATTGCTGGCTGAAGGCGGGCAATTGGAAGATCCGGCTAGCTTTGTGAAGCGTATGAATAGCTTGATTTTGTAGTTGTTTGAATTGGTAGTCATGAGAAAGCCACCTAAGTCAGGTGGCTTTTTCATTTTGAGAAGGTTTAGGCCTGTCATACCCGCGAAAGCGGGTATCCATTCTTATTTTCGGCAGATCAAAAATTACAGGACTTCTACATTAACCACAAAAAATATGTTTTGCTGGTTTTTTTAACACTTATGGCATTATTTAAACCATCTAAACAAGTCAGATTCGATTGACGATTTTGCCGATTAAATTACGCCCTCTATTTTTAACCTAGGTATATGGTTTGATTAGTAAATTGAAGAAAGAATGCTAGTTTACATGTTGTCATTAGGACGGCTACTTAATAGTTAGCGCTACAGAATGATTGCAACTTGACCGGCTTGGAGGTACAGGTACACATTGAAGTGAGCGTTGCAATCTCGTTTGGGTTGGACATTTTCATTTGCGTTATTGGCGTAGTTTCAACAACCATGGAGGTAATCATGAAAAACTCATTCGCTGTTTCTAGTTTCATGGCATGTGTTTGGTGCGGAATTGCGTTCCTGCGGAGCCTGGTGTAAATTCCAACGCAAGCGACAGATCGCGAACATGAATTTGTGTAGCCTGCCAAGAGTGAACGTGGAAGGTTCGATTCCTTCACTCCGCACCAATCAACAGAAAGGGAACATGAGAGTGTTAAACAGACTTTGGAACGCATGGAAGAACCGAAAGAAATTCGCGTCTTATGCGGAAATGCCGACCGCATTTGTTGCTTTTTTTGCTCTCAGCGGCTTTCTCGTCTCCGGCTTCTACGGCTTTGTCCTGGCCAAGGTTGTTCCTGAATATTTGGAGGTTGCAAACAAAACACCGCTTGCTACTTGGGGGATCAAGGGCTGGCTCCTCACCGCAATTCTTGGAGCACTTGGCCTGACAACGTGGTTCTATGGTTCAATCGCAGTGCGTTGCAATACCATCCTCCGTGAGCGTCTGTTCAAGTAGCGCTAACTCGGCGTCAACTCGGACCTGGCGCGAAAAGCCGCGCAAGGCCGGTTACCTCTACGTTAGAACTCAAAGCGAAGAATGAAGATTCATAATTTAGTATCCGTTCTGGTAATGCTCTGTTCTATGTCAGTGTCATTTGCTAACGATGATATTCCAAAAGCTATTTATCCAAACATTTCTTTAACATCTTCAACGATTGAAGGTTTTACTCCAAGAGGATGGTATGTGGAGCATCAACAAAAAGGTGATTTAAATTCTGATGGTATAGACGATGTGGTTCTTGTTCTACACGAGAAAAATACTAAAAACATTCTAAAAAACGAAGGGCTAGGTGCTGAGGTTACGGATACAAACCCTAGAGTGCTTCTAGTTGCTGTTCGAGACAAAGTTTCAGATAAATATATAAAACTAGTTGAAAACCATACATTAATCCCCCGACATACAGATCCAATGCTTGAAGATCCTTTAACTGAAAATGCTATAAAAATATCTAAAGGCAATTTAATTATTCGCCTTGAGTATTTTGCAAATGCTGGGTCTTGGGAAATGTTTTCGGCAACGTTCACCTTTCGTAAAGAAGATCAATGCCTAAGGCTTATAGGCTATGATCGAGTAAATACGCATCGGGCTTCGGGGGAAACCAGTGACATTAGTATTAACTTTTTAACTAATAAAGCCAAGGTCTCTAGGGGTAGCATCGAAGATGAGAATTTAAGGCCAAAATGGCAATCAATAAAAAGCTCAAAAAAACACTGTATTCAAGATATTGGTAATGGATTAGAGTTTACTCCGCCATTATGAGGAGCCGTTCAAACCAATTATTCAACTAGGACTCTGGACTTGCCTTAGAAAAGTAGACACATCGACCTAACTTTTTAGGAGATGTTAAATGGCAAGAACAATCAAACGGATATACGCACGATA